>NZ_CP038440.1:2478485-2801126 GCF_004683885.1 Brevundimonas sp. MF30-B | reverse complement strand
TCCCCGGCGGAGGCCGCCGGGTCGGAAGGGCGTTGAGAGGCCAAAACTTACGCCGCAGACCGGGAGGGTCAACGCTGATTCGACTCCCGATTCGCACTTAAATCGTTTGACTCCGCTAAGGGTCGATCCCGCCTAGGAAAATGACGGTTTCGCCACAATCGCAGCGGTTGATGACGACTGTCGCACTTGCAGCGAACACGCAAAACGGCGAGGGAGCTTGCGCGCCCTCGCCGTTGTAATCACTCATTTTTACTATGACGGGGCTGTGAAAACCCCTGTCGGGCGAAGCCCGCGTGACGCGCCTTAGGCGGCCGAAAGCTTCTTCAGCTGGGCGGCCAGACGGCTCACCTTGCGCGAGCCGGTGTTCTTGTGAACC
This sequence comes from Brevundimonas sp. MF30-B, assembly GCF_004683885.1. NCBI lineage: Bacteria > Pseudomonadati > Pseudomonadota > Alphaproteobacteria > Caulobacterales > Caulobacteraceae > Brevundimonas > Brevundimonas sp. MF30-B. The sequence goes on along the minus strand of NZ_CP038440.1, from coordinate 2,800,750 downwards.
ACGCCTTTGGAGACGGCCCGCATCAGTTCGGACTGGGCCGTGATGAAGGCGGCCTTGGCGGCGTCGATGTCGCCGCCGGTCACCGCTTCCTGGAACTTGCGCAGATAGGTGCGCACGCGGGTGCGGCGGGCCTTGTTCACTTCGGTCCGCGCTTCGATCTTACGGATCGCCTTGCGGGCGCCGGGGTTGTTGGCCATCAGTCAAACCTTCGAACGAATAACGCCGCAGACACCCGTCCACGGCGCGGAAATCTCAAGAGGGCGGGCCTATAGCCGAAGGCGGCGCGAGGGTCAACGCGAGTCCGTTCGCGCAGGCGACAGGCGACGCCAAGACGGCTATGAACCCGCGCTCGCATCATCGGATCGCTGGACCCCCAATGCAAATCACCTTCGACGCCCAGGTCACCGCGGCCCTGTTCGACCGGCAGGGCGCGGTCTTCGCCCTGGGCGACGGAGCCGTGGTCTTCGTCGACGGCGAGCGGGCCGAGGCTCATGACGGGGCGGTGCTGTGCGCCTGCGTCCACCCCTCGGGCGATGGGGTGGTGACGGGCGGCGACGACGGGCGGCTGGTGTGGTCCAGGCGCGGCGAGTCGGCCGTGCTGGCCACGACCAAGGGCCAGTGGATCGACGCGGTGGATGCCGCGCCGGACACCGGGCTGATCGCCTTTTCCGCCGGTCGCACCCTGACGGTGCTGGACAGCGCCGATCCAGCCTTCCGTCGCGAGTTCCAACATGAGCGGACGGTCGCGGACCTTGCCTTCGATCCCAAGGGGCGGCGCATCGCCACGGCGACCTACAACGGCGCGGCCCTTTGGTTCGCGCGCATCGCCCAGCAAAAGCCCACCTTGCTGAAATGGGCAGGCTCGCACACGAGCGTCGCCTGGTCGCCGGACGGTGCCTTCCTGATCACCGCCATGCAGGACAACCAGCTCCACGGCTGGCGGCTGAAGGATCACAAGGACCTGCGCATGGGCGGCTATCCGTCCAAGGTGAAGTCGATCGGCTTTCTGTCCAAGGGCCAGCTGATGGCGACCTCGGGGGCGCAGGGGGCTGTGCTGTGGCCCTTCATCGGATCGAACGGGCCGATGGGCCGCGAAGCGACCGAAATCGGCTTCGACGACAACAGCCTGGTGACGCGCATCGCCAGCGTGACGGGGCAGGGGCGGCTGGCGGCCGGGCTGAACGACGGCCGGGTCTGGGTCGCGGATCCGGCCGGGCAGGGGCTGGACTTCATCAAGGCCGAGCGGGGCGCGGAGATCACGGCCCTGGCGCTAAGCCCGACCGCCGACCGCGTGGCCTGGGCCGACGAGGATGGAAACGCCGGCGTCGTCACTCTCGGCGCCTGACGCGCGCTTGCGTCCGCGCGCGGGATCGCGGACACCGGACGTCATGGGGGACGCCGCTGAAACGCCGAAACCGAAACGCCGCCGTCGGCCGCTGCTGACGCTGCTGGTCGTCTTGTGCCTGCTGCCGTTCATCGGCGTGGCCCTGCATCGGTTCGTGCCGCCGCCGCCGACGCTTCTGATGTGGCAGCAGGCGATCAAGGGCCAGGGGATGGACTACCGCTGGCGGTCGCTGAACGACATCTCGCCTAACCTGGTCTATTCGGCGATCGCGGCCGAGGACGCGCGCTTCTGCAGCCATCGCGGCTTCGACATGGCGGCGATACGCCAGGCGCTGGAGGCCAACGAGCGCGGCGGGCGGGTGCGCGGTGGCTCCACCATCAGCCAGCAGACGGCCAAGAACGTCTTCCTGTGGCCCGGTCGCGACTGGGTCAGGAAGGGGCTGGAGGCCGGCTACACCGTCCTGATCGAGACGGCCTGGAGCAAGCGCCGCATCCTGGAAGTCTATCTGAACGTCGCGGAGTTCGCGCCGGGCGTCTATGGCGCCGAGGCCGGCGCCCGCCACTGGTTCGGCAAGAGCGCCCGCGATCTGACGGCGTCGGAGGCGGCGCGCTTGGCGGCGATCCTGCCCAGCCCGCGGCGCTACCGGGCGGCCCAGCCGGGCCCTTATGTGCGCCGCCGCGCCGCCCGCGTGCAAGCCGCCGCGCGCGTGGTGCGCAATGAAGGTCTGGCCGCCTGCGTGATCCGGCGCGGCTGAGAACACGGCTAACGCGCCGCTAACTGTTCTTCTTGGCGCTTCCCTAACCGCGCGGGCTTCATTCTGGCCTATGGCGGAGAAGGTCCGTCGTACGCGGGATTCAGCAGGGCATGGGGACCGGACGCTCGATCGTTCAGCGCGCGCGCGCGTTCGCGGCGCGGCTGGCGGGACAGACACGCGGCAATGTGGCGATGATCTTCGCGCTGAGCGTGCCCGCTCTGCTGCTGATGACCATGGGCGGGGTGGACATCCATCGCGCCTCCACCGTGCGCATGAGTCTTCAGGACGCGCTGGACGCGGCCGCTCTGGCGGCGGCGCGTTCACCGTACAGCGATGCGGAGAACATCCAGCGCGTGGGCATGGTCGCCCTGCTGGCCAATATGGCGGCCTATCCGAAGGTCGCAGAGCCCAAGGCCACCTTCGTTCTGAATGCCGACAACATCGTGATCGCCGACGCACAGGTCGATATCGACACCGTCGTCGCCGGCCTGGTGCTGCCGCCTTATGGTCAGTTCTTCGACAAAACGCTGCAGGTCGGGGTGAAGTCCGAGGTCAACCGCTCGTCCAAGGATGTCGAGGTCGCGCTGGTGCTGGACATCACCGGCTCGATGGACGGCTCGCGCATCACGTCGCTCAAGGCGGCCGCCAAGGACCTTGTGGAAACCGTCGTTCAGGACCAGCAGTCGCCCTACTACTCGCGCATGTCGATCATCCCCTATTCGATGGGGGTGAACATGGGTTCCTACGCGGCCGGCGCGCGAGGCGCCCTGACCCAATCCGTCAATATCAGCAACGCGGTCTGGTCCAGCGGTTCCGGAAAGACCATCAGCGGGATCACTCAGGCCAATCCGGGCGTCGTGACGTCGAGCAAGCACGGCTTCTCGACCGGTGATTTCGTCTGGATCAACAACGTCAGCGGCATGACGCAGATCAACAATCGCGCCTTTCGCGTGGTGAAGATCGATAATGACAAGTTCTCGCTCGAGCACTGGTCCAGCAACCGGTGGAACACGCTGTCTACGTCCTCCAACTTCAGCAAATATTCTTCGAACGGAACCGTGACGAAATGCGTCCAGAGCGACTGCTCGGTCGTCATCACCGCCAACAACCACGGCCTCGCGACGAACGACGGCGTCTATATCGACAATGTGAACGGCATGACGGGCCTCAACAACAAGGGCTTCATCGTCACCACCCTCACCAGCAACACCTATTCGATCAATCAGAACGGCGCGGGCTGGGGGACCTATTCCTCCGGCGGGCGGTCGTGGTGTGGTCGGGACGGCTGTCAGTGGCGCGTGTTCCTGAACATGTCGAACGCCATCAAGGTTCTGCCGTCGTCAAGCTGCGTCAGCGAGCGAGTCGGGACGCACGCCTACACGGACGCATCGCCTTCCACCGCGCGGGTGGGGCGCAACTATCCGGCGGCCAAGGACTACACCAACTCCGTCAACCCCTGCCCGGAGGCGACAATCCGGCCCCTGAGCGCGAACAAGAACTCGCTGACGGACCTGATCGACAGCATGAAGATCGGCGGCTCCACGGCCGGACAGATCGGAGCGGCGTGGGGCTGGTATACGGTGTCGCCCAACTTCAACACGCTGTGGCCATCCAATCCGGCCGGCGAGTACAAGCCGCAGAACCTGCTGAAGGCGGTCATTCTCATGACCGACGGCGAGTTCAACACGCCGTATTTCGAGGGCGTAATCGCGCGAGACGCCGGGACGGGATCGGGCGCGAACTCCGATCACATCAATCAGAACTCCTCTAACGGTGACCCGTTTGCCCAGACGCTGAGACTGTGCAACGCCATGAAGGCGCGAGGCGTCATCGTCTACACCGTGGGCTTCCAGGTGGCGTCGGGCGGGAACGCGGCCAAGCTGATGCGCGATTGCGCGACCGGGCCGGCCTTCGCCTTCCTGCCGGCCAGCAATGCGGATCTGTCGGACGCCTTCCGCGCCATCGGGCGCGACATCACCCGGCTGCGCATCTCGCGCTAAGGCGGATCAGCAGGTCGGGCAGTTCATCGCCTGACCCTGCTCCAGCTGGACCGTGGCGTGGCCGATGCCGAAGCGGCCGGCAGCCGCGTGGGCTTCGGCCAGCAGCACGGCGGCGTCCGCGCGGTCGTGCACAAGGTGGACGGTGAGGGCGGTCTCGGTGGTCGACAGGCCCCAGACGTGCAGGTCGTGGACCGAAGTCACGCCGGGCAGGGCGGCCAGCGCCGCGCGCACGCCCGAGACGCTGACCCCGGTCGGCGCGGCGTCCAGCGCCAGACTGACCGAATCCTTCAGCAGCCCCCAGGTGCCGATCAGGATGACGGCCACGATGCCCAGGCTGACCAGGGGATCGACGATCGACCAGCCCGTGAACAGGATCAGGGCGCCGGCCGCCACCACGCCCAGCGAGACCGCCGCGTCGGCCATCATGTGCAGATAGGCCCCGCGCACGTTCAGGTCCTTGTGCTGATCCTTCAGAAACAGCAGGGCGGTGCCCAGATTGATCAGGAAGCCCACGCCCGCCACCGCCATGATGACCCCGGACGCGACCGGGGCCGGCTCGTTGAGACGGCGCACGGCCTCGAATGCGATGGCCCCGCAGGCGAAGATCAGCAGCAGCGCATTGCCCAGCGCCGCCAGCACCGTCGCCTTGCGGTAGCCATAGGTGCGCAGCTCCCCGGCGGCGCGGCGGGACAGCCAGGCTGCTCCGCCCGCCAGGGCCAACCCCAGCACGTCGGACAGATTGTGCCCCGCGTCCGCCATCAGCGCGGTCGAGCCCGTCCACAGCCCCGCCCCGAACTCGATGGCCACGAAGGCCAGGTTGATCGTCAGCGCGACCAGATAGCGCCAGTCGCCCGTGTCGGTCGGTCCGTGGTGGTGATGGCCATGCCCATGCCCATGCCCATGCCCATGCCCGTGCTCAGGGTGATCGTGCGCGTGGACGTGCGGGTGGTGATCGTGAGCCATGCGGCGACGTTAGTGTTGATGCGTCGCCACGAGAAGGCCGAGGATGATCAGGGCGACGCCCAGCACCGCGCCTTCGTACCGGGCCCAGCGTTCGACCTTCAGCATCGAGGCGCCGGCTCGCACCGCCAGGGTCAGCAGCACCATCCCCGCCAGGGTGCCCAGCAGGAAACACAGGGTCAGAAGGCCCAGCAGTGTCAGTCCCTCGTCCGCCGCCGACAGATAGATGGGCAGCAGCACCTCGCCCGGCGACAGGGCCATGATGGCGACCAGGCCCAGAAAGGCCGCGCGATCCGAAACGGCCGGCTCGGACAGTTCGCTCTGCGGTCCCGAGGCCAGTTGGGGCCGGCGCAGGCTGGACCGGGCCAGATAGAAGGCGCCGAACAGGAACAGCAACGCGGCCGAAAGATGCGGCAGCAGTCCGGCCACCCACTGGTTCAGCGCCAGCCCTGCCGCCACGATCAGCGAGCCGGCGACCGCGGTGGTGACGATATGGGCGAAGCCCGCCGCGACAACCGCAGCCAGCATCCTGCCCACGCCCCAGCGCTGGGCGCGCGCCACCAGCACGAACGGCAGCCAGTGGGTCGGCAGGGCCGCGTGCAGGAAGGCGGCTGTGAAGCCGCCGCCCAACAGGGTCAGGAAAAGGGGTTCGGCCAGGCCGGGGGTCGACATGGCCGGTCCTATAGTTTGTTACCTTGTAACGGTCGAGCGAGGCCGTCAGAAAATCTCGAACAAACCCGCCGCGCCCATGCCGCCGCCCACGCACATGGTGACGACGCCGTATTTGGCGCCGCGCCGCTTGCCCTCGATCAGGACATGGCCGGTCATCCGCGCGCCCGACATGCCGTAGGGGTGGCCGATCGAGATGGCGCCGCCCGACACGTTCAGCCGGTCATTGGGAATGCCCAGGGTGTCGCGGCAATAGAGCACCTGCACGGCGAAGGCCTCGTTCAGCTCCCAGATGCCGATGTCGTCCACGGTCAGGCCGTGGCGCTTCAGCAGCTTGGGCACCGCATAGACCGGGCCGATGCCCATTTCATCGGGCTCGCAGCCGGCGACGGCCATGCCGCGATAGGCGCCCAGCGGCTGCAGATTGCGCTTTACCGCCTCGCTGGCCTCCATGATCACGCAGGCCGAGGCCCCGTCCGACAGCTGGGACGCATTTCCGGCCGTGATGAACTCGCCCTGCTGGATTTCCTCGCCCGAACCGAACACGGGCTTCAGCGACTTCAAGCCTTCCAGCGTGGTGTCGGCGCGGTTGCCCTCGTCCTTGGACAGGGTGACTTCCTTCTTCGACGTCTCGCCGGTGGCCTTGTCCATCACCAGCATGATCGAGGTCATGGGTACGATCTCGGCGTCCAGCCGGCCCTCGGCCTGGGCCTGAGCCGTGCGCTGCTGGGACTGCAGGGCGTATTCGTCCTGGGCGTCGCGGCTGATGTTGTAGCGGCGGGCCACGACCTCGGCCGTCTCCAGCATCGACATATAGATGTGCGGCGACAGCTTCAGCAGGTCCTCGTCCTTGCCGCGGTACAGGTTCATGTGCTGGTTCTGGACCAGGGAGATGCTTTCCAGTCCGCCGCCGACGGCCATCTTCTGCTGATCGAAGATGACCTGTTTGGCCGCTGTGGCGATGCCCATCAGGCCCGAGGCGCACTGGCGGTCCAGACTCATGCCCGGAACCGAGGAGGGCAGGCCGGCGGCCAGGGCGATCTGGCGCGCGACATTGGTGCCGGTCGAACCCTGCTGCAGGGCCGCGCCCATGACCACGTCCTCGATCTCGGCCGGATCGACGCCCGCGCGGGCGACCGCATGCTTGACCGCGTGGGCGCCAAGCTGCTGCGCCTGGGTGTCGTTGAAGGCGCCGCGATAGGCGCGCCCGATCGGGGTGCGGGCGGTGGAGACGATGACGGCTTCGCGCATCTGCGATGCTCCTTTCGAGGCGCTAGGCTCGCGACGCGGTCGCTCGCGGCTTGAGCGCGGATGAACCGCTTTTAGGCGGGTGTCGTGGCGTCAACGCAAGAGGCGAGGCGGCCGCCTTAGCCCAGGGCCTTCTGCAGCTTGGTCAGTTCGATCATGCCCTGGGCGGCGCCCATGTCGGGCACGATCTCGCCGGTGCGGTCCGAGATGTCGGCGAAGGCCGCCTCGATCTGCTCGGCGGCATCGTCGCCGACGGCGCGCGTTCCCTGGGTCAGGGTGACATAGGCCCGCTCGAAGCCGCCGGCGCCGGCGGCCAGGATGCAGCGGCTGGGGGCGTTCTCGCTGACCAGATAGAGCAGACCGGGCGACACCAGTTCGGGCCCCAGATGCTCCAGCGGCAGCGCCGCGCCCAGATCCTCGGTCATGCGGGTGTGGGCTGTGGGCGCCAGGCAGTTGACCCGGATGTCATTCTTGGCGCCCTCGATCGACAGCGTCTGCATCAGGCCGACCAGGGCCATCTTGGCAGCCCCATAGTTGGACTGGCCGAAGTTTCCGTACAGGCCCGACGACGAGGTGGTCATGACGATCCGGCCATAGTTCTGCTGACGCATGATCTCCCACACCGCCTTGGTGCAGTTGACCGCCCCCATCAGGTGCACGTCCACGACGAAGCGGAAGTCCTCGATCTCCATCTTGGCGAAGGTCTTGTCGCGCAGGACGCCGGCGTTGTTCACCAGGATGTCGACCCGGCCCCACTTGGTCATGGCCTGGTCGACCATGGCCTGAACCGCGGCGAAGTCGGTGACGGAGGCGGCGTTGGCGATGACTTCGCCGCCGAGGGACTCGATCTCAGCCACGACAGCTTCGGCCGCTGTGGCGGAACCGCCCGAACCGTCGCGCGCGCCTCCCAGATCGTTGACCACCACCTTGGCGCCGCGTTTCGCCAGGGCCAGCGCGTGTTCTCGGCCAAGGCCGCCGCCGGCTCCTGTGACGATCGCCACTCGGCCCTCAAAGTTCATCGCCATTCGGTTCTCTCCTGTCAGCGCGCGGAAGCCTACTCATGCCCTATCGTTTCGCGAGGGCTCAATGTGTGGAGACGGCGCCACAGTTCACAGGATCATTGTCGTAAACGCGGGAACCAGTCGCGGCTGCCTCCGTTCGGCCACTCGAGAACGGCGCTTGTGCGTCGCCTATCGGACAATTTTTGAGCATGAGGATGGCTATGAAGCTGAAACTTCTGGCAGGTGTCGCAACGGCGGGGCTGCTTGCGGCCGGCGCCGCTTCGGCGGAGCCGAACGGCTGGTACGGCGCGATCGACGCTGGCTGGCACACGATCGAACCGGTCAATCTGGAATCGTCCACCACGGGCGTGAAGTGGAACTGGGAGATCAATGACGGCTGGGCGGCGTTCGCGCGTCTTGGCTATCGTTTCAACCCGAACTGGCGCGTCGAACTCGAAGGCGGCTACCGCTCGGGCGACATCGGCACCGTGCGCCGCGCCAACGACAATCCGCCGTCGGGGCTCTGCAACCTGACGCCGGCGTCGGGTCCGTGCCATTCGCCCGAGGGCGACATCGAAGCCACCACCCTGATGGCTAATGTCATCTACGACTTCGGCACCGAGTTCTGGGGCCTGCGTCCGTTCGTGGGTCTGGGGGCCGGCGTCAATCGCGTCAGCACCGACACCGTCGGCCGCGTGCGTCAGCCGACGCCTGGCGGAGCGACCATCTCCGCAGACGACAACTCCACCAAATTCGCCGCCCAGGCGATCGCCGGCGTCGCCTTCGCCGTGGGCGAGCGCACCAACATCGACCTGACCTATCGCTATCTGACGGGCGATATGGAGTTCGACACCTTCTCGACCGGTGCGAGCCTCGGCACGTTCAACGGCGACTACGACCAGTCGCACACGGTGACCCTGGGTCTGCGCTACGCGTTCGGCGCCGACGCTCCGCCGCCGCCGCCGCCTCCGCCCCCGCCGCCCCCGCCGCCGCCGCCCCCGCCGCCTCCTCCCCCGCCGCCGCCGCCGCCGCCTGCGCCGGTCCAGGCGCGTGAGTTCGTGGTGTACTTCGACTGGGATCGCTCGGACCTGACGGCCGAAGCCCGCTCGATCATCACGCAAGCGGCCAACCACGCCAAGTCGGGCACCCCGACCCGCATCCTGGTCGTCGGTCACACCGACTCCTCGGGTTCGGCGGCCTACAACCTGGGTCTGTCCAACCGTCGCGCCCGCACCGTGGCCGACGCCCTGGTCGCCCAAGGCGTCAACGGCGGCGTGATCTCGCTGGACGGCCGCGGTGAAACGCAGCTGGCCCGCCCGACCGCCGACGGCGTGCGCGAGCCGCTCAACCGTCGCGCCACCATCAACATCAACTTCTAAGTCGAAAGGCCGGCCGGGCTCCAAGTCCGGCCGGCCGACCAGACCGAGAGCGCGGGGAAACGCGTCCGCACCGCGCGGGCGCATTTCTTCCTACGGTGCGCGCTTGCGGTTATTACGATTGATCCTGACCGCTGGGGGGCGACAAGGAGCGGATGACGATGCTGCGCCAGATTGTGAGTGAGCGCTTATCATCGGTTGCCGTCGATGATGTGCGGAGATAGTCGCATGGCGGATGTGCTCGATGACACCGCAGGCCAGGCAAAGCGTCTTTCAGAATCGGCGGTCAGGGCGCAATTGCGTCTTCCGCGTCTGCCGCAGGGCGACGTGGCCGATAGTCTGCAAGGCCGGCGATTTCTGATCGTAACCGCGCCCTTCGGCCGCTTCGGCCGCTCGTTGGCGGATGTCCTGAGCGAGCGCGGCGCCGTCGTCTCGCGGATGATGTTCAACGCCGGCGACCTGGCCTTCTGGCGGCGACCCAACGGCATAAGATTCACGGATGGCGTCGAACAATGGCCGGCTCTGTTCGAGGCCCTGGCCGATGAGTTCACCGACATAATCGTTTTCGGCGAGAGCGGCCCGTACAATCAGGCCGTCCTTTCCATCGCCGACGGCTTGAAAGCCAAGGTGTGGGTTCTCGAAAACGGATACTTCCGGCCGGACTGGATCACGCTCGAGCGGAACGGCGTCAACGCATCCAGTCAGTTGCCACGCCACAGGTCAGGGTACGCAGCGCCGGCGCCCGAGACCCTGGTCGTTCGCCCCGTAGGGCGCATACTGCCTCACCACATCATCAACATCAGCCTGTATCATGCCTGCCAGCTACCCGGTCGGCTGATGTTCCCCAAGTACAGCTATCCCTACACCCAGTCCGCCTGGCTGCAGTTCCTCGGCCATGTGAGGCGCTATGTGAGCCTCGCCTTCCAATCCAAGGCGGCCTGCGAGGTCGAGGCGATCGCCGCCAAGGGCCCGTTTTTCCTTGCGTGTCTGCAGCGCGAAGGAGACGCCCAGCTGCTGCGGTATTCGCAGTATGCTGACAACACCGCCTTCCTGGCTGAGGTGATGAGCAGCTTCGCCCGACAGGCCCCTGCGGACGCGCGGCTGGTGGTCAAAAACCATCCGCTGGATCCGGGGCTGGTCAACCTACGTCATATCACACGCTGCCTGGCCGTAGAGCGCGGGCTGGCGGACCGGGTCGATTTCATCGACGGGGGAAATCTGGCGCAACTGTGCCGCGCCTCTCAGGGCATGGTGGTCAACAACTCCTCGGCCGCCTTGTCTGCCCTGGGGTTTCACACGCCCGTCAAGGTTTTGGGCGAGGCCTTCTTCGACTTCGAAGGTCTTACCGATCAACAGCCGCTGGACGCCTTCTGGGGCGCGCCACAGGGGCCGGACGTCGAGCTCTTCGTCCGGTTCCGCGCCCATGTAATCGCGCGCAGTCAGGTGAACGGCAACTACCATGAACCCCGCGCAATGGGCGCTACGGCTCGAGGCGTGGCCGACTTCATCGAAATCTACAGCTGATCCAGGGTGTGGCGCTGGAGCCACCCTCGGCCGCTGTCATGAGTCTGTCATCAAACTGTCGCCCGACCTTTGGTTCGCGAGCCTAAACGCCCCCCATCGATGACAGGAATCGCGCTCGGACCAGGCCGAGCGTCTTTCCCCAGGGGATAAAGACAATGTTCAACCGCAATTTCGCCTGTGGCGCTTCCGCCTTGGCGATCCTCATGGCGACCTCCAGCGTCGCCATCGCCCAGGAAACGACCGGCGGCATCCGCGGTCGGATCACGGACGGCAGCGGCGCCGGGGTCGCCGGGTCGGTCACGATCACTCACGAACCCACGGGCACCACGGTCACCACCGTCTCGGACGCGTCGGGCTTCTACAGCGCGCGCGGCCTGCGCGCGGGCGGTCCCTATACGGTGACGGTCAGCAGCGCGGCGGGCGCCGGCGGGCTTCAGCTGGGCAGCATCGGCGTGGGCGATCCGGTGGCCGGCAACATCGTGGTCGGCGAACAGGCGGCTGAACTGGACGCCATTGTCGTCACCGGGACGCGTCAGCGCTTCTCCAACGACTTCGGCTATGGCAGCTCGTCGAACTACGGCGCCGACGCCATCGCGGCCGCCGCTTCGATCAGCCGTGACCCCAAGGATATCGCGCGCCTCGATCCGTTCGTCACGATCGACCCCTCGAACGACGACGCCCTGGGCTTCGCCGGCGTCGGCACGCGTCTGAACCAGTTCACCGTCGACGGCATCCGCCAGAACGACGAGTTCGGTCTGAACGGCAACGGCTATCCGACCCAGCGCTCGCCCATCTCGCTTGACGCCATCGAGGCCATCAACGTCTCGGTCGCGCCGTTCAGCGTGATCAACAACGGCTTCATCGGCGGTTCGGTCAACGCCGTGACCCGCTCGGGCACCAACAGCTTCACCGGCTCGGCCTTCTACGAGAAGTCCAACGACAGCCTGCTGGGCGATCGCTATTGGGGCTACGGCCCGCGTGGCGCCGGCTTCCGCGCCCGTCAGAACTACAACCGCGTGTTCGACGAGCAGACCTGGGGCGCGACCCTCGGCGGTCCGATCATCCGCGACACCCTGTTCTTCTTCCTGTCGTACGAGAAGTTCGAATCCGAGTTCTCGCTCAACGAGGGCCCGGTCGACGCCGGCTTCGCCAACCCGATCCCGCGCATCACCACCGACGCCGTCGACACCTTCCGCGCCGCCACCCAGTCGCGTTACGGCTATGATCCGGGCTCGTTCGTCTCGCTGGCCCCGCCGGTTCAGGACGAGAAGTACCTGGCCAAGATCGACTGGAACATCAATCAGGACCACCGCCTGGCCCTGACCTTCCAGGAAACCCGCGGTGAATCCTTCAACGGTTCGACCTCGTCGGCCTTCATCAACGGCGGCTCGACCAGCCAGCCGCGCCTGGCGCTGGAATCCAGCCAGTATCTGAAGGACGAGCGCCTCACGACCTGGAACGCCCAGCTGAACTCGCGCTGGACGGACGCCTTCTCGACCGAGCTGCGCGTCGGCTACAAGGAAACCGAAACCACCCAGCTGCCGGTTGGCGGTCTGTCGGTTGGTCAGGTGACGGTCGGCGTTTCGGACCTCGCCGGCGTCGAGCCCGGCTCGGGCACGCCGCAGATCCAGTTCGGTGCGGACAACTTCCGCCACGACAACTACCTGTACAGCGAAGTCAGCAACGCCGAGCTGATCGGCCGTTACAGCTGGGGTTCGCACGACTTCATGGCGGGCATCCGTCTGGAGACGCGCGACTTCACCAACGTCTTCGTGTCCCAGTCGCTGGGCCAGTGGACCTTCGCCAGCTACGCCGACTTCCTGGCCGGCAACGCCTCCGGCCTGGTCATCCGCGGCGCCGTTGATCCCAACGGCGGCACGGTGCCGGCCACCTTCGGCACGGCGCGCGATGGCGCGGTCGAGTTCGGCTATGACGTCAACTCGATCTACGCTGAAGACACCTGGCAGGTGTCCGACAACCTGCGCGTCAACTTCGGCCTGCGCTACGACTGGTTCAGCATGGACGATCGTCCGACGCTGAACACGAACTTCCGCACTCGCCAGGGCTTCGACAATACGTCCAACCTCGACGGCCGCGACCTGATCATGCCGCGCCTGGGCTTCAACTGGACTCCGGGTGACTGGACCGTGTCGGGCGGCATCGGCCGCTTCTCGGCCATCGGCACCAACGTTCAGATCGGCAACCCCTTCGGCAACGACGGCCAGCGCATCACGAACGCTGTCTGCACCGGCCCGATCACCGGGGTGACCGACCTCAGCGTCGTTCCGGCCGGCGCCAACTGCACCTTCACGCCCGGCAACGGCAGCGTGGTGGCTCTGGATCCCGACTTCGAGATCCCCAGCGCCTGGAAGTACAACCTGACGGTCGGCCGCAGCTTCTACCTGCCGCTGATCGAGGACTTCCGCCTGCAGGCCGATGTGATCCACAACGAGTTCGAGAACGCGCTGTACTATACGGATCTGCTGCCGACGGTGGCGGGCACGGCGCCTGACGGTCGCCCGGTCTATACGCGTCCGGCCGGCCCGGTGGTCTTCGACCTGCTGTTGTCCAACCTCAAGAAGGGCGGATCGTCCACCTCGGGCGCCATCACGGCTCAGAAGCGCTGGAACGAAGGCCTGTTCGAAGGCCTCGATGTCCGCACCAGCTACACCTACACCGAAGCTCAAGACGGCAACCCGCTGACCAGCTCGCAGCCGGACTCGTCGTTCGTGCGCTTCGCTTCGGCCGACCACAACAATCCGGTCCTGGCGACCTCGGATTTCGAGATCCGTCACAAGTTCTCGGTCAACGCCAACTGGACCCGCGCGTTGTTCGGCGACAACGAGACCTCGATCAACGTGTTCGCTCAGCGTCGCTCGGGCCTGCCGTTCTCGTACGTCTATCACAACAGCCGGACGGGCAACTTCGACAACGACTTCGGCAACGCGGTGCCGCAGTCCTACTCGGGCGCTCTGGGCACCTCTAACCAGCTGTTCTACGTGCCGCAGACCGACGCCAGCGGTGTCGTGACCGCGACCAGCGATCCGCGCATCGTTTACGCGTCGGGCTTCAACCTGGCGGACTTCAACGCCTTCCTGAACAACACCGGCCTGATGAAGTACGCCGGTTCGATCGCGCCGCGGAACGCCTTCCGCACCGGCGCCGTGACCACCTTCGACGTTCGTCTGTCGCAGGAGATCTCGGTCCCGTATGTTCCGACCGGCAAGGTCAAGCTGTACATGGACATCGAGAATATCGGCAATCTGATCAACGAGCGCTGGGGCGTGACGGAACAGTATCCGTTCTATCGCGGCGTCGGCACGGTGGTCCTGCAATGCCGAAACGCGGCCAATACGGCGAACGCCTCGTGCGCCGCGCCGGGCGCCGTGTACCAGTACTCGACGCTGCAGAACGCCGGCGCCACCGGCGACCTGGCCGGCGAGGCTCGTCGTCCGAACGCTCAGCTGCCGGCCTCGACCTGGCAGATCAAGTTCGGCGCCCGTCTGTCCTTCTAAAACCGACGCAGCGAAACGATCAGGGGCGGTCCTTCGGGACCGCCCCTTTTTCGTTGCGTTGAAGTTCAAGCCGGCAGGCCCTATCTGGCCTCGTTCCGCCGCAGGCCGGCGTGACTGGAGTTGAAGCCGCCATGACCCGTCCCGTCCCCGCCGAATGGGCTCCGCACCGCGCCATGTGGGTCGGCTGGCCCAGCCATGCGGAGCTGTGGGAGGACAATCTCGGACCGGCCCAGGCCGAGGTCGAGGCGCTGGTGCGCGCGCTGGCCGGTCCCGGTCGCGAGCAGGTGCGGCTGATGGTCGGCAAGGACGAGGCCGTGGCCGACGCCCAGGCGCGGTTCGCTGGGCTGGACGGCGTCGAGGTCATGCCCGGCCGGTTCGGCGACATCTGGCTGCGTGACACCGGGCCGATCTTCGGCGAGGGCTCTCGCGAGGCCCAGGCGTTCCGCTTCAACGGCTGGGGCGGCAAGTACGAGCTCGAGCATGACGACACTGTCGCCGCCCAGATCGGCGACCACGCCGGCGTTTCGCCGACGCGCCACGACTTCATCCTGGAGGGCGGGGCGCTGGATCATGACGGCGCCGGGACCATCCTGACCACGCGCCAGTGCCTGCTTAACCCCAACCGCAACGCGGGCTGGACCGAGGCGAAGGCGGAAGACGCGCTGACCGATGCGCTGGGCGCGGCCAAGGTGCTGTGGCTGGGCGACGGTCTGCTGAACGATCACACCGACGGCCACGTCGATAACCTGGCGCGCTTCGTGGCGCCCGGGGTCGTCGCCTGTCCGGTGGCGTGGGGCCGAAACGATCCGAACGACGAGGTCTATGACGCCGTCGCCCGCGACCTGGCCGCCATGACCGACGCCAACGGCGCGCCGATCAAGGTGCTGCGCGTCCCCTCGCCGGGCTTCGTCGGCGACGAGGACGAGCGCCCTGTGCCCGCCAGCCACATGAACTTCCTGATCGCCAACGGCGCGGTCATCGTGCCGACCTATGGCGACGAGACCGCCGCCCGCTTCGCCTGCGAGGCCCTCGCGACCGTCTTCACCGATCGCGAGATCATCGCTCTGCCGTCCCTGGCGATCCTTTCCGGCGGCGGCTCGTTCCACTGCATCTCTCAGCAGGAGCCGGAATGAGTGGCGAGTGGCGAGTGGCGAGTGGCGAGGTCCGCCATTATCGCGACCTCCTCGTTTGGCAAAAAGCGATCACTTGGGTGGAGCGGGTTTATGCGATCACGCGAGAGTGGCCGCCTGAGGAAAAGTATGGGCTGACCAGCCAGGTTCGACGGTCGGCGATTTCTGTCCCGTCGAATGTCGCTGAAGGCTGTGCGCGCCGCAGTTCGGGAGACTTCGTTCGGTTCCTATCGATCGCTCGAGGCTCTCTTGCCGAGGCGGAGACGCAACTGATCATCGCGGAACGACTTGGCTATGTTGAGCAGGCCGAACTCGCCTCCCTGCTGGAAAACGCCGACGAAATCAGCCGCATGTTGGCTGGCCTCATCAACAAGCTGGAGATGCGCAAGTCATGACCTCGCTCGCCACTCGCCACTCGTCACTCGCCACTCCAAGAACGATCTCCGTCGCCGCCTTGCAGACCTCGTATGGCGAGGATCTGCAGGCCAATATCGACAAGACCATCGACCTGATCCGCCAGGCGGCGGCCAAGGGCGCGCAGGTGATCCTGCCGTCCGAGCTGTTCCAGGGGCCGTACTTCTGCGTCAGCCAGGAGGAGAAGTGGTTCGCCCACGCCCATGAATGGCGCGAGCACCCGTGCGTGACCCAGCTGGCGCCGGTCGCCAAGGAGCTGGGCGTTGCCATTCCGGTGTCGATCTTCGAGCGGGCCGGGCCGCAGTACTACAATTCACTGGTCATGCTGGACGCGGACGGCGAGGCGCTGGGTGTCTATCGCAAGAGCCACATCCCCGACGGTCCCGGCTATCAGGAGAAGTACTATTTCCGGCCGGGCGACACGGGCTTCCGCGTCTGGAACACCCGCTTCGGCAAGGTCGGCGTCGGCATCTGCTGGGACCAGTGGTACCCCGAAACCGCGCGCGCCATGATGCTGATGGGCGCCGAGGTGCTGATGTATCCGACCGCCATCGGCACCGAGCCGCACGACGACAGCCTGGACACGGCCGCGCCCTGGCGGCGCGCCATGCAGGGCCATGCGGTGTCCAACGTCGTGCCCGTCGTCGGCGCCAACCGCATCGGCCACGAACAGGTCACCGAGGCGGGCCAGATTTTCTACGGCCACTCCTTCATCGCCGATCACCGCGGCGACCTGGTCGAGAGCCTGGATCGGGAGGAGGGGGTGCTGACGCACACCTTCGACCTGGACTTCCTGGATCGTCACCGCGCGGCCTGGGGCTTCTTCCGCGACCGCCGCACCGATCTCTACGGCGCGTTGAGGCCCGATCCGATCACCGTCGGCTGACGGTGTTGCCGGCGACGACATTGCCCGCAGCGTTGTCGCCGTCGTCGGCGCTGGAGCCGAAGGGCCAGCCGGCGTCGTCGCCGCAATAGCGCCGATTGCCTTCGCGCGATCCGACCACCACGGCGCGCGGGACCAGCCAGGCGGCGCGGGTGAAGGTGTTGCCGGTGATGCGGTTGTCCGACGGCGTCTGATGCCGGATCACGCCGTCCTCGCCGCAGTTGCGATACAGGAAGACCCCGCCCATCCGGTTCAGGGCGATGCGGTTGTCCATGATCCGGTTGCGGGCCGAGCCGTCGACCGCGATGACCTCTCGGCCGGTGCGCAGGTCGAAGCTGCTGTCGCGGATGGTGTTGTCCGCGCTCTCGGCGTCCAGATAGACGGCCGTCGAGACCGAGCGGCCGGTGAAGCGGCTGTCGCTGACCGTCACGCGCGTGACGCCCGGCCCGACATACAGCGGAATGGAGCCGGTTCCGGCGAAGGTGACGCGGCTCAGGGCGATGTCGGTCGGCGCGGCGGCCTGGGCGCGCGCGGTGTGGTCGGGCCGGCGAGACGCGGCGTGCAGGCTGACCATGCTCTCGCCCGCCCCCATGCCCCAGATGCGCACCGCGCCGTGAACGGTGCAGTCGGTCAGGGCGACGCCGCGCGGACGGCTGAAGCGCCCGTCGCCCAGATCACGCGACCAGATGGCGACGGTGGGCGAACGCGTGGTCACGGCCTGGCCCGGCCGGCCGATCGATCCGCCGCCGCAGTCCAGAAGGGCGCCCGACGCTTCCGCCCCTTCGATGCGGACAGGGCGTACGACCGATCGACCGCCAAGCCGGGCCCGGCACCGCAAGGCGAAGGGTTGGTCGGTGGCCGCCGTTAGGGCGTCTATCTCCTGTGCCGAGCAATCGCGCGTCCCGGGCGGCGCCTGAGCGGCCAGGACCAGCCCGATCGCGATCCCGATCAAGGCTGGGGAAGCGGCACGGCGAGGGTTGCAGCCTCGGCCGCGCAGCCCGGATTGGTCAGGCCCGTGGCGCGGACCATGGCCAGTTCGGCGCGCGCGGCGGCCAGATCCTGCGCGAAGGCCGGGGTGGCGGCTGCGGCCGCGAAGACCGCCTTGCCGATCGCCTTGCCCGCTTCGACGTCCGACGGATAGTGCATGGCGCAGACCTGCCGGCTTATCGCGATCTCGTCGCCCGTCCGGCGCGCCGCATCGCTACGGTCCGGGTCCAGGGCGGCGAAGGCCTCCCCATAGGCTGCTCCCACCGCCGCGGTGCCGGACGGATAGGATGGGCTGTTTCGCCCCGCGTCCGTGATGCGCTGACAGGATTGGCGATCCTGATCGTCAGCCACCGGGCGCGGCCGCGCCGCGCGCGCCTTGACCGCCTCGGCGACATGATCGGCGTCCTGAAAGAGGCGTGCGAGCATCCGTTCGAGCGCGGGGGTCTGCTGCCCGCCCATGCGAACGCCCAGGGCGCAGTCGAAATGCGGAGCGGCCAAGTCGGGGCGAACCTCGGCATGGGCGGTGGCGAGCAGCCACCGATCGCCGCCCAGCAAGGGCCGGAGAGCCGCCGATGCGGCGCGATCTGCAAGATCGACATCCGATCCCGGGGAAGGGGGCGGAGGGATCGAGCGGGCGAGCTCGGTCAAGAGGTCTGCGCCGACGTAGCCTTCATTGGACGCCGACTGCAGGCCAGGAACCTCCGTCACGGCGGCGGGCGTTCCGGCGCAGGCTGTCAGCCCCAGCAGGGTCGCCAGAAGGAGCCCCGCAGCCCTAATCACCGACCCGCGCTCCACGTCAGCTGAACCGAGGTGACGCCGTTCTCGCCTGGGCCTGCGACGACCTGAACCGTCGCGCCTGCTTCGCCCACTGCGCCATAGGCGCGGGTTTCGCCCTGATTCAGCGCGGTCTGCGACGTCAGGCCCGCGCTCTCGGCGCGCTGGCGATAGAAGTCGATCACCGCCTCGGGCGATGCATCGGTGGTGAACGCCGTCATGCCGCCTGGCCCGGAGGCGCCGTCCGCGGAGACCAGTGGCTGGCTGACGTCCGCGCCGGGGTAGAGTTCGGCGAAGGCCGGAAGCGCCTCCTCGGAGCCCGAGGCGGCGTCTACGGGGACGTCGGTCGGGGGCGCGCTCGCCTCAGCCGCTCCGGCGCCCGGCGCTGCGGCGTCGGCGCCCCGTGCCGGCTCCCCGTCGCAAGCCGCGAGCGTTACAGAGCCTATGACGACGAGCGCCGCGGCGAGACGAGCCATTCTGCGTATCTCCAAGTGATTGTTCTCAGTTTCGTCCAGGCTTTTGGCAGGGACAAGGCGATAGTTCCGGGCGGCCTCAGGCTTGACGGGACGCGCCGTCCGAGGCCTCTCGGTCTTCGTCGAGAATACGCCAGGGGTCGGGCCTGGCTGAGCGCATCAGCCACTCGATCGTCTCCCGGGGGCCGAGGTCGCGATAGCCGTCGAACACTCTTGAGTGCGCAGACACCCATTGAGGGTTCAACGACATGTCCGTGAACAAGGCCTGGCCCCAGCGGCGATGAAGGTCTGTCAGTTCATCGTCGTCCCATCGGGTCCGTTCTCCGCCGTCATTGAAGCCCCGCGTCTTTGACTCGTGATGGGTCAGGACCAGGGCAGGATCGTAGAGGACGCGCAGCCCCTGCGCGCGCGCCTTAAGACACAGATCCATGTCGTTGTAGCCAACCGCCAGCCCTTCGTCGAAGCCGCCCAACAGCTCGAAGACCTCCCGGCGGACCGCCATGAACGCTCCCGTCACCGCCGCGACAGCGCGCGGCCGAATCCAGCGCGCGAGAGGACCGGGCTCGCCAGGACGGCTGTGCAGGCCCTCGTGGATCGGCCGTCCCTCCCCGCGGCCCAACACCACCCCGGCGTGCTGAAGCGTGCCGTCCGGGTAAAGCAGCCGCGCGCCGACCAGGCCGATTTCAGGGCGAGCCAATGTCTGGCGAAGACGCGCGTCCCAACCTGAGGACAGGGCCTCCACGTCGTTGTTGGCGAACACGAGCATCGCGGGGTCGAGGCCCGCCACCGCCCGGTTGTTGATCCGGGCCCAGTTGAAGGGCTCGTCGTGTGTGACGACCCTGGCGCGCCCCGATGCGGCCCAGTCGTCCAGCAGGGCGGCGGTGGCGGCGTCCTGGCTGCGGTTGTCGACGATGAGCAGCTCCACACGCTCGGGCTCGGCGGCCTTGGCGATCAGACTGTCGACACAGGCGCGCAGCATGTCAGCCGCATCACGCGTGGGAATGACGACCAGGATGCGGCCGTTCAGAGGCTCTGGCCCTGGCGGCAATTCCGTTTTCAGTCCGGATTCGAACGGCAGGTCCGCCGCCGGCCCGTCACGCCAGACGCTGGACAGAACGCGCGGCAGATGAGCCGCGGCACCCTGCCGGGCTGCGGCGACGAGCGCGCTGCGCCGCGCATCGACGTCCGCCTGCGGGGGCGCCACCACCGCGGATGGGGCGGTCAGCACGATCGAGGGAACGACCGGCGTCGTCGCCAGGTCGTCTGCGTCCGGCGCCGCGTAGAGGGCGGGATCGAAGCAGGCTCGCCCTTCGCGCCAGTGACGGCTGTGGCTGTCGTGGTCCGCGTAGACGGCCAGCGCGCCCGTACGCATCCACGCCTGGGTCAGCCAGGCCAGGGCGTATGGCTCGAGAACGACGCCGGCCTCCATCAGCAGGCGCGGGCTTTCCGGGCTGGTCGAGACGGCGTGGTCGAACGATATCCGGGCGTCGCGCGAGGCCAGGCCGGCGACGGGATGATCCCGCATCTGGGGGCCGCAGACGACCACCGCCGTCCACTCGGCGGCGGCTTGGTTCAGCAGGCTGTGCAGCGTGGCGCGTAGATCGGAGGGCGGGGCGTCGGCGGCGTTGACGATCACATGCACGCCCGGCGCCGTTTCGGCCCAGGCCGGGGGCGGCGTCAGCGGGTGGTCACGCCGAAAGGCGTCCCAGGCCTGCACGGGGTAGCTGCCGGCCAGCCGCCATTCGCCGGCCAGATGCCGGACGGCGGCCAGCGTTTGGCCTAACTGGCCAAGGCGCTCGGTGGCTGCGTCGCGCCCCCAGGCATGGTGCGGCAGTCGGCCCCGTCCGCCCAGGCCGATCAATTCGTCGCGCGCGGCGGCCAGGTCCGGGCTCCAGGCGAGAGCGTCGGCGTAGGCCTGTTTGGCGTCTTCGGGGCGATGCTGCATCTTCAACACGTGGCCAAGATGCAGATAGGTGTCGGCGTCCGCAGGCCTCAAAGATATCGCCCGGCGATAGGCGGCCTCTGCCTCGGCCAGCCGGCCACATTCCTTGAGCGCGTGCCCGTACTGCACGCGATTGGACACATCGTCTTGGTCGCCTTCCAGCGCCTCGCCGTAGAATCGCGCGGCCTCGGCCCAGTCACCGGCGTCTCGAGCGTTCTCGGCGCGGATGCGCTTGAGGCGTCGGGTCTCCCGCAACGGGTCGGGCGGAGACCGTCGGACATCGGGCAGAACGCCCAGGCGCCGCAGGCCGCGCTTGATGGTCTTGCCCCAGCTCATGCCGCCACCGGGTAGCTCGAAGGACTGAGACGCGGCCGCGCCTGGCCCAAGTCAGCAGGCCCCTCTCGGCTGGTTCGGCGTCCCGCCGACCAAACATACTCTAGCGTCCCGGTGCGATGGGTGAGGTCGGACGACAGCAGGGGGCTGTAGAACGGGTCCTGAGCCGCCAGACGCTGACTCCATCGATGGCGGAACCATCGCGCCATCTCCGCATCAAGCTCGGCAGGGTCGCCGATGCGCCGGGCGACGGCTTCGGGGTCGACGAGAATGCTCCAGCCCGTAGGCTCCAGCCTCAGCGCCAGGTCGACATCCCGCCACAGACCGCTCAGGTGGCTGCTGAAGCCGCCGCCTTGGGTGAAAACGGCGGTGCGCACGGCGGCCAGGTCTAGGCTGGCACCCGTACAGCGCCGGGCGCGGCGGCCATCTGGCCCGGCCTCGGCGAGCAAGCGGCCCGACCATGCTGGCGCCAGGCCGCCGCCCGGCCCTGCGATGACGCCGATTCCCTCGCAACGGCCTACGCCGTCCAGCACCACGCCAGCCGCCAGCGCCGCCTGCGGACACGCCCGCAGCCAGGCTGCGAGGCGTCGCGCCGCGCCCGGTTCCGGCTTGACGCCCTCGCCGATCAGGACAGCTGAGTCGAACTGCGAAGCCCTTTCGGAGAGCAGGGCGTTCAAGGCGACGGTCCTGTCATCCGGCGTGCAGCGGATATAAGACAGCCGGCCGTCAATTCCGCGGACCTGCTCGGCTTCCAGCGCGGTACGCGCATAGGGGTCAAGCAGGACCACTTGGCCAGCCGCACCGGCCTCACGCCAAGCCAGGCGCAAGCGCGGCTCAATCTCGTCGAGTCGCCGATCCGCCTCGACCACGACCAAGAGGGCGTCGGCGATCTCAAGGGGCTGCGCCCCCCTGCCGTCGGAAGCGGGCTCCAGGTGGTTTTCACGCGCCTGCCGGCGCAAGGCAGCGGCCTGGGTGGCGGCCACATCGGCGGCGGAAGGCGGCGTCGGATACGGGCTGCGTGCAAGCAGGGCCGGAACCTGAGTGATGGTGCGGGACTTTTCGCAAGCCCGGAGCAGCATGTCGGCGAAGGGCAGCGACGCGTCGGGGCGATATCCTCCGGCGCGCCGCAACGCATCGGCGCTGAACCCGGCCAGACGAGGCGCAGCGACATCGGCGAGAAAGGCTTCCGGCGACCAAGCGGGATGGGCCGTGAATCCACCGGGTGCATCGGAATTCGGACCATGCAGGGCGACGTCGGTCATGACCGTGTCCGCCCCTTCGGCGAAGGCCTCCAGCAGGCGGTGCGCCAGTTCCGGCTCCGGAGTCTGCCCGGGTTGAAGCGGCACGATCCAGTTCCCCTTGCTCTGCGTAAACAGGGGGTCGTAGGCGCCGCCGGCATCGGATTGGAGGATAAGCCGGATGCGGCGATCCGGGCGCCGCGCCGGCTTACAATCCGCATCGACAAGCGCCAGCAGCTCCCACTCGGCGTGGGTTTGCCGCTTGAGGGCTGCGGTCAGCTGTGCTCCGCGCTCGGCCGTCCAGGGCTCAAGCATGACAAAGGAGACGCGGCCGTCGACTTCTTCGTCCGAGCGCACGATCGGCGGGCGTTGGCTCCACTCGCGCAGTCGTTCCGGCATGCCGAAGACTATTGGAAACCCGTCGAGGGTCTCGCCTGTGCGCGACAGGCGGACCTCGACTTCCGGCCGCGCAGCAAGATCCAGCTGCGTCGAGAGATCGATCTCGAACCGCCGCGCTGCCGGTTGTTCGGCATGGGTCAGTTCGGCCGCGGCCGACGCGCTGGGCAGGCCATCGATCAGCACCTCAAGCGCCACCGGCGCGCCCGGCCGATCCGGATCAATGGCCCACCCCTTGATGCGTCCGCCCTCGAGAACCTCGAGGGCGCCCACGCGTCGCAAAGCCGGAGCGCCTGAGCCTGCCGAACTGGTTTGTCCGAGCGCTCTTTCACGGCTGCGGTCGCGCTCTTCCCGAGCGCGGGGATCGCCGGCGATTGAATAGCTCTCGGCGTAGTGTCTCGCTGCAGTGTGCTCATCATTGCGCAGTCGAGCGAGATGGCCGCGCATGAGCCAAAGATCGGCGTCGCGAGGACGCAGCAGCGCCGCCTTGACATAGGCCGCTTCGGCCTGATCCAGCCGGCCGGTCTCCTTCATGGCGTGGCCAAGCTGGACCCAGATGTCGAAATCATCGGGCGCCGCCCTGAGATGGCGGCTGTACAAGTCGGCCGCTGTCGCCCAGTCGCCGCGATCGCGGGCGCGATCACCCTGCTGGCGGGGGCCATCGCGCCGCGAGGCGTTCAGCCGCGATTTCAGCGCCTTGATGGTTCGCTTGATGCGTCGCTTCATGCTCTACCTCTGGGTCACTCCCACCGATTAGACGGTCGCGACGGTTTGGCAACCTTGCGGCTTTACGCCTAGGATGGCGAAGCGGTATCCGGGCGTGGCGCGGGTGGTGGCGACACAGCTGATCAGGATTTGCTTCGTTTGTCCGACCTCCTTGTCCGAACTCTGAAGGCCGTGGCGGGACGCGGCCGGGACGCCGATGACCGCCAAGCGGCGCGGCTGTTTCTTGGAACTGACGAAAAGGGCGCGCTGATCGCGGAAACCAGGGGCCGGCTGGATGCGGTTCGGTCCGTGATGTCCACCGACCGCTTCGCCAGAAGCGCTGATGACCCGGACTTCGGACGCGGCGAAACCTTGGGCAAGGCTGTTCGGTCCTGGGCGTCGGCCTTGCCTCTTCTGCCCGCGACGCGCGGCGCCATAGAGACCGCTCCGGATCGTCGCGCCGTCCTGTCGGCGTTGTTCGCAGACCCGGAATTCTTGTCCGCTGTGATGGGCGGCCGCAGGTTCGCCTTTTCACCGGCGAGCTTCCTTCCGGCCCGCGACGTTTCCGAAACGGAGATGAAGTTCGTCGATCGGCTGCTTGACCGGCGATCCGCCTTGATTGACTCCCGCTGGCTGCAGCGGTGGGGCCTGGACGGTTTGGATCAGGCGGAGGCGCTGATCCGCTATGGCGATCTGGACTGGTTCAGCGCCAATCCGCTTTTCGATGCAGACTGGTACGCCGTGCGGTTCAATGTTCAAGCCAAGGGATGGTTTGAGAGACTGCAGGACTATGTCGAGACCGGCGAGGGTGAAGGCCGGCCGCCCAACCCCTTCGTCAACCCGAGTGCATTTCTCCGCGCCCACGGGGATCTGCCTGCGATCGTGCTCCAGAACCGGCTGGACGGCTGGCTTGAGCATCTGATTGCTCGGGATGTGGCGGAACGGCGCAGCGGCGCCTCGCACTTCGACGCGGACTTCTACGGCAGTCAGGTCGCCGCCAAGACCTGGGCGGCGCATGGCTCGCCCTTCGCTCACTATGTCCAGGAGGGCTGGCGGCTCGGGCGCCAGCCCAACCCCGTGTTCGACGAGCTCTGGTACCTGCGCGCCCACCCCGAAGCGCTGCGCGCCGTGTCCGCCGGCGCCTGGCCCAACGCCTTCGCGCATTTCATTCAGGAGGGGGAAGCCCAGGGGCTGCGTCCCTCGCCGTTCTTCGACGCTGACGCCTATCTCGACTGTCATCCGGACCTCAAGCAGGTCAAGGGTCTGAATCCGTTCTGGCACTACTGGTCGAACGGACGGCGAGAGGGGCGGGACATGCGAGACGGAGTCGCGGCCGCCACCGGCCGCGTTTTCCGTCGCCGCCTGCCCACCCAATGCGACCTAATCGACAACGGGCGCTGGCGTGTGCACGATCTTCGGCCCGAAGCCGTGCTGGAGGCCGCACGAGGGCCCGTGCTGCCGAACCTGGCGGACGCCATTCTGGACCAACGGCTGGACGATGAGGCCGCCCGACTTGTTGCGCTGAAGGCCCTGACGGAGTTGGGACAGGCGCAGGCGCGCATCGAGCACGGGGCTGAGCAGCACATCCACGTCGGCGACGTGAACCGACTTTACGTCAGCGGCTACGCTTCGCTCGGCCCACTGACGCTGAAGGCTGTCCGCACCCGCTCGCCGGACGTGCGCGGCGGATGCGAGTTCTTCACCCACGCCAGCCTGCACGAGGTGGACGCGGTCGCCTGGCTGGGCGGGGCCGGCGCGCGCCCACAGACCGGATTCCTGGCCTGGTTCGCCTTTTCGGCAGCCGATCTCTCACCCGGCGATCGCAGCCTCAATCTGGAGTTCGTCTTCGAGGGCGCCGAGGGCGTCGAACTGGTCGCCAACGCCGCGATAGCGGTGCACGTCCATCCCCGGCCGGAGCGCAGTCGAAGCCGCGCGCCAGTGCAGGTTGCGATGGCCAGCTACAATCCGCCCATGGGGCCTTTCCGGGCGCAGGTGGACAGCATCCTGGCCAACAAGGGCGTGCATCTGGTCATCTCGGATGACGCTTCTCCCAAGGGCGGGGCCAGCCTGGCTCAGTTCGCCGACCATCCGCGCGTCGACATCGACGTGAACCGCGCCAACACTGGCTTCATAATCAACTTCGAGCGCAGCCTTTACATGTGCTCGGAGCACGCACGGACGATCCTGTTCTCAGACCAGGACGATCTGTGGCGGCCGGACAAGGTCGAAGCCCTGCTCGAAGCCCTGGCCCCGACGGGTGTGGTCTGCGCCTTCTCCGACATGCGGGTCACGAAGGACGACGGCGAGATCATATCTCCGACGTTCTGGAACAGCCGCACGGTCCATCATTTTGATCCCCTGACCGTCGGCGTGGCCAATACGGTGACGGGCGCCGCGGCAGCTTTTCCAGCCGATCTCGCGCGGATGCTGACGCCGTTTCCGCGCTACACTAGCGGCCTGTATCACGACCAGTGGCTTGCCGTGCTGAGCGCGGCGGTCGGTCGGATCGGCTATGTGGATCGCCCGCTCTACGACTATATCCAGCACGGCGGAAATGTCCTTGGGTTCAGCGGGTCGCGTCTGACCGACACGGCCAAGTGGCCCTATGTGGTGCGCCGGCTGCGTCGCGCGCTGCGGACCGGACGGGCGGATTCGTCCGATGTGGAGCATGTCGCCGTCGCCCTGTCGCAGACCGTCGGCGTCCTGCAGCGTTTCGTCATGTGGCGCGAGGCGCTGACGCGCGCCCCGGTGTGGAGCGACGCCCGAGTTCGCCGTCTGGCCGAACAGGCCTGCGACGCCATTGCGGGTCGGCCGTACGACGCCGTCGCCCTGAAACGCGGCTTCGCCCGACTGGCGCGGCGGGCGGGCGGCGAGCGCGGCCTCCTGTCGATCGACGCCCTGATCGAAGCCATGCTGCTGGCGCGCGGTCTGGTCGACGCGGGCGTCGTTTCAGCGCGAGACCTGGCCCGTTTCATCAAGGCCAAGGGCGACGCCCAGCGCTGTTTCGACCGCCGGGTCTCGGACCGGACCCGCACCGATTTCGAACGCAAGATCGAACCCCTGAACGCCCGAGCGGTCGATGGGCCGGCGGATCTGCGGCTGAACCTGTTCCTACCCGAACTGACGCTGGGCCACTTCTTCGGCGGCTATCACAGCAAGATTTCGCTGATCACGAGGCTGCGCGAGCGCGGCGTGCCGACGCGCCTGATCCTGGTGGACGAACCGCGGGTCGACGCCGACGCCGTGTCGGAGATCGTGGGCGCTTTTCCCGAACTCAGGCGAGGGCTGGACGAGAGCCTGATCGAGGCCGTCGGGCTGCGCGATCGACCGCTGGACGTCGGGCCCGGGGACGCGCTCATGGCCACCACCTGGTGGTCGGCCCATCTGGTCGAAGGGTTGCGCCACCAGTTGGGTCGTGACCGCTTCCTGTACTTCATCCAAGAATTCGAGCCCTACACCTTTTCGCTGGGAACCTGGTACCGGGCGGCGGAGCAGACCTACGGCTTTCCGCATGACGCCGTCTTCTCGACCGAAATCCTGGAAGGCTTCTTCCGCGATCAGAGGACGGGCGTCTTCGCGCCCGATCGCCGCGACGCGCGGTCGTTGCCTTTCCGAAACCCCATCACGGGGCTTCGCGAGATCAAGCGCGTTCCCTTGACGCCCGCGCGGCGCCCGCGTCTGCTTTTCTACGCCCGGCCTCAACCGACCGAGGCGCGCAACATGTACGATTTCGGTCTGGCCGCGTTGAAACTTGCGGCCGCCGAACTGGGGCCGCTTCTCAATGGATGGGAGCTGATCGGCGTCGGCTCGGACCGGAATGCGGAGATGGACCTGGGGTCGGAGCGGACCCTGCGGCTGATCAAGAAGCTGGACAGCTACAGCTATCGGGAAATGCTGGCCTCGTCCGACGTGGGGCTGGCGCTGATGTACACGCCGCACCCCAGCTTGGTGCCCCTGGAGATGGCTGCGGCGGGCCTGGTGACGGTCACCAACGCCTGCATGTCGAAAACGGCGGCCACGCTTGCCGGCGTATCGCCGTTGCTGAGGGTCGCGGAACCGAACGTGGAGGCGATCGCGGCGGAACTCTGCACATCCGTGCGTCAGGTGCTGTCAGGCGCGGCGGCCGCCAGCGGCGTCGACTGGCCCACCAGCCCCCAAGAGGCTTTCGATGACGTTTGGCTGGAACGTTTTGTGGAACTGGCCGAACGGAGTCTGAAGTCGGCGTGAACGATGTCAGGCCGCGCCTTCGTATTTGTCGTCCTTGGCGCTGGGCGTCTTGACGACGACATTTAGGGCGTCGGTCAGGGCCTCGAAAGCGGTGGCTTCGCCTGGTTCCAGCACCAGGATGTCGCCCGGCCCCCACTCCTTGTCCAGCATCCGCACGCGGCCCGATACGATCAGGGTGACTTCGGTGCCGACCTTGTGGTGATGCAGAACCTCGCGGTCGCCGGCCTTATAGTGTTTGACCGCGACCTCGCAGACATCGGTTTGAAGCGCGGTAGGAGCGAAGTCGCCCACGAACCAGCCCTTGGTCATGTCCTCCAGGCGCGCGTGTCGCATCTCAGGCCTCAGTTTCGTAAAGCGACACCTGACGGCTGGACTTGAGCGGCTGATAGTCTGCTGCCGGTATGGGAAACACACCGATCGTCTTCTGCTTCAGGATCAGTTCGTTCAGCGTCAGGCTGATGAAGAAGTGGTCGTCGGCCTTGGCGTCCTTGCGGATCATATCCATTGCGGCCTCGATAAAGTCGGCACCCTTGCGAAACCAAAAGAACCCGGCGATGGCCGAGCGGCTTATCGGGTGTTTCTCGGCTGCCTGCACGACTCGGCCGGCGTCATCGAGTCGGACGTAGGAATAGCGAGGGTGCAGCGAGGCGAAGGTCGTCACACCGGCGTCCAGACCCTGATCGCGGAACCCCGCAGCGATCCGCGATAGATCGGCGTCGATCATTTCGTTGGCGTTCATCACGATCAACTCGCCGTCTGGATCGATATGATCGATGCACAGCAGGGCGGTGCAGGCAGCGCCCTGAGTCGCGCCCTCAATCTCGACCACGGCGCAGTCCGGCGCGGTCAACCTGGCGATGCTGTCCAGGTGGTGACGCCGAACGTCGGATTTCTGCATCGCGAAGATCAGCTGGGCGTTCAGCCGCGCGCAGCGGTTGGCCAGATGTTCGATAACCATCTCGCCGCCGTGTTCGGCGATCCAGACAGGGGTTTCGCCGGCGGGCGTTTCGGCGGCGCCGAGAATCAGGATTCTGGCCATTACGCCGCCTCCGCCTGGATCGCCTCTATGCGAGCCATGATAGCGTGATAGGTCACGTCTTCGACGCCGCCCACTTCCAGAACATGGGCGCCCGCAGCGCGCGCTGCCGCCACGCCGTTCTCGTTGTCCTCCACGATCAGCGCCTCATGCGGCGCCAATCCCATGCGGTCGATGGCGACCTGATACATTTCCGGATCCGGCTTGGCGCGCGTCACGTCCTGATTGGACACCATGAACTCCAGATACCGTTCCAGATCGGCGCGCTGCATCATGACCTCGACGCTGTCGCGAACGGAGTTGGAGCATACGGCCAGGCGATAACCCTCGGCATGCAGGCGAGATAGGGCGTACTGCTGGCCGAACGTCGGCTTGCACTCCGCCGCCACGATTTCCATCGTGTAGCGCTGCTTCATCTCGTTGAGGAAATCGTGCAGCGCCGGCGGCAGCCCGCGCGCGGCGGTCAGCATCGTCAGCTTGCGGCGGGTCGGCAGGCCGTCGAACGTGGTCAGGTGATCGAAGCGGCTAATCTCCATGCCGAACAGGCGCAGGGCTCGGTTCAGGGCTTCGTAATGCCAGTCGCGGGCGTCGATCAGCACCCCGTCCATGTCGAAGATGACGGCCTTGATCATCGCTGGGTCGTCTCCAGTTGCGCTCGCAGGTCCTCGGGCCGGTCGGTGCATACCATAAGCGGCGTGTCGTGCAGCCCCGCCTGCCCCAGCATGTCCCAGACTGCGTCGGGGTCACGGCCGTGAAGCTCGGGCGACACCAGGCAAACAGCCTGACCGCGGTTCAGCAAGGCCCGGATGTCGTCGGGCGTGAACCAGTCGTCGTCAAAGGCGTCCAGCCACACGCCGCCGGCCTGATCGCCCAATACAGGTGCGCGCTCATGGTCGCTAAGTCTTGTGAACGCCGGCAAACCGTCTCGGTGTTGGCGGATCAGTTCCGGCCCGGACATGTCGAAGGTGAACCAGCGGGTCAGATGCGGTCGCCGGGCCATCTCGGCCTTTAGCGCCGGCCCCAGTCCGTCCGCCTTGATGTTGAGCGCCAGGGGCAGGTCGCGGTCGCCCAGGATGTCCAGCATGTCCGGCAGGCTCATCTCGTCGCCAGTGGGCATGTCGTGGGCGATGACCAGGCGGCCGCAGTGATCGCGGATGTCAGTCTCGGTGCCGAAGCCCAGGTCGAAGGACCGCTCGAAGGCGACGCGCTGGTTCTTTTCCTGTGCCGTCTTCCAGTAGCCCCGGTGGCTCAGGACCTCCATCAGTCCAGGCCCTCGACCGCCCGGCGTGACACCTCCAGCGCCGCGAACCTATCCAGGTCTGCGGGAATGCCAAGGCCATACATGCCGTCGGCTTCGGCGCCGACGCCAAAGACGCCGACGCGGGCGCCGCGCGCGATCATCTGATCGTAAACAGGGGCGACATAGAATTCGCCGTTCACCCGCAGGTCCCGCGCGATCATCTCGCGCGCGCCGTCGATGAAGTCCCCGCCCCGCCGGTAGTTATAAATGCCGACCGTGGCGTGTCGGGAAATGGGCTGCTTCTCGACCACGCGGGTCACCAGGTCTTGGTCGTCCAGCGCCGCGAACGACCATTTCGGATCGTCGGCGTCCATCGTCATGATCAGCCCGTCGAGATCTCGGCGATCCATCTCGGCTAGATAGTCATCGATGGCGATGTCTACATACTGGTCGCTGTTGGCGATCATCAGCGGCTGATCACGATCAATGTGAGCATCGGCTTCCAGAACGGTGCAGGCCGCACCTTCAGTCACGCCGTTCAACTCCACCAAGGCCGACCCCGGGGCCCATTCTTGAAGCTGATCGCGCAGTCCGTATTCGCCGACGGCCTCGGCCTGGCAAATGAAAACGAATCGATGCGGTGTCGAGGGGCGGATATTGTCGATGACAACCTGTATCATCGGCCGACCGTGGATCGGGATCAGCGGCTTGGGAGTGGTATATCCGGCATCCGCAAATCGACTGCCGCGTCCGGCCATCGGGATGACGATCGTGGTTGTCATCGCACGCTCTCCAGCGCCGCCAGGGCGGCTGTCGCTTCATCATGCCGAGATGTTCCTCTCGACGCTTCGATTTCGCTCCGCAGCGCCGCGGCGAGCGTTTGTCGAGGCGCCGCGGAGCGATGAATTTCATAACCCATCGCCCAAACCGGTTCCGGCGTCAGACCGCTCACGAACAGCAAGGACTGCACTCCCTCATGGCAGGGCACGCGTTCACGCAGCGGTTGATCGTCCGTCTGAAGGCTTTCGATGTAATGGTCAAAGCCGGCAAACAGCACTTCGGCGGCTGAACGAGAGGCGACCATGTAGCGGTCACCGCTTCCTTCGATAAACTCGGCATGAGCATCGTAATCGTGGAATACAATGGTCCTGCCATGAGCCGAAGCCGAGCGAGCCGCCAAGGCCGACGGGCTGCCCTTCAAGTTGACGAGATCGCATCTGACCAAGATGCAACAATCAAACGGCCGCGCATCCTCGACTTCGAAGGCTCTGGCCAATGGACCGAGATCCGCGATACGGGACCACATTTTCAACTGATTGATCTGTTCTCGAGCAAGGCTTCGGGTTGCTGGAGGCATCTGATCCACGCATTGGCGCACGGCGTCTTCATTGCCCAAGGCGATCCTGGATCCTTGGGGAAGCAGGCCTTCGAGCGTTTCGATGTCGGGTGTTCTCGCTGTCTGGCTGCCGGACCAGTCCATGAGCGCATCCACTACTTCCGGCCAAACCGCTCTGAGACGATGACCATCCGCGCCATGCTGATCTGAAAGCATAGGGCGCAGAGGGGGAGGGACTACCTGCTGAAAAAAACCTGCGCTATCGTCGAGGCTTAGGGGGCGGAACCCTGTTTGCGGCCACGTCGCGAGCCCGAAACGAATTTCCGCTCCGGAAGGCGCAAGGCTCTGCTGTAAGTGCTCGACCAAGGCTGGAATGACCTGATCGGGATCCCGCATCTGGCCGAACAGTCCGATAAACACCCTGAGGGGGCGGTCGAGACCCAGGCTGCGCGCGCGTTGATGCAGTTCAGCGTGACGAACCGGATCATCAACAGAGAGCCTCTCAGCTCGCCGGAGAGCTTCGTTCTCGAGCTCGGCATCGGCTCTCCTGGCGGCGAGCAGGACGATAGCGCGAAGCATTTCGAAGGATAGCGGGGCCTCTGGTCGGGCGACGAGGTCTCGCGCCATCGTCTCCGCCCGGTCGTCCAGTCGCAAGGCGATCAGAAGGCCAAGATAGACACCCAGCCCTGAAACGCTCAACCGATCGCGGACGTTCTCCATCGCCTCAATCAGAATACTTGCGGGATGGTCGAAGCCGTAAATGTTGAAGAAACCCACCGATCTGCAAAACGGACGTAAAGCTTCAGAAGTGTCTGCGATGAGTACAAGCGTCTCAAGCGCTTCCAACGCGTCGGCTCGCGCCTGACCTAGGTCCATGTTCGTCGCCGACAGAGCTTCCAGGGCGGGGCGCAGCTTCAGCGTTTCCACCACCGTCTGGTGAAGATCTGCAAACGCCCGGGCCGACACCGGATCCAGAGGGCCGATACGATCAAGCAGTTCCCGAGCTTGATCTGCGTCACCCGCCTGGTGCGCTTGAGCGCAGAGAAAAAGCGTGACGGCCGGATAGTTCTTCACCGAGGCCGGGCATGCGGACATGTCGATGTCGACGTTCGGATCGAACCGTGCTCGGATGACGAGGAGTTCGAGCCAGAAGGAGGGCTCGTCGGGCCAAATATTCGAGAGCTTTTTCAGGGTGTCGGCGGCTGCTTGCAGGTCGCCGCCATCGCGCTGAGCGACGGCCGCCCATCGCAACACATCACGCCGTGCGGCGTCCCAAGATTGGACGTCCAGCGGAGCCGAAATTTCATGCAGCGAAGCGGGCAGATGTCCGTTCAGCTGCCGGATCACATGCGCGAGTCGATCATCGTGAGCCAATAGCCCGCCTGCCGTCGAAGTCGAGGTGTGAGGTTCATCTAGAGAACCATCGCCATCGCGGCAAGCGCCCGGCCTAGTGACGTCGCGGCGTCGCGTCTGTAGACCGGGACGGTCAGCTTGTTGGTGTTCTGAAACGATGATCCTTTTGTCCAGCGGCGCGTCCGGCGCGGCCTTTCGAACCGAGATTGCGGACCGCCGCCAGTGGATTGCGCAAACCGAAGCGGACATCCGCGCCGGCAATCGCGCGCCGATCTATTGCAATATCTGCGATCGGCCGCAGATCGCGATGGTTGACGGCGGGCCTGATTTCGGTCCGGGCTATCCAAACCTTCGGGAGGGCTTGGTCTGCCCCTGCGGCGCAAAGAACCGCGACAGGTTGATGGTGCTTGCCAGTCGGGATCGCCTCCTGACGTCCAGCAGGACCTACTTCTTCGGCGCGATGAGCGGTTGGGCCGATTGGGCGCGGCGCGTGCGTTCCGAAACGACTACGTTCTGCGAGTATCTCGCTGACGACTGTTCCAGGGGGCGGGAAGTCACGCTGGAACCCAGCGGTTTGGTTGTGCGCAACGAGGATCTGACCTGTACGAGCTTTGATGACGCGTCCGCCGACCTGGTGCTCCACCAGGATGTGCTGGAGCACATACCCGATTTCCGGGCGGCCCTTAGGGAAACGCGTCGGATTCTGCGGCCGGGCGGCGCGACCCTCTTCACGGCGCCCTTCTTCGATGTCCTGGACCAGGGCTGGGTTCGCGCCCGTATTGCCGAAGATGGCCAAATCGAGCATCTGATGACCGAGGAGCGGCATGGCGATCCCCTGTCGCCCGAGGGCATCCTGGCGTTTTACAACTTCGGCTGGGATCTGCTGGCGGCCATTCGCGAAGAAGGCTTCGAAGAGGTTGCCGCGACGATGGTCTACGCCCCCGACCTAGGTCTGGTTTCCAATGGATGCCCGGTGCCCGAAGGCAATATGTTGCCGATCTACATTAGTGCGACAAGGCCGGCCTGACCTCTGACTGGGGCACCATTCCCTGCGGAAAGGTGATCCTGGGCACGTTCGTCATGTGACCGATGCCGACGACGCCGTGATCGATGTAGCTCCGTCCATTGCTGGTTTCATAAGACCAGCCCGCTTCGCTCGGCAGCGTCTTATTTGGGTTGAAAAAGGCGTCCAGACCGTAGACTTGGGCGTTCAGCGGCGTAACGTGCTGAACTAGGCTCAGACGAGTGCGCTGCGGATCCCGAATGACCGAGCCGCCGTGGGGCAGTTGGGGATGCCAGATGATGGTGTCGCCCTTTTTGACGGGCACGGTTTCGATCTTCAGGCCGCGCTCGCGCCCCGAGGCCGCGACCTTGTCTTGGTATCGGACCCAGAGCTCGTCCGAGCTGTGAGGAATGTCGCCGTCGGGAAAGACCTCCGCTGCGATCGCTTCGCGATGCTCTTCGGGCATCAAATGGCCCCCGCGCATTACCATCAGGGGACCATTCTCTTCGTCCACGTCTTCAAGAGCCGTCCAGACGCCGAGGTAGCGGTGCTCCGGCCTGGTGGTGAAATAGGGTGTGTCGCGATGAAGATCCTGAGCGGAGCCCTTTTCGTAAAACAACGTGGTGTAAAGTGATGACGGCTCGCCGAAAAAGGCGTCCTGCACCGCGAGCGCGCGTTCGTTGTCGGTGAATATCCGACGCAGTGCCGGGCTGGCCAGGTGGAAGTTGATCAGGCGGGGGTAGCGGCCGTCCGGTTCGCGTTTGAAAAGATCCGGATGCTCGGCCTCGATAGCTCGAAATTCAGCCACGGCTGCGTCGGCCAGAACGGCCATGTCACTGTCTACTACGACAAAGCCGTCGGTGTTGAGCGCGTCTAGCGCCTCTTGAGCGTCGAAAGCCATCATCATCTCCTTTGAACTCATGATGTAGAAACCAGGTCGGAGACGGTCAATCCGTACGGACTTGCTAAGACTAGCGGCAAGCGACTACCTCTGATTTTACGGCCGTATTAAGGATGCCCATGCCCGTCAAACTGATCGAAACGCGCCGGTTCGGCGACGACCGGGGCTGGTTCGTCGAGACCTGGGCCGAGGCGAAGTGGGCTGCGCAGGGGGTGGAGGGGCGGTTCGTGCAGGACAACCACTCCATGTCCGCCCAGGTCGGCACCATTCGCGGCCTGCACTTCCAGCGGCCGCCGCACGGGCAGGGCAAGCTGGTGCGCTGCGTGCGCGGGGCCATCATCGACTATGCGGTGGACGTGCGGCGCGGCTCGCCGACCTATGGCCGGTTCGTCGAGGCGGAGCTGAGCGCCGAGAACGGGCGTCAGCTGTGGGTGCCGATCGGCTTCGCCCACGCCTTCGTCACCCTGCAGCCGAACACCGAGGTCGCCTACAAGGTCACCGACGTCTATGCGCCCGACTGCGACGGGGGCATCGTGTGGAACGATGAAACCATCGGCATCGATTGGCCGTTGCCGGAGACGGGGCCGGTGCTGTCGGACAAGGACAAGGTCCTGCCCACGCTTGCGGACTTCGACAGTCCTTTCGACTATGACGGGCGGCCGCTCGAGCCCCTGAGCGCGCTCTGAGCCATCAGTAGAGAGCTTCCAACTTGAAAATCCTCGTCACCGGCGGCGCCGGCTTCATCGGTTCGGCCCTGGTGCGCCGCCTGATCGAACACACCGACCATGAGGTCCTGGTGTTCGACAAGCTGACCTACGCCGGCGTGCTGTCCTCGCTGGCGCCCGTGGCGGACAGCGACCGCTATCGCTTCGTCCAGGCCGACATCTGCGACGCCGAGGCGGTGGCTCAGGCCCTGGCCGAGTTTCAGCCGCAGGTGGTCGCCCACCTGGCGGCCGAGAGCCATGTGGACCGCTCGATCGACGGACCAGGGGCCTTCGTCCAGACCAATCTGGTCGGGACCTTCGTCATGCTGAACCAGGCGCTGGGCTACTGGCGCGGCCTGTCGGACACCGACAAGGCGGCCTTCCGCTTCCACCATATCTCGACCGACGAGGTCTTCGGCTCGCTGGGCGACGAGGGCTTCTTCACCGAGACCACGCCCTATGATCCGCGCTCGCCCTATTCGGCGTCAAAGGCCGGGTCCGACCATCTGGTGCGCGCCTGGGGCCACACCTATGGGCTGCCGGTTCTGGTGACCAATTGCTCCAACAACTACGGGCCCTATCACTTCCCCGAAAAGCTGATCCCGCTGATCATCATCCGCGCGCTGAACGGCGAGCCTCTGCCGGTCTATGGCGATGGGTCCAATGTGCGCGACTGGCTGTTCGTGGACGACCACGCCCGCGCGCTTCAGGCCGTGTTCGAAAAGGGCGCGCCGGGCGAAACCTACAATGTCGGCGGCAACGCCGAGCGCAAGAACATCGAGGTGGTGCAGGCCATCTGCGCCATCCTGGACGAGGTCCAGCCGCGCGCCGACGGCAGGCCCTACGCCGAACAGATCACCTATGTGACCGACCGGCCGGGCCACGATCAGCGCTACGCCATCGACGCCTCCAAGATCCGAGACGAACTGGGCTGGACGCCGTCGGTGACCTTCGAGGAAGGCATCGCCCGGACGGTGCGATGGTATCTGGAGAATCGCGACTGGTGGGGCGACATCCTCAAGGCCCGCTACGCCACCGAGCGGCTGGGCGTGAATGGCTGAGCCGCGTCATATCCTGATCACCGGCGGCGCCGGCCAGGTCGGGCTGGAGCTGCAAGCGCACGCCTGGCCGGACGGCGTCGTCGTCCATGCGCCGGGCCGTGAGGAACTGGATCTGGCCGATCCCGCCTCGGTGCGCGCCGCCTTCGCCGCGCGCGCTTACGCGGCCGTGATCAACTCGGCCGCCTGGACCGCGGTCGACAAGGCCGAGGATGCGGTGGCGGACGCCTTCCTGGCCAACGCCCAAGGCCCGGCCGTCCTGGCCGAGGTCACGCGCCAGGCGGGCGTGCCCCTGGTGCAGGTGTCGACCGACTATGTCTTCGACGGCTCAGCCGACCGGCCCTATGTCGAGAGCGATCCCGTGGGGCCGCTGGGCGTCTATGGCGCCTCCAAGCTGGCGGGCGAACTGGCCGTGCGGTCGGGCAATCCGCGCTCGGTCGTGCTGCGCACCGCCTGGGTGCTGAGCGTGCATCGCGCCAATTTCCTCAAGACCATGCTGCGCCTGGCCGACAGCCGCGACCGGCTGGGCGTGGTCGGAGACCAGATCGGCTGCCCCACCTCCGCGCGCGACATTGCCCAGGCCCTGGCCACCATCACCCTGAGGCTGATGGACGATCCCGATGCGCCGACCGGCCTCTATCACTTCGTCAACGCTGGCGAGACCAGCTGGGCCGGGCTGGCGACCGAGGTCTTCGCCTTGTCAAAGGCGGCCGGCGGTCCCTCGGCCGAGGTCGACCCCATCACGACGGACCAATACCCTACGCCGGCGAAGCGGCCTGCCAACTCCCGGCTGGAAACCACGAAACTGTCGCGCGACTTCGGCATTGAGCCTCGGGACTGGCGTACGGCCGTGGCCGAGATCGTCGCCGAACTGAACAAGGAAATCGCGCGATGAAGGGCATCATCCTGGCCGGCGGCTCGGGCACCCGGCTGCACCCCATGACCCTGGCGACGTCCAAGCAGATGATGCCGGTCTACGACAAGCCGATGATCTATTATCCGCTGTCGACCTTGATGCTGGCCGGCATCCGCGAGGTGCTGATCATCTCCACGCCGCGCGACACGCCGAACTTTCAGGCGCTGCTGGGCGATGGGTCGAAGTGGGGCATGGACATCCAGTATGCGGTCCAACCCAGCCCTGACGGCCTGGCGCAGGCCTACATCATTGGCGCGGACTTTGTTGGCGATCAGCCGTCGGCCCTGATCCTGGGCGACAACATCTATCACGGCCACGGCCTGACCGAGCTGCTGTCCAGCGCCACGGCGCGGACAGAAGGCGCGACCGTCTTCGCCTATCATGTCCATGATCCCGAGCGGTATGGCGTGGTCGAGTTCGATCCGTCCATGCGCGCCCTGACGATCGAGGAGAAGCCGACCCGGCCGCGCTCGAACTGGGCGGTGACGGGGCTGTATTTCTACGACGGCCAGGTGGTCGACATGGCCGCCAAACTGAAGCCCTCGGCGCGCGGCGAGCTCGAGATCACCGACGTGAACCGTCTGTATCTCGAGCGCGGTCAGCTGTCGGTCGAGGTCATGGGCCGCGGCTTCGCCTGGCTGGACACCGGCACGCCCGACAGCCTGATCGAAGCTGCAGAATTCGTGCGGACGCTGGAAAAGCGCCAGGGCTTCAAGATCGCCTGCCCGGAAGAGATCGCCTACGACCAGGGCTTCATCGACGCCGCCCAGCTGGAGCGGCTGGCCGACGACCTGGGCAAGTCCGATTACGGCCGCTACCTGCGCCAGAGCGTCCTGACTCGCTGAGCTTCAGACCACCGCCCGCTTCAGGGTGATCAGGGCCTGGTCGATCAGGCGCTCGTCGCCGACAGCCAGGATGCGGCCGTCGTCGGCGGGCGGACGGCCCAGCCAGTCGGTGACCTTGCCCCCCGCCGCCTCGACGACCGGGACCAGAGCGGACCAGTCCCAGGGCTTCAGACTGGTCTCGGCCACCAGGTCCATGCGGCCCGCCGCCACCATGGCGTAGGCATAGGCGTCGCAGCCCAGGCGGGCGAGGCGGGCGGCGGCGCGCACCTGACGCCAGGCGCCCAGTTCGGCGCCGTTGAAGATATCGGGATCGGTGGTGGAGATGACCGCTTCAGTCAGGCGCGCGCAGTTGCGCGTCTTCAGCGGCGTCTCGCCGTCGGGCCGGATCAACCGCGCGCCGGATGGCCCGCCCAGGAAGACTTCCTGCAGATAGGGCTGGGCGATGATCCCGATCTCGGGTCGGCCAGCGCGGTTGAGCGCGATCAGCGTGGTCCACAGCGGCAGGCCGGCGATGAAGGCGCGGGTGCCGTCGATGGGGTCCAGCACCCAGACGTGCTCGGCGTCCGGCCGGTCCTCGCCATATTCCTCGCCGACGACGCCGTGGTCGGGATAGCGAGCGGAGATCAGGCGGCGGATGGCCGCCTCGGCGGCGCGGTCCGCTTCTGTGACAGGGTCGAAACCACCGTCGACGTCCTTGTTCTCGGAGGCGAACTCGCCGCGGAAGAAGGGCAGGGCGACACGACCCGCTTCATGGGCGAGTTCGACGGCGAAGGCTTCAAGTTCGGTCATGCGCGGGGCTTAGCCCGCTGACGACGTGGCGTCACCTGCCGACCGGGCCTGTCCGCAGCCTCTGATCAGGCCGTCGGTCGATTGAGAAGCAGTCTGTCGCGGATTTCCGGACCGCCCTGAGGTCCCTTCAGCTGACCGACATAAAGGTCGACGCGGCCGTCGCCGTCGAAGTCTGTCAGGCTGATCGCCAGATTGGGACCCGTGATGGCGTCCCCAAGGACCTCTCCCGTCACGTCACGGAACCGCCCCTGGCCGTCGTTCAGCCAGATCGTCACAGGCCCGAAATTTGCGCGCACCATGTCCAGATGGCCGTCTCCGTCCAAGTCCGCGAAACGCGCATCCAGCGTGGTCTGAGTTTCGGCCGGAATGCGCTCGGCGGTCTCGTCGCGGAAGCGCCCGGCGCCGTCGTTGATCAGCAACCGATCCTGACCCTGCCGGCCCTGCCAGGCGACATGGCTGAAGTACAGATCCAGATGACCGTCCCCGTCTATATCGACCGCCGCGACCTTGCGCGCCTCGACATTTCCGGGGTCGGGCAGGCGTTCAGCCGTTTCATCGCGGAAAACGCCCGTGCCATCGTTGATCCACAGGGCATGGCCGCCCTCAAGTCCCAGCACCAGATCGAGATGGCCGTCGCCGTTCAGGTCGGCGAACTCGGCGTCCTGGGCGGTGGCGCTCTCTCGCGGCAGACGCGCCGAGCTCTCGTCGACGAAGCCGCCCCTGCAGTCGCCGATCAGAAGACGATCCTGACCCGCGCCG
This sequence comes from Brevundimonas sp. MF30-B, assembly GCF_004683885.1. Taxonomy (NCBI): domain Bacteria; kingdom Pseudomonadati; phylum Pseudomonadota; class Alphaproteobacteria; order Caulobacterales; family Caulobacteraceae; genus Brevundimonas; species Brevundimonas sp. MF30-B. Next base: position 2,760,916 of record NZ_CP038440.1, on the reverse strand, counting down.
GCGATCAGCACGTCCAGGCACCCGTCGCCATTCACGTCGGCATGCGCCACGGCGTTCGCTTCCGTATCGGGCAGGACGCCGCGCACGCGTTTGAACCCGTCCGGCGTTCCCCGATAGTATTCATGCACTTCTCGCCGGCCGAACTTCACATCGTCTTCCGAGACGATGATCAGGTCGAGCAGGCCGTCGCCGTCGAAATCGGCGACGGAGACGTCTTCGCTGTCGTGACCGAACCCGGGACCGCGCAACTGAGGCGGTCCGGCCTCCAGCTCTTCGGCCGAGAGGGGTTCCAGGAGGTGGGACGCGTCGCGAAACCGGCCGCCGCCCTCGTTCATGAGAATCTTGTTGAGGAGAAACTCCTGGGCCGTGACAATATCGGGTCGGCCATCTCCATCGAGATCGATGGCGACGACATCCATGGTGTTGCGGCCCGGCGCGTCCGGCAGATGCGTTTCGGTCACGTCCTCAAACCGGAACCCGGTCGGCGAGCCCGCGGAATGGGCCGGAAGCGCGGCGATCAGCGCGGATGCGGCGACGCACGCCGCGAGACAGCGTGAAGTCATTTGCAAATCCTCCCTAAGGGGAGGCTAGGCGGGACTTCCGTTCAGAGCGTGTGAAATCTTCGTAATCTCGTCGAACGGCGTGCGCCGTCCGTCAGGCGGCTTCCCCGGGCCCATTCAGCGACTTGGCGAGGTCCAGCAGACGGCGCCGGGGGCTTTCCTCGAGCTGATAGTAGGCCTGGATCAGATCGAGCGTCTCCTTGCGGGAAAACATCTCGCCGCCGTTCGAGCCGGCGGCCTCCCTGCGCTCCATGGCCTCGGCCAGGCCCTCGTAGAAGTAGTTTATCGGCGTCTCCAGCGCTTCGGCCAGCTGCCACAGGCGCGCGGCCGAGATGCGGTTGGCGCCGCATTCGTATTTCTGGATCTGCTGGAAGCGAATCCCGACCTGCACGCCCAACTGCTGCTGGGTCAGGCCCAGAAGGCGGCGGCGGCGACGCAGCCGGCGGCCGAGATGAAGATCGATATCGCTGCTCATGGGGCGCGGATCCCTCGGTTCGTCCCGGAATGGAACGAGGCGGATCGCACGCCGCAAGGCCCGCGCCATCCCGCGAGCCGTTCAAGCGCAACCGTATCGGCGGTGGCGCATTTCTTCGCCGAGCTTGGGTCTTAAGGAAGGGACTTCGACATGGGCATTATCGCCTGGATTATTATCGGTATCGTGGCGGGCTGGCTCGCTGAACAGATCATGGGCCGCAATCACGGCCTGCTGACCAATCTGGTCGTGGGCGTCATCGGCGCCCTGATCGGCGGCTTCATCGCCAATTCTCTGGGCTTCACCTGGGGCGGCTGGATCGGCTCGACGATCGTGGCCACCATCGGCGCGGTCATCCTGCTGTTCCTGCTGGGCCTGATCAAGCGTCGCGCCTGATCGGCGTTCTCAGCCGGACGACAAAAAAGGGCGGTCCCTTGCGGGACCGCCCTTTCTCTTTGGCCGTCGATGTCAGTTCGCGGGAGCCTGGTCGAACTGCGCGCGGGACCAGCCCGTGACGACCGCGTCGCCCTCGATCCGGGCCCCCGTGGCCGGCACACTGCGCACGACGCCATCGGCGGTGCGAACGACGAAGTTCTGAACCCGCCCGGCCGTGTCCCGAGTGATGGACTGGACGGTGCCCAGCATGGCGCCGTCCGAAGCGTGCACCATGGCGCCCGTTGAGACGTCCAGTCGCGCTTGTGCGCCGTCAGGCTCCGTCCGCGCCTCGGCGTCGATTGATGTCTGAACGTCGGCTTGCGGGCGAATCTGGCCGGCGTCTTGAACGATGTCGCGAGTCATTCCGCCCGCGTCGCGGATGGTCTGGCCGACCTGACCGGTCAGGGGCGCCGCATCAGGTCGGCTCAGCCCGATCTGGCCGCCGACATTGCCGGTCACGCCGCCGGCGACCTGAGCAGCGGCGGGCAGGGCGAGGGTCGCCGCGGATGCGGCGGCGACGGCGAATAGAAACGAATGGCGCATGGCGATCTCCATGTTGAGCTGTGCGGGGGCTGTTTTGCAGCGGTCAACTCACCGCGCATTGAGGCAAGAAAAAAGGGAGCGACGCGGTCGCTCCCTTAGTCAGGGAATAATCAGGGCGTCGGTTCGTACATCGGCTCCGACGGGGCCGGCGCCGTGGTGTCCGGCGGGGTCATCGGATCGACCGGCTCGGGCGAAGCGTCCGGCTGAGCCGACGGGGTCGGCGCGGCGTCGGCTTCGATCGCCGGCGAGGCGTTGAAGTCGGCTTGGGTTTGAGCGACCACCACGTCGGCGCCGTCCTGGCGCAGACCGGCGAGGGCGACAGCGCGCACCTGACCGTCAGAGCCGCGAACCGTCAGCTCCTGGCTGCCGTCCGGCGCGTTGCGGGCGCCTTCCAGCGTGCCGAGAACCGAGCCGTCCTCGGACTTCACCGACGCGCCCGGGGTCAGCGTCAGACTTTGGGGTTGAGCCGCCTCCGCTGCGGGCGGTGCAGCCGGGGCGTCCTGCGGGGCTTCCTGGGCGATGGCAGGGGCGGCGAACATCAGGGCGCCGGCGACGCCGGCCATCAAAGCGGTCTTGCGGATCATGAACTCTCTCCAAAAGGCGAGCCCGACGCTCGTAAAGAGGTGAACACGCGTGATTGCGGATTGTTTCAGGCGCCCCGAAATGACCCCCGGCGCGCCCCAATCGGCCGATTCACGGTCTATGATGGGGCGATGGCGGGAATCACGAGCCTATGAAGCGCGACGCGCAACCCCGGCGGCTGGCCACCCGGTTCGCCGCCCTCGTCTATGAGCTGACGCCGCAGATCTTCGCCGTGGCGGCCTTCACGGCCGGGGCGGTGATGCTGGTTTCGGCGGTCACGCCGGCGTTCGGAGAGCGGCTGAGGGTTCTGGACCGCGTCGCCCATCCGCTGATGATCGACCTGTCGCACTTCGCCGCCAGCATCGCGGGGTTCCTGCTCCTGTTCGTATCGGCGGGCCTGTGGCGTCGTCGGCGCGGGGCCTATTGGGCGGCCCTGCTGGTTCTTGGGGGCGGTGCGGTCTTCTCCCTGCTGAAAGGTCTGGACTGGGAAGAGGCGGCGCAGCTGACGGCCATCGCTGTGCTGCTGATCCCGTTCAAGGGCGCGTTCAACCGCCGCTCGCGCCTGGGCGAACCGCTGAGGCCTGGTTGGCTGCTGCTGCTGATGGCGGCGGTAGGGGCGATGATCTGGCTTGGCTTCTTCGCCTATCGCGACACGGCCTACACCGACGAACTGTGGTGGACCTTCCTGACCGACCGACAGGCCTCGGGCTTCCTGAGGGCCGGGGCTGTCCTGGCCATCCTGACCCTGGTGGTGGCGGCGCGGTCGCTGCTGACGGCGCCCGGCGCGGGCCAGCATGGACCGGCTTCGCCCGCCGAGGTGGAGCGCGCGCGCGAGGCCCTGGCCCAGGCCGACGAGGCCGCGCCCGAGGGCTGGCTGGCCATGCTGGGCGACAAGGCCCTGCTGTTCAGCCCGTCGGGCCGCAGCTTCATCGCCTATCGCGTGCGCGGACGGCGCTGGATCGCCATGGGCGAGCCGGCCGGCCTGGCGTCCGAGCGGCGCGACCTTCTGTGGGCCTTCGCCGAGATGGCCGACAGCTACGGCGGCGCGGCGGTCTTCTATTCGGTGGGCGAGGGTTTGCTGGGCGATCTGGCGACCATGGGCCTGGCGGTCCGCAAGGTCGGAGAAACCGCCGTGGTCGAGATCGCGGCCTTCACCCTTGAGGGCAAGCCGCGCCAGAACCTGCGCACGGCGATCAACCGGGCCGAGCGCGAGGGCGCGTCGTTCGAGATGCTGCCGCCGGGTTCGGCCGGCGCCCTGGCCGAGCCGCTGCGCGCGGTGTCCGACGCCTGGCTGGACGAACACACGGGCCAAGAGAAGGCTTTTTCGCTGGGCCGTTTCGACCTGGACTATCTGGACCGCACGCCGCTGGCGGTGGTGTGGGGCGCGGTCGACGAGGCCGGCCGGCGCCCGCTGATCGCCTTCGCCAATCTGCTGCCGGGATCAGCGGCCCAGGGCGCGCCGGGCGAGGTCGCCATCGACCTGATGCGCCATCGGCCCGACGCCCCGCCCGGCGTGATGGACTATCTGTTCATTCGCTCGATCCAGTGGGCCGGCGCCCAGGGCTTCGCCAGGTTCGATCTGGGCTTGGCGCCGCTGTCCGGGCTTGAGGACCGACGGCTGGCCCCGGTGTTCGCCCGCGTCGGCGCCCTGGTGTTCGAGGAGGGCGGGGCGCTGTACGGCTTCCAGGGGCTGCGCACCTACAAGTCGAAATTCTTCCCGGTCTGGCGCTCTCGCTTCATCGCGGCGCCGGCGGCGACGCCCCTGCCGCTGGCGCTCCTGGACGTCGCTCTTCTGACCAGCGGCGGCTGGGCCGGGCTGCTGGGTCTGCGCCGTCGCCGCCCGGGTGGCTGAAAGCCCCGGTTTCCCTCGCTTTTCGTCGCCGGATTTCCTATATCGGACAGGTGTCGAGAGGACCGCGTTCCTCATCGATTCGAGCGCCTGCCGCGGCGCTGATCCTCCCGTCCGTCACCCGGACCCAGAGCCGACGCTTTCATGACCGATCAGATTGCAGACCAGCCCGAATACGGCGCCGATTCCATCAAGGTTCTCAAAGGCCTGGACGCCGTGCGCAAACGGCCCGGCATGTACATCGGCGACACCGACGACGGCTCGGGCCTGCACCATATGGTCTATGAGGTGGTGGACAACGCCATCGACGAGGCCCTGGCCGGCCACGCCGACCTGGTCCAGGTCATCCTGAACGCCGACGGTTCGGTGACCGTGACCGACAACGGCCGCGGCATCCCGACCGACATCCACGAGGGCGAAGGCGTCTCGGCCGCGGAGGTCATCATGACCCAACTGCACGCGGGCGGTAAGTTCGACCAGAACTCCTACAAGGTCTCGGGCGGCCTGCACGGCGTGGGCGTGTCGGTCGTCAACGCCCTGTCCGACTGGCTTGAGCTGAAGATCTACCGCAACGGCAAGGCGCACCAGATGCGCTTCGAACGCGGCGACACCGTCAAATCGCTGGAAGTCACCGGCGACGCGCCTATCCGCAGCGAAGGCCCCAAGGCCGGGCAGCCCCTGACCGGCACCGAGGTCACCTTCTATCCGTCGGTCACGACCTTCAGCCATATCGACTTCGACCTGAAGACGCTGGAGCACCGCCTGCGCGAGTTGGCCTTCCTGAACTCGGGCGTGGTCATCAAGCTGGCGGACCACCGGGGAGCCGAGCCGTTTGAAGAGATCCTGCACTACGAGGGCGGGGTCGAGGCCTTCGTGCGCCACCTGGACAAGTCCAAGTCGCCGATCCTGAAGGACGTCATCGTCATTCGCGGGAAGAAGGAAGGGATCGAGGTCGACCTCGCCCTGTGGTGGAACGACAGCTACCACGAGACCATGCTGTGCTTCACCAACAACATCCCCCAGCGGGATGGAGGCACCCACCTTTCGGCCTTCCGAGCCAGTCTGACGCGCGTCATGGGCGGCTATATCGACCAGGCTGGCGCCGCCAAGAAGGAGAAGGTCTCCGTCACCGGCGAGGACGCCCGTGAGGGCCTGACCTGCGTGCTGTCGGTCAAGGTGCCGGACCCCAAGTTCAGCTCCCAGACCAAGGACAAGCTGGTCTCGTCGGAAGTGCGCCCCGCCGTCGAAGGACTGTGCACCGAGGGTCTGTCCCAGTGGTTCGAGGAACACCCCGTCGAGGCCAAGCAGATTGTCTCCAAGATCGTCGAGGCCGCCGCCGCCCGCGAGGCCGCGCGCAAGGCCCGCGAACTGACCCGGCGCAAGTCGGCGCTGGAGATCTCCAGCCTGCCCGGCAAGCTGGCCGACTGTCAGGAACGCGATCCCGCCAAGTCCGAACTGTTCATCGTCGAGGGCGATTCCGCCGGCGGCTCGGCCAAACAGGCGCGCAACCGCGAGAACCAAGCCGTCCTGCCCCTGCGCGGCAAGATCCTGAACGTCGAGCGCGCACGCTTTGACCGGATGCTGTCGTCGGACCTGATCGGCACCCTGATCCTGGCGCTGGGCACCGGCATCGGCCGCGACGACTTCAACGCCGACAAGCTGCGCTATCACAAGATCATCCTGATGGCCGACGCCGACGTCGACGGCGCCCATATCCGGACCCTGCTGCTGACCTTCTTCTATCGCCAAATGCCCGAGCTGATCGAGCGCGGCCACGTCTACATCGCCCAGCCGCCGCTCTACAAAGTGTCCAAGGGCAAGCAGGGCCGCTACCTCAAGGACCAGTCCGAGATGGACGCCTATCTGATCGAGGAAGGCTCGTCCGAGGCGGAGCTGGACCTGGCCAGCGGCGAACGCCGCACGGGCATGGACCTTCAATCCCTGGTGCGCGAGGCCAAGGCGTTCAAGGCCTCGGTCGACCGCCTCAGCCAGCGCGCGCCGGCCTTCGCCATCGAACAGGCCGCTCTGGCGGGTCTGTTCAACGAGGACCACACCGATCCGGCCCTGTCGGCCGAGCGCCTGAACCTGTACGCCGAAGAGGGCGACGGCCCCTGGTCCGGCGAGCCGGGCGCCCAGGGCGCGGTGGTCTTCAACCGCGTGCGCCGAGCGGTGTCGGAATCGATCGTCCTGGAAGAGACGCTGCTTCGCTCGCTGGACGCGCGCCGCCTGGCCGAGCGCGCCGCCGCCTTCCACGGCCTGTTCGACAAGCCGGCCGTCTATCGCCGCAAGGACAAGTCCACGACCATCCGAGGTCCGCTGGACCTGCTGAACGCCGTGCTCGAGGCCGGCAAGAAGGGCGTCGCCATCCAGCGCTACAAGGGCCTGGGCGAGATGAACCCCGAGCAGCTGTGGGAGACGACGCTGGACGCCGACGCCCGCACCCTGCTGCAGGTCAAGGTCAACCACGCCGACGACGCCGACGACCTGTTCGCCAAGCTGATGGGCGACGTGGTCGAACCCCGCCGCGAGTTCATCCAGGAAAACGCCTTGGACGCCGAGGTGGACGTCTAGGGCGCAGGCGGCTGCAACCCCTGAGCCGTGACGGGGTTCTTGAGGCCATGCTCAGACGCCGGTTCCTTGTCTCCTCGCTTGCGCTCGCGGCCGCACCCGGCTGCAGTGAGGCGCGCCAGATCGTGCCCCCGACGCCGACCAGCGGGCTCGATGTCGACCTGTTGAGACAGGCCGAGGCGACAGCGGCGGGCTTGCCTCGTCTGCACAGCCTGATCGTGGCTCGGGACGGCGAGGTCGTGTTCGAGCGCGCCTGGCGCGGCCCGGGTCTGGACCAGCCCGCCAACGTCAAGTCGGCGTCCAAGTCGGTGCTGGCGGCCCTTGCCGGGATCGCCATCGGTCGCGGGATCGTGGACGGCGTGGACCAGCCTATCGCCGACTTTCTGTCCGACCGGTTCCCGGCGAACCCGGATTCGCGCCTGCGGGCCATCACCGTGGGACATCTGCTGTCGATGCAGGCGGGGCTGGGCTCGACCTCGGGCTCGAACTACGGCGCCTGGGTGTCCAGCCGGGACTGGGTGCGGGCGGCGCTGGCGCGGCCGTTCGAGGCCGAACCCGGCGGCAGGCTGATCTACTCCACCGGCACGTCGCACCTCACGTCGGCCCTCCTGACCCGCGCGTCAGGGCGGTCCACCTTGGCGTTGACGCGCGAGTGGCTGGGCGAGCCGCTGGGGATCACCGTGCCCTCATGGCCGGCCGATCCGCAGGGCATCTACTTCGGTGGCAACGAGATGCGGCTGAGCCCGCGGGCCTTGCTGAGAATCGGCGAACTCTACCGCAACGATGGCGTCCACGACGGCGTGCGCATCCTGCCCGAGGGCTGGGTGGAGGCGTCCTGGAACGGGCGCGGCCGCTCGCGTTTCACCGGCGCCCCGCATGGCTATGGATGGTGGCTCAAGACCTCTGAACACCATCAGACGGCATACGCCTGGGGTTATGGCGGTCAGATGGTGTTCGTCACGCCAGACCTGCGCCTTACCTCGGTGATGACGTCGGACCCCAGTCCGGTTGCTGAGCGGGATGACCATGTCTCCCGCCTGCACGACCTGCACGACCGATTGCTTATCCCCGCCGCGCAGCGCGGGCGCCAAGGCTAGCCTATTTTCGACCTGCGGCTATCCAGGCCGCCAGGCTGGGATAGTAGGGCGGGCGAGCGCGTTGGCCGTCGCATGCGATCGCCTTCAGATAGCCGGACAGACCGTTGGGCGCGATCGCCTCGAACGCTTCGTCCAGCGTTTCCGGCGGGGTTGCGGCCGAACCGTCCGCATTGAACTCGGCGATCTGGGTCGTGCGGTATTCGCCTGCGCTGCAACGAAACTCGAAGGTCTCCAGCGTCCAGGCCGGGTCCCCGTCTTCGACCGCGAAGGGGGCGCGCGCGATCTGGATGGAGGTGACCCCGCCAGTCTCACGCAGGGTCGACGGATCGACCAGATAGGCTCTTTGCGAAGTGCGTGTGAAAACCTGCCATTCCGGGCTCTGGCCGGAGCGCGCTTGAGCGCCGGGAAGAGTCAGCGTCTCTTCCTGCGGCGGAACGGCCTGCCGAGCCTCCGTCGAACCTGCGACAGCCCACCCCAGGGCGATCAGCACCGCAATTCTCATCATGACAACCTCCCGATCCCTGAAGACCATTCAGGCCCGGCTCGCGAAAATTTCAAGATCGCGCGTCAACCAAAGGCCGGAAAGCGGGTTCAGCATCGTCTGATGATCATTCGTCTTCTCCTGGGCCTGACCGCCGCCCTCATCCTTTCGATGCACGCGCTTTCGGCGACGGCCTTCCCCGCACAGCAGGGGAGCGCGGAGGCTTTCCGATCGGACCGCATACTGGTGGAGACCCGAGGGTCCGGGCCCGACGTGATCCTGATCCCCGGCCTGGCCTCGACAGCGGACGTCTGGCGGCGCACGGCAGATGAGCTCAGCGGGCGACGGGTTCATCTGGTCACGGTGCGCGGATTCGGGGACGTGCCCGCCGGCGCCAACGCCTCAGGCGTGGTGGTCGCGCCCGTCGCGCAGGAAATCCGCCGTTACATCGCGGAGCATCGGCTCGACCGTCCCGCCGTGATCGGCCATTCGATGGGCGGTCAGGTGGCGCTGCGCGTCGCCGCCGACGCCCGCGGCGACGTCGGCCGGGTCATGGTGGTGGACGCCTCTCCCTTCTTTCCGGCCCTTATCAGCCCAGGCGCCACGGTCGGCGACGTCGATCCCATCGCCCGCATCGCCTATCAGGCCGTGATGTTCCTGGGCGACGACGCCCTGAGACTGCAGGGGCGCAGGATGGGCGCCGATCTGGGCGGGGCGGCTGAGGCGGTGTTCGGCACTCTGGGCTGGCAAGGCGGCGACAGGCGCGTCCTCGCCCAGACCCTGTATGAGGTGATGACCACCGATCTGCGCTCGCGCCTGCCGGACATCACCGCCCCGGTGACGGTGGTCTACGGCTGGAGCGCAGACGACCGCAGCCCGCGTGCGCGGATCGATGAGCTGTTCCGCTCGGGCTATAGATCGCTGCGAACCCCTGCCCGGTTCGAGCGGATCGAGGGCGCCGAGCACATGGTCATGATCGATCAGCCGCGCCGCTTCATGGCGGCGGTGGAGCGTTTTCTGGCGGACGGCTGAAGTCTCTGGACGCAGAGGCGGATTCAGCGTCATTTCGTCGCACCGGCCCAAGGAGCCCGCGACGATGACCGACCTCGCCGACAGGGCCGTGCGCCCCGCCCGCCGCCTTGAACTGACCCTGCGCGCCCTGGTGCTGGGCGCCCTGCTGGCGGTCGTCTTCACAGCCGCCAACACCTATCTGGGCCTGCTGGTTGGCCTGACCTTCGCTTCGGCCATTCCGGCGGCGGTCATCTCCATGGCTTTGCTGCGGGCGTTCCGCACCTCGACCATCTGGGAGAACATGACCGTCCAGACTGTGGCCTCGGTCGGCGGCTCCATGAGCGCGATCATCTTCGTCCTGCCCGGCCTGGTCATGATCGGCTGGTGGATGGAGTTTCCCTTCTGGCAGTCGGTCCTGATCTGCATCCTGGGCGGGGTGCTGGGCGTCACATTCTCGATCCCGCTGCGCCGCGCCCTGGTGGTCAACAGCCCGCTGCCCTATCCGGAGGGCCGGGCCGCCGCCGAGGTGCTGAAGGTCGGGTCGCGCGGGGCCGAGCAGACTGAGCAGGCGGTCAACGAGAACAAGGCGGGCCTGTGGGTCGTGGTGGCCGGCGCGGTGGCCTCGGCCGGCTATGCCCTTCTGACCGCCGGGCGGGTTTTCGCGGGCGAGGCGGCGCGGTTCGTCTCCCTGCCGGCCGGGCTGGGCGGCGGCGCGACGGGGCTGGGCTTCGGCCTGCAGTTCGCATTGCTGGGCGCCGGCCACCTGATCGGGCTGGCCGTAGGCCTCGCGCAGTTGTTCGGCCTCCTTGCCGCCTGGTTCGTCATCGTGCCGATCCTGACCTCGCCCGACGTGGTCGCCTGGCTGACGGCCCAGGGCCTGCCTTCCATCGCTGCGACCCTTCCGGCGGGGACGGGGGCCGAGGAACTGGCGACCACCGTCTGGCGCAACGAGGTCCGCTTCATGGGCGCGGGCGTCATCGGCGTGGCGGCGATCTGGACCCTGATCAAGCTGGCCGCGCCGCTGGTCGGCGGCCTGACCTCGGCCCTGGCGGCCCAGTCCAGGCGCAGTCACGGCGAGGTGCTGGACCGCACCGAGCAGGACATTCCCATCAACATCGTAGGCGGCGTGTCGCTGGTCTGCCTGATCGGCATCGGCGGTCTGCTGTCCTGGTTCGCCCAGAGCGCGCCGGCGCTGGCGGGATCGACCGTGCTGCTGACGGCCGGCGGTCTGGTCTATGTGGTCCTGGTCGGGTTCGCGGTGGCGGCGATCTGCGGCTACATGGCCGGCCTGATCGGCTCGTCCAACAGCCCGGTATCGGGCGTCGGCATCCTGGCGGTCATCATCGCCTCGCTGCTGATGGTGGGTCTGATGGCGGTGGCGGGCGTGCCGGCCGATCCGTCCATCATCGCCTTCGCCCTGATCGTGACCTCGGTGGTGTTCGCCGTGGCCATCATCGCCAACGACAACCTGCAGGACCTCAAGACCGGCCAACTGGTCGAGGCCACCCCGTGGCGCCAGCAGACGGCGCTGATCGTCGGCGTGGCCGCCGGCGCCCTGGTCATTCCCTTCATCCTGAACCTGCTGAACCAAGCCTTCGGCTTCGAGGGCGGCCCGCCCGCCATCGTCGAAGGCACCCAGACCCTGGCGGCGCCTCAGGCGACGCTGATCTCGGCCCTGGCGCGCGGCGTCATCGGCGGCGACCTGCGCTGGGATCTGATCGGCCTGGGCGCGGCGATCGGCGTGGTCGTCATCATCCTGGACGTCATCATTTCGTCGGCCACCAAGGGCCGGATGAAGCTGCCGCCGCTGGCCGTGGGCATCGGGTTCTATCTGCCGGCGGCGGTGACCACCATGCTGGTGATCGGCGCGGTCGCGGGCTGGCTGTACGAGCGCACGATCAAGGGTACGAGCTTCGCCGACGTGGGCCGCCGCATGGGCGTGCTGCTGGCGTCCGGCCTGATCGTCGGCGAGAGCCTGTTCGGCGTGCTGACCGCCGGCGTCATCGTCGCCACGCGCGACGACGCGCCCTTCGCCATGCTGCCCGAAGGTTCGAGCTGGCCGGCGGGCGTGGCCGGCGTCATCGCCTTCTTCGGCCTGGCCTTCGTCCTCTACGCCTGGGTCCGCAGCCGGTCGGCCAAGGTTTAGCGGGTTTAGCGCGACCGCGCCGCGACCCAGTCGACGATCGTCTCCAGCGCGACGGGGGCGATCGTCTCCTCGATCTGCGCGTATTCGTCGGGTAGGCCGGTTCCGGCCGTCTGCATCAGGTGGTTGAGATCGGGCAGGACCACGATGTCGGCGTCAGGCGCGAGGCGGCGCAGGGCCTCGGCGCTCTGCTGCGCCGACACCTGCACGTCCTTGCCGCCATAGAGGGCCAGCATGGGCGCCTGGAAGGCCCTGAGGCTCTCGGCCGGATCGTGAGCCACGAACCAGCGGGTCCAGGGCAGGGCGACTTGGGTCGCTGTCTGATCGGCCGCTGCGGCCGGGACGGGGGTTTCCGCCAGGATCGCTCGGGCGGCCCGGGCTGCGGCCTCTCCGTCGTCGGCGTGTTGCGCCACCGCCTGCATGATCCGGGCCTGCAAGGCGGTGTTGGCCTCAACGATTTCGGCCGACAGCCCGCTCGCCTGCTGTATCCGGCGCAACTGTTCGGTCAGCACATCACCCCCCGGCACCGCCGGCCCGGCCAGCATCACGATCCAGGCCACGCGCGGATCGGCCTGGGCGACCATCGGCGCGATGGTCCCGCCCTCGCTGTGGCCGATCAGACCGATGCGGTCGGCGTCTATGTCGGCGCGCGCGGCCAGCCAGGCGAAGGAGGCCTCGGCGTCCTTGGCGAAATCGGCGGTGGTGACCCCATCCAGCGATCCCGTCGACTGGCCCGCGCCCCGGTCGTCGACGCGCAGCACGGCGATCCCGCGCCGGGTCAGGGAGTCGGCCAGCACCCAGAAGGGCTTGTGCCCGAACACGGTCTCGTCGCGATCCTGCTGGCCCGACCCGGTGATCAGAAGGGCGGCGGGGAAGGGGCCCTCGCCCTGCGGCAGGGTCAAGGTTCCGGCCAGACGCACGCCGGGCCCGGCGTCATAGGCGACCTGTTCCTCGCGATAGGGATAGGGCGGCTGGGGGTTCTGAGGCCGGTTCGGCGCGGCCGCCGTGTCCGCGACGGGTGCGGGCGCCGCGGCCGCCTCGCCCTTCGTCAGCACCAGCGGCAGGGTCATGCCGCCCTGGCTCAGCGCCCCGGTCAGGGTGCGGCCGTCACTGGACAGCCGGCCCTCGAAGGCGCCGCCGAAGGCTGGGACGGCGAAGCGCACCACCCCGTCGGTCAGGCTGGCCTGGGCCGGTATGCCGTTGGCGCCCTGGTCAGGGCTGTCGGCGAACGCCTTTCCGTCGGCCTCGACGCGAAAGACGATGCGGATCGACTGGCCGCCGACCGTCAACGGCCCTTCCCAGCGCCCGACCAGCTCCGGCGCTGGCGCAGCCTGGATCGCGGCGACGGCCGCCGTGGCGAGGATGAGGTTGGTGATCATGACGGCGGCCCCCTTTGCCCGCCCCACTATCGGCCGCCGAGCGACAATCGCAACCGTCGCGGGCCTTGATCGCGGCGCGCGCGGCCCGATCTACGAACCATGACCGCATTCTCCGTTCTCGACCTGTCGCCCATCGTAGAGGGCGGCGACGCCCGACGCGCCCTGCTGGAAACCACCGCCTACGCCCAGGCCGCCGAGCGGCTGGGCTTCGGCCGCTTCTGGCTGGCGGAGCATCACAACATGCCGGGCATCGCCTCGGCGGCCACGGCGGTGGTCCTGGCCCATGTGGCCAGCCAGACGTCCAGCATCCGCGTCGGCTCGGGCGGGGTCATGCTGCCCAACCACGCGCCGCTGGTGATCGCCGAGCAGTTCGGCACGCTGGAGGCTCTGCATCCCGGCCGCATCGATCTGGGTCTGGGCCGCGCGCCCGGCACCGACGGCGAGACGGCGTGCGCGCTGCGTCGCTATTTCGAGGCGGCGGACCAGTTTCCCCGCGACGTGCTGGAGCTTCAGGGCTTCCTGGCCGATCCGCAGCCGGGCCAGAGAGTCACGGCCTGGCCTGGCGCGGGGTCCAAGGTGCCGATCTGGCTCTTGGGGTCCAGCCTGTTCAGCGCCGAGCTGGCCGCGCGCCTGGGGCTGCCGTTCGCCTTCGCCAGCCATTTCGCGCCCGAGCTGCTGCTGCAGGCGCTGCGAGTCTATCGCGCCGAGTTCCGGCCCGGAGCACTGGACGCGCCCTATGCCATGGCCGCCTTCAACGTCTTTGCGGCGGACACGGACGCGGCGGCGCAGCGGATGTCGACCTCGATGCAGCAGGCCTTCGCCGCCGTCGTCACCGGCAAGCCCGGCCGGTTGAAGCCGGCGGTGGACGACATTACGGCCGTGCTGGATGCGCGCCAGATCGCGGCGGTCGAAAGCCGCCTGACCTACGCCGCCATCGGCGGCCGCGACACCGTGCGCGACCGACTGGCGGAGTTCATCGCCCTGACCGGCGTGGATGAAGTCATGGTCACCGGCATGATCCACGACCTGAACGACCGGGTCCGCAGCCTGGAGGTCACGGCCGAGGCGATGGCGGGGCTCTAGTCCCGGCCGACGCCCGGCTGGCCGAGAAAGGCCAGCAGCAGGGCGTTCACCTCGTCCGCGCGCTCCTGCTGGATCCAGTGGCCGGCGCCGGGCAGCACGGGCTGACCGCGCAGGTCCGTCAGCCAGTCCTTCAGCGACGCCTCGGCCGCGCCGGCGTAATGGCGCACGGGGTCGTTCTCGCCGACGATGAACAGGCTGGGCTGGCGGATGCGGGCGTCCTGCAAAAAGGCCGTCGCGGCCCAGTTGGCGTCCAGGTTGCGATACCAGTCGACCGGTCCCCGGAAGCCGCCGGCGGTGAAGGCGTCGACATATTCCTGGAAATGGGCTGCGCCCATCCACGGCGGCGGGGCGGCGCGGTCGGCGATGGAGTCCATCAGGCTGAGGCCCGGCGGAAGGAAGCCGGTCGAGCGGTCCGCGGCGTCAGTCGAACCGTCATAGGCCCAGAACATCTTTCGCAGGGTCGTCGCCGGATCGGCCTCCATCGGCGCATGGGCGTCGGGCGCCTGGAAGCGGCTGATGTAGAGGTCGCCCAGTCCGGCGCGCTTGGAGATCGCGGCCATGGCGGGTGTCGGCGGGCCGCTGGCGCGGCGCGGCTGGAACGGCACCGACAGGCCGGCGACGGCCCTGAACAGGTCCGGCCGCATCAGAGCGCAGTGCCAGGCGACCGGCGCGCCCCAGTCGTGGCCGATCACCACCGCGCGCTCTTCGCCCAGGGCACGGACCAGATCGACCATGTCTCCGACCAAGTTCAGCATGCCGTAGTCCGCCATGCGCTCGGGCTTGTCCGTGCCGCCATAGCCGCGCATGTCGGGCGCCACGACCCGATAGCCGGCCGCCGACAGGGCTTGAACCTGCGCTCGCCAGCTGATCGCCAGTTCGGGAAAGCCGTGGATCAGAAGGACCAGCGGGCCTTCGCCGGCCTCCAGGATCGCCTGGGTCAGGCCGTCAGTCTTGAGGGTGCGCATCTGGCTCATGGCTGCACCCTACAGCAAACGGTCGAAGCTCAAGGCATGGACGCGGTCGCGGCCCAGGGCGGCGGCCATCGGCGGATGTTCGAACAGGCCGGCGAAGGCGACGTCTCGCGCGTTCAGCCCGCCGGTGAAGGCGCCGAAGGCCGGCAGGATGGCGCGGCGTCCATCCGTCAGGAAGCAGGGCCTGCGCACGCTGCGGGCGTAGGCGGCCACGACGGCGCAAGGGTGCAGGTGGCCCGCGACTTCGCCCGGACGCAGGCCGGGGCGCGGCTCGTGCGTCAGCTCCAGCGCGCCGACAGTCATATCGCCCACGATCCGGCCAGGAAGGGCGTCCAGATCGGCGCCGAGCGCTTCACGGTCGTGATTGCCTTCCAGCCAGATCCAGTCGCGGCCCTCGGCCAGGACGGCCAGCAGGGCGCGTTCGTCCTCGCCCAGGCGCTGGATGGAAGTGCGGTCATGAAAGCTGTCGCCCAGCAGCACGACGCGCTCGGGCTTCAGCGTCGTCACCTCTTCGGCCAGCCGGGCCAGGGTCGCGCGGCTGTCGTAGGGCGGCAGCATCTGGCCCCGCCTGGCGAAGGCCGAGCCCTTCTCCAGGTGCAGGTCGGCGGCGATCAGGGTGCGGTGCTCGATCAGCCACAGGGCACCGGAACAGCGCAGCAGCGCGCGCTCGCCGTTCAGCCGCACGCTCAGCGAGCCGCAGTCGCGCCGCGCCGGCGACAGGGTTTCGCGAAGGGCCGCGTTCACGCCGGGGCCTCTTCGTCCAGAACCTCGGCGATCAGGGCCTCGGCGCTCTCGTCTAGGATCATTTCGGCGGCGTCGCCCGACACGCGCTCGCGTCCGATCTGGACCAGCACCGGCACCGAGAACGGCGAGGCGCGGGTCAGCGGTTCGTGTCGGATGTGGCCCTGGATGCGGCTCAGAAGCTGGCCCAGCCGCCCCACGTCCAGCAGGCCCGCAGCCGCGTCGGCCCGCGCGGTGCGCAGCAGCAGATGGTCGGGTTGGTGGCGGCGCAGCACGTCGTAGATCAGGTCCGTCGAAAAGGTCACCTGCCGCCCGGTCTTCTCGGCGCCGGGTTGGCGTCGCTCGATCAAGCCGGAGATGAGGGCGCAATTGCGGAAGGTGCGCTTCATCATGAAGCTTTCCTCCAGCCAGGCCTCCAGATCGTCGCCCAGGATGTCGGGCTCGAACAGCGCGTCCAGGTCGATCCGGTCCATCGGCCGGATCGACCAGATGGCCAGGGAATAGTCGGTCACGACAAAGCCCAGCGGCCCGGCGCCCATCCGGTCCAGCCGTCGGGTCAGCAGCATGCAAAGGGTGGTGTGGGCCAGATTGCCCTCGAACGGATAGGCCACCAGGAAATGGCGGCTGCCGCGCGGAAAGGTCTCGACCAGCATGGAGTCCGCCGTCGGAATGACCGAACGCGCCTCCTGCAGCTCCAACCATTCCTGCACGTCGCCGGGCAGCACGCGCCAGTGGTCGCGGTCGTGGATGATGTCGCGCACCCGACTGGCCAGGGAGGTCGACAGCGGGAACTTGGACCCGCCCCAGGACGGGATCTTGGGATCCTTGCCCTCGGCGTGGGTGACCAGGGCGTCTGTGCCCGTGATGCCTTGGAACGCCCAGACCTGGCCGGCGAAGATGAAGGTGTCGCCCGGCGTCAGCTGTTCGAAATACCACTCTTCGGCCTCGCCGACCTTGCGGCCGCCGATCAGCTGTTTGGCGCCGCCGCCCCGTCGGCTGGCGACGCGGACGTTCAGGGTGCCGGCCGCGACGATGGCGCCGACGTTCATGCGGTGGCGCTGGGCGACCTGAGCGTTGCGCGCCTTCCAGCGGCCGTTGCGGTCGCGCACGATGCGAGCGAACCGGTCATAGCTGCGCAGCGCATATCCGCCCGTCGCCACCAGATCGACCACCTCCTCGAACGCCTCATAGGACAGGGCGCGATAGGGGCCGGCGGTCGTCACCTCGGCGTGCAGGTCCTCCAGGCTGAAGGGCTCGGAGCAGGCGCAGCCCATGACGTGCTGCGCCAGCGTATCCAGGGTGCCGACGTGGATGGGCTCCCAGTCGAAGGCGTTCTCGGCCACCGCCTCGCGCGCGGCCTGGCACTCCAGCATCTCGAACCGGCTTGCGGGCACCATCAGGGCGCGGCTGGGTTCGTCCAGGCGGTGGTTGGCCCGGCCGATGCGCTGGACCAGGCGGCTGGAGCCCTTGGGCGCCGCCATCTGGATGACCAGGTCCACGTCGCCCCAGTCGATGCCCAGATCCAGCGTCGAGGTGCAGACCACCGCGCGCAGATCGCCGCGCGCCATGGCGGCCTCGACCTTGCGCCTCTGCTCGGCCGCCAGTGAACCGTGGTGCAGGGCGATGGGCAGATCATCGTCGTTGATCTCCCACAGCTGCTGAAACACGAACTCCGACTGCCAGCGGGTGTTGACGAAGATCAGGGCCAGCCGCGCGCTCTTGATGGCGTCATAGACCTCGGGGATGGCGTGGCGCCCGGTGTGGCCGGCCCAGGGCACCTGGCCCTGACTGACCAGCACGTCGATCACCGGCGGCGCGCCCGGATCGCCCTTGACGATCCGCACCGCCTCGTCGCCCAACCTCGAAGGGCTCAGCCAGTCCGCGATCAGCTGCGGATCGTCCACGGTCGCCGACAGGGCGACCCGCCGCATCCGCGGCGCGAACTGCTGCAGCCGCGCCAGCCCCAGGCTGAGCAGATCGCCGCGCTTGCCGCTCCAGATGGCGTGCACCTCGTCCAGCACGACGCACTTGAGGTCAGAGAAATAGGCGCGGGCGCCGTCCCAGGCGCAGAACAGCGCCAGCTGTTCGGGCGTGGTCAGGAGGATGTCGGGCGGACTTTCGCGCTGGCGCTGCTTCTTGGACTGTTTGGTGTCGCCGGTGCGGCTCTCGACGTGGATGTTCAGCCCGATCTCTCGGATGGGCGTCATCAGGTTGCGCTCGACGTCGGTGGTCAGGGCTTTGAGCGGCGACAGGTAGAGGGTGTGCACCCCCGACCCCGGCCCATGCTCGGGCCGCGGCCCCCGCTCGGCCAGTTCGATCAGGCTGGGCAGAAAGCCCGCCAGCGTCTTGCCGCCGCCCGTCGGCGCGACCAGCAGGGCGTGGTCGCCGCCCTCGGCCGCCTGGATCATCTCGAGCTGATGGCGTCGCGGCGCCCAACCGCGCGAGGCGAACCAGTCGTCGAACAGCGGCGGCAGGACCGCGCTGGGCAAGGTTGCGAGAGATTGGGCGACCGTCACATCCGGCTCATAGCATGTTCCCGTTCCGTTTCATCCGGTTCGACGCTATCTAGGGGCGGTGACCGACGACTCCCTCATTGAAACCCCCAAGGTCGCCGCGCGCTCCAACGCCGTCGCCGATCTGCCGCCCGCCCTGGCGACGCCGCCGGGCGCCGGGGCGGTGTGCGACGATCAGGGGGCGCGCAAGATCGGGCGCGGCGCCGCCGAGGGGCTGTTCACCGGCGGGCGGGTCATGGTCGCGCACGCCAGCCTGACGGCGCGTCGGCTGGGCCTGTCGCCGCCCGCGCGCTCCGATCAGATGATGGATGTGCTGGAGCTGTTCGCCTTCGTGCGGCCGGCGCGGTTCTGTGCGCCGTCGGCGGCGGGGCTGGCGCTGGCGTTGGGGCGGGCTGAGCCCAAGGGCGCGGAGGCGCAGGCGGTCGCACTGCGCGAGGCGGCGGGCGCGCTTCTGGCCGAGTTGTCCGAGCCCGCCTATCCGGGGCGCGAAGAGGCGCTGACCCTGGCTCTTACACTGGATCGCGCGGGCTGGGCCTGGGGCGCGCGCGTCGTGGCGGCGCTGGAGACCGGCGCGCGCGAGCGACGGCTTCGCGGCTCGGGCCTGGACGTCTGGTCGCGCCTGACCGAGTGGGAAGACGAGGCGCCGCGCGGCGAGGCGGGCTCGGCCCCCGTCGACAGCGAAAGCGCGCGCATCCGGCTGGAGAAGCTGCTTCAGGCCGGCGGGCTGGACGAGGCGCGGCCGACCCAGTCCGACTACGCCGCCGAGGCGGCCTACGCCTTTTCACCGCGCGACGAGGAAGGCCGGCCGCGCATGCTGCTGGCCGAAGCGGGCACGGGCACGGGCAAGACCTTGGGCTATCTGGCGCCCGCCAGCCTGTGGGCCGAGCGCAATCAAGGCGCGGCCTGGGTGTCGACCTACACCCGTGCCCTGCAACGCCAGATCGACCGCGAAAGCGCCAGCCTGTGGCCCGATCCGGCCGAGCGCAAGAAGAAGGCAGTCGTCCGCAAGGGGCGCGAAAACTACCTCTGCCTGCTGAACCTGCAGGAGATGGTTCAGGCGGCCCAGCTGGGCAACGGCGACCTGATCGGCCTGGCCCTGGCCAGCCGCTGGGCGCTGCATTCGCGCGACGGCGACATGACCGGGGGCGACTATCCCGGCTGGCTGCCCGGCCTGTTCGCCGCCCCACCGGCGCATCAGGCTTCGGCCGCCAATCTGGTGGACCGGAGGGGCGAGTGCGTGCACGCGGGCTGCCCGCACTATCGAATGTGCTTCGTCGAAAAGACGATCCGCGCCAGCCGCCGGGCCGATCTGGTGGTGGCAAACCACGCCCTGGTCATGACCCAGGCCGCCTTCGACGGCGCCCGCTCGGCGCGCGGTCAGAAGCAGGACGGCGAGACGGCGGCGCTGAAGCGGATCGTCTTCGACGAGGGCCACCATCTGTTCGACGCCGCCGACAGCGCCTTCTCAGCCTGCCTGTCCGGTCAGGAGGCGGCCGAGCTGCGCCGCTGGATTCGCGGGCCCGAAGGGCGCGGCCGACGCGGGCGCGGGCTGGAACAGCGGCTGGGCGACCTGTGCGCCGACAATGAAGCCGCCCGCACGGCCCTGACCGACGCCATCCGCGCCGCCGCCGCGTTCCCGGGCGAGGGCGTGTCGGGCCGCATCGCCCCGGCCTCGGGAGAGATCAATCCGGTCGGCCCGATCGAACAGTTCCTGGCCGCCGCGCTGGACCAGCTGCGCGCGCGAACCTCAGAAGCCTCGGGGCCTGGCGGGGCCGAGTTCGGCATGGAGTGCGCGCTTCGTCCGGTCACCGAGCCGGTGGTCGAGGCCGCCCGCGCCGCCGCCCGCGCCATCGCCGCCGTCGAGGCGCCTCTGCTGGCCCTGTCGCGGCACCTGGAGGATATTCTGGACGAAGAGGCGTCCGAGCTGGACGGCTCGGCCCGCGCCCGCATCGAGGGCGCGCTGCGGGGTCTGGACCGGCGTGCGCGCATGACCCTGCCGGGTTGGCGCTCCATGCTGGCGGCGCTGGAGGAGGCGTCGGATCAGCCCGACCCCGATTTCGTGGACTGGCTGTCGGCCGAGACGGCGTTCGGCCGCATCCACGACGTGGCCCTGCGCCGTCACTGGATCGATCCGACCGTGCCGCTGGAGGCGGCGGTGATCCTGCCGGCCCACGGCGTGCTGGTGACCTCGGCCACCCTGTCGGACCCGGCGGCCGAGGAGCCGTTCGACCTGGCGCGGATGCGCACCGGCGCGGCGCGGCTGATCCAGCCGGCGCGCACGCTGAAGGTCGAAAGCCCGTTCGATTACGAGGCCAACAGCCGCGTCATCGTCGTCAACGATCTGGTCAAGGACGACCCGCGCCAGACGGCGGCGGCGCTGCGCGAACTGTTCCTGGCGGCGGGCGGAGGCGGAGTGGGCCTGTTCACCGCCATCCGTCGGCTGAAGGCGGTCTATGAGCGGCTGGGGCCGGACCTGGCCCGGCACGGCCTGCCGCTCTACGCCCAGCACGTCGATCCGCTGGAGGTCGGCGCCCTGGTCGACATGTTCCGCGCCGAACAGGACAGCTGTCTGCTGGGCACCGATGCGGTGCGCGACGGCGTGGACGTGCCCGGCCGCTCGCTTCGCATCCTGGCCTTCGACCGCGTGCCGTGGCCGCGCCCTGACCTGCTGCACAAGGCCCGTCGCGAGCGTCTGGGCGGCAAGGGGTACGACGACGCCCTGGCCCGCGCCCGTATCGCCCAGGCCTTTGGCCGGCTGATCCGCCGCGCCGACGATCGGGGCGTCTTCGTCATGCTGGATGCGGCCGCCCCGACCCGACTGTTCGCCAGCCTGCCGCCCGGCGTCGAGGTGCAACGCATGGGCCTGGCCGAGGCGGTGGAGAGCGTGGGAGCGTTCCTGGCTCCCGACGTCAGTTCTCGAAGCTGATCTTGATGCTGTCCGCGCTGCGGTCTGCCGGACCGTGGAAGACGATCTCGATGTTGTTCCCGTCCGGGTCCAGAAGGAAGGCGGCGTAGTAGCCGGGGTGATAAGGCCTCAGACCCGGCGCACCGTTGTCCTGACCGCCTCCTTTCAGGCCAGCGGCATGGGCGGCCTGCACCATGGCCTCGTCGCGGGCTTGGAACGCCAGGTGGGTGCGGCCGGTCAGCAGACCCTGCGCGCCTTCGCTGTCGGCGGTCGAGACCACCAGTTCGTCGGCGCCGAACATGCCCTCGATCTCGAAATCGACCGGGACGCCCAGCACGCCCAGCACGGCGTCATAGAAGCGGCGGCTGGCGGTGAGGTCTTTCACCACCAGCTGAATGTGATCGACCAAGCGTCCGCGATGCAGGCTCTGCATTTCCATAGGGCTCTCCCTTTCGCCCATCGAACGAGCGGCCGTCGGGCGCGTTCCGACCCCGCCTGCTTCGACGCCGGGCGAATTGCGTTTATGGGAGCGCCATGTCCGACACTCCGCCCGCCCAGGCCCCCCGCCACAGCCGCAAAGGCCTGTATATTCCGCTGGGGATCTTCCTCGCCGTGCTGACAGCGTGGACCGCCTGGTGGTTCGTCCTGGCCCAGCAGGTGGAGGCGCGCGTGATGGCCCAGGCCGAGACGCTGGCTGACAGCGGCTGGGCCGTGGAGCACGCCGAGGTGCGGGTGACGGGCTGGCCGTTTCGGGCCCGGCTGGCGATCCCGCACGCGCGGCTGATCGCGCCGTCCGGCCATGGCGTCGCGGCGCCCCAACTGATCGCCGAGGCCAATGCCTACAATCCCACGCGCTGGGTCATCATAGCGCCCGAGGGACTTGTGCTGAGTCGGGGCGACAAGGGCGAGGTGGCCGTTCGCGGCGACGCCATCCGCATGAGCGTGTCGGGCCTGACGCAGCGCTGGCCCAATGTGGCGGTCGAAATGGTCAAGCCGGTCTTCACCGCCCACGCCGGCGCCGATGTGTTTCCCATCGGGGGCGCCGAGCGCATTGAACTGTATATGCGGCCGCATGTGATCGAGGGCCGCAACGCGCCCGGCGACGACGTGGATGTGCTGTTTCGCCTGATGGACGCCGAGGGGCGGCCCGACGGTCCGGTCAGCGGCCTGGCCCAAAACGGGCGGCTGACCGCCCAGTTGGAGGCGGTGGTCACCGACGCCTCTCGGCTGAGGGGCATGGATTCTGCCGGCGTCTTCAGCGCCTGGACCGAGGCCGGCGGCCATTTCACCGGCATCCGAGGCGAGGTCGAAGCCGGCGACAGCCGCACCACCGTGGCCAGCGACGACCTGCGCGCCGACGAGGAGGGCCGCCTGATCGGCCAGGTGACGCTGCGGGCCGAACAGCCGTCTGCGGCCATCGCCGGCCTGGCGGATTCGGCCACGGGGGCCGTCGACCGACCCGGCGCAGCGCGGGCGGCGGCGCAGACGCCGGGGGCGGGCGATCTTGTGCTGACCTTCCGCAACGGCCGGACCTTCCTGGGGCCGTTCACCCTGGCCCCTGCGCCGAAGTTGTTCTGATGCTGGTCGAACCGGAACGCGACGCGGAGCGCGCGCGACTGGACCGCGCCCTCGTTGAGGCCGTCCGGGCGCGGCTGGCGGCCGGTCGGGGCGGCGCGCCGGACGCCGAGGCCCTGGCGCTGCGCGAAGCGCTGATGGGAGCGACGCCAGCCGAGGCGGGGGCGGTGAAGGCCCTGCTGGGGCGGATGGGCCGGCGCACTGTGCTGACGGCGGGCGGCTTGTCGACGGCGCTGGCGGCGGACCGGTTCGGCTTCGCCGCCGTGCGGCCCACCGGCGATCCCGAAGCGGCGCTCTCAGCCCTGGCGCCGGGCGGATGCGCCCTGATCGACGTGGCGGCGGCCAAGCCCTGGTGGGGGCGGCTTCTGGCGCGCAACGACCTGTTCGTCATCGGCGCCCTGCCGGACGACCCGGCCGGTCGGCCCCGCGCCTTGATGGTCGCGACCGACGCGCCGGGGCCAACCGGCGACGATCGCACCTTCTGGATCACCGACAGCGCCTGGCCGGACGGCCAGATCGTCGAGGCCCTTTCGGCTGCGGGCCTCGCGGCCGAACCACTGGCGACGTCGGGCGGCTTGAAGCTGTTCATGCTGACGGGCTATGTGCAGGCCGAGGACGGGCGGCTGACGAATGCGCCCGGCGCACTGAGCGGCGTGATCGGCGCCGCGCCCCTGTTCTGAACAGCTTTCGGAAAACCTGAATGACCGACCTTCCCACGCCCAAGCCCGGCATCCTGGACATCGCGCCCTATGTCGGCGGCAAGTCGGCCATCGCCGGCGTGGCCGAGCCGATGAAGCTGTCGTCCAACGAGAACGCCCTGGGCGCCGGCGAGAAGGCGCGGGCGGCCTATGAGGCGGCGCTCAAGAACATTCACATCTATCCTGACGGCCGGGCCTCCAAGCTGCGCGACGCCGTGGCCGAAACCCATGGGCTGGAGCCCGAGCGGCTGATCTTCGGCAATGGCTCGGACGAGGTCTTCGCCCTGCTGAACCAGACCTATCTGCGGCCCGGCGACAACATCGTCACCGGCCAGTACGGCTTTCTGGCCTATCGAATCTCGGCCAAGGCCTGCGAGGCGGAGGTCCGTCTGGCCGACGAGCCCGAGTTCAAGGCGACGCCCGAGGCCCTGCTGTCACTGGTCGATGAGCGCACGCGCATCGTCTATGTCTCCAGCCCGTCGAACCCGACCGGCAGCTACAACACGCCCGACGAAATCCGCCGCCTGCACGAGGGCCTGCGCCCCGACATCCTGCTGGTGGTGGACGAGGCCTACGCCGAGTTCGTGACCGAGGCCGACTGGGAGACCAGCCTGCCGATGGCGCGCGACGCCGCCAACATCGTGGTGACGCGCACCTTCTCCAAGATCCACGGCCTGGGCGGCCTGCGCATCGGCTTTGGCTATGCGCCGCTGGCGGTGGCCGAGGCGGTGGACCGCATCCGCCTGCCGTTCAACGTTTCGGTGCCGGGTCTGGAGGCTGCGACGGCCGCCCTGGCCGACGAGGCGCACCAACAGGCGTCGCGCGATCTGGTCCAGACCTGGCGGCCGCGCCTGACCCAGGCCCTGCGCGGCTTCGGCTTCGAAGTGCTGCCGTCGGCCGGCAACTTCGTCATGGTGCGTTTCGGCACGCCCGAACGCGCCTCCGCCGCCAACGACTATCTGAACGCCAAGGGCATCATCGTGCGCCCGGTGGGCGGCTACGGCCTGCCGGAATCGCTGCGGATCACCATCGGCACCGAAGACCAGAACCGGGCCGTGATCGACGCCCTGAGCGAGTTCGCAGCGACCTGACGAGACGGAGGCATCAGCCCCCGAAGCGCCGCGCCACGAAGACGCCGGCGCGCACGGTGTCGTCATTCTGTGACAGCGGGCTGTCGGCGATGTCGCCCAGGCGGCGCTCGTAGCCGACCAGTCCGCCCACGGCCCAGCGCGGCGCGATCGGCGCCAGCAGGATCAGGTTGACGCCCGCGCCCTGCAGGCCGCCGTCCGGCGAATAGGCGGGAATGCCGTTGGCCGCCGCCTCGACCGCGCTGACGCCATAGTAAGCATTCGCCAGCTTGTCGTCGCCGCCCCGCACATAGACGGTGCCGGACAGCAGGCCAACCGGCGTCACGCGCTGATGGCCGATGGAGGCCTGGTACTCCGTCCCGTCGGTCTCGCCGGAGATGTCGCGGCTGACGCGGCCGCCGACAACGATGTTGCCGGGCAGGCGCTTGTAGGCATAGGCCGCCAGATCGCCGCCGAAGCCGGGACGGTCGATGTTCAGCCCCTCGATGTCGTCGGCGCCGAAGCGCGGGCGCAGTTGCACGCCGGCGCGGAAATCGTCCTGACTGACGACGTTCCAGCCCAGGCCCTCGATGGGGTTCAGATAGACCAGGTCGCGGTAGTTGATCATCGCACCCGGCAGGACCGTGGTCTTGGAGCCCGTGTCGCCGCTGGAATCCTTGCGGTACAGGGCGCCGACGCCGACATCGACGGTCCAGCCCTGGGGCGCGGGCGTCACGCGCTCGAACGGCTGGGTCTGGGCGAGGGCGGGCGAGGCCGCGGCGGTCATGAGGGCGGCGGCAACAAGAGCGCGAAGGCGCATGGGGAGGCTCCGACACGTCCGCGATGCGCGGACCGTCATCCCAAATGCGCGGGCCGGGTCTTTGGCTCCAGCAGGGCGTTCGAGGCCGTCTCGATGCGGCTTTCCAGCAACGCCATGAAGGGTGCTCGCTTCATCCCGGCCGGGATCGGGTCCAGGAACTCGAACGCAACCAGGCCAGGGTAGCGGCGGAAGCCGTGGGCTGGCCAAGATACGCCGGAGTTGGTGGCCACCGGCCAACAGGGGCCGTCGAGGTCGCGATAGATGGCGGCCACGCCGGGCTTGTAGTGGCCTGGCTGGCCGGGCGTCGTGCGCGTGCCCTCCGGGAAGATGATGATCTGACGGCCTTCGGACAGACGGTCGCGCGCTTGCCGGGCCATGTCCTTCAGCGCCTTGGCGTGGCCCGAGCGATCCACCGCGATCATCTTCGTCTTCCAGGCGAACCAGCCAAAGAAGGGCAGGGGCATCAGCTCCTTCTTCAGCACGAAACACGGATCGGGCAGGATGGCCAGCAGCGCCACCACGTCCAGCATGCCCTGATGTTTCGATGCGACCAGGGCCGGACCGGTCGGCAGGTGCTCAAGCCCACGCACCTCGACCCTGACGCCGGCGAAGATGCGCAGGCCCCACAGCACCGCCTTGGCCCACATCCGGACCACGCCCATCGCCTGGCGGTGCGGCATCAGAAGCGCGGGCGACAGGATGACAGCGTAGAGCGCCATCGAAAGATAGAGCCACAGGGTGAAGATCAGCGAGCGCAGGGTGGTCATTCGGAAGCCGCCTCCGTCGAAGCGGATGTCGCCGCGCGTTCGGGATGCACGCCGCGCAGTCGGTGCCCGGCTTCACGGCCCAGAACCGTCAGATACTTCATATACTCGAGCGTCATGCGCCGTGCGGTGACGGCGGCGCGCCACCACTCGCTGTCGTCCAGCGACGGCGTCGAGACGGCGTAGGGCGTGAGGCGAACGCCCGGCAATGCGCTGCGGATCTCCAGCAGGCTGCGCGGCATGTGATAGTCAGACGTCACCACGATCAGGCTGTCATAGCCCCGCCGCCGCGCCCAGGCTGCGATTTCGCGGGCGTTACCCACTGTGTCCTCCGCCTCGAAGCCCAGATCGACGCAGCAGTTGAACAGCTGGCTTGATCCCGGCGTCAGGGCGCGCAGTTCCTGGCGGCGGACCTCGCGGTTGACGCCCGAGATCAGGAGGCGGTCGCCCTTGCCTTGCTCCAGCAGCCGGATGGACGCGTTGACCCGCTCGGCCGAGGGGCCGGTCAGGGCGACGATGGCGTCCGCGCGCGCCGGCTCGTCTGCGGGCGACAGCCCGCGCACCCGATCGGCGAAGACGAATAGGCCGACCAGCCACATCAGGGCGACGATGCCGACCAGGGCGAGGAATTTCATGGATTTGCTCTAGCCGCGCGCGCGCCGGCCGCCAAGCGTCCAGCCGGGTCGGAGCGATACGCCGCCGCGTAGTTGTGCCAGCGCTGTCCAGCGGGCGGCGAGCACGGCGACCAGAGCGGCCAGGATCGGGCAGGGCAGCAGGATCAGCAGGTCGCCCCAGGCCAGCGGCAGAACGGGGCTGAGGCCGTCCGATCCGCCGACGAACCGCGCCATCACGATCATCAGGCCCGCGCCCGTCGCACCCGCCGCGCCCGCGCCGGCCGCCAACAGGCCGTAACGTCGCTGGAACAGGCCCGCGATGAAGCCGTCGGTGGCGCCGTGCAGGGACAGGGTCTCGATCGTCTGGCGCTGGGCGGCCAGGCCTGCGCGGGTGGCCCACGCGACGGCGCAGGCGGCCGCGAAGGCGGTCAGCAGAAAGGCTAGGCCCGACAGGGCGGCGATGGTCCCGGCCGACCGCTCGACCTCGCCGCGCCACAGCGAGTGATCGTCCACGCTGGCGTCCAGCCCCGCCTCGGCCAGCGCGCGGCTGAGGGTTGCGGCGCTGGCGGGATCCTCAGAGTCGAGCCGCACCACCACCAGACTGGGGATCGGCAGGTCGGGGAGGACGGCGTCGCCCAGCCAGGGCCGCAGCAGGGCCTCGGCCGCCTTGCGGTCGAGGGCCTCGGCCTCGGACACGCCGGTGACCCCCGATAGGGTCTCTGCGGCGCGAGCGGCGGCGACGGCGCCGGTCTCATTGACGCGCGGGCGCACCTGGACGGTGGCTTCGGCGCGCAGCCGGCCGCTCCATCCGAAGGCCGCCCGATCGGCCGCCGAGGCGCCGACGGCGGCTAGACACGACAGGGCGCACAGCACGGCGATGACCACGGCCAGCCACGGCTCGCCGGCGGCGTCGCGCGGCAGCAGGCCGGGGCGGGAGCCGGGCAGCATTCTGTTCACGCCGCGCCCTCCAGCCGGCCGTTGCTGAGGCGCAGCACCGTGGCGCCCGAGCGGTGGGCCAAGGCTTCGTCGTGGCTGGCGATCAGGACGGTGGCGCCCAGGCGGTTCAGGCTCTGGAACAGGTGCAGCAGCTTGTCGGCCATGGCGGCGTCGACGCTGCCGGTCGGCTCGTCGGCCAGGATCAGGCCGGGGCGGGTGATGACGGCGCGTGCGATGGCCAGGCGCTGCTTCTCGCCGCCGGACAGGGCCGGGGGCAGGGCGTGCATGCGCCGCCCAAGGCCGACCCAGCGCAGCATCTCCTCGACATCGGCGCCGTGATCGCGCGCGCGGCCGCCCGCCAGGCGCAGCGGCAGGGCGGCGTTGTCGAAGACCGACAGGTGGTCCAGCAGGCGGAAATCCTGGAAGATGACGCCCATCTGGCGGCGCAGATGCGGAATTCGGGCGCGCGGCGTCGACGTCACCTCTTCGCCGAAAAGGTGGATGCGGCCTTCGGTGGGGCGCTCGGCCAGGGTCAGCAGACGCAGCAGGGTCGACTTGCCCGCGCCCGATGGGCCGGTAAGGAAGTGGAAAGAGCCACGCTCCAGAATGAGGTTAACGCCCCGAAGCACGCCGGGCGCGTCCGCATAGCCGAAGCCCGCGTCCGTCAGTCGGACGGTGTCGGGCGCGGGGACGGGATCGGCGGCGCGGCGGGTCGAAGCGTTCATTGGGTTTCGGGAACGAGGCGTTCGCCTCGACAGGGGAGCGGCGCCGCAGGGCGCCTGAGAAGTGGGCGCATGATACTGACCTGCCCCGCCTGCGCCACCAGCTATTTCGTCCCCGACGACAGCGTGGGTGCGAACGGCCGCAAGGTCCGCTGTCAGTCGTGCGGCGAGGTGTGGAAGGCGGTCTCCGACGAGCCCCTTGAACTCACCGCCACAACCGCCGCGGCGAATGATTCGCCCGAATCAGCCGGGTTTGGTCGCCGCGACGAAGCGCCCGAACCCGAAACCCTGGCCGAGGCGGCTGCGCCGGAACTGCCGAAGGCCTTCCGCGCCCGCGCCGAGCAGCAGCGCCGCCTGCGCCGCGCCGCCGCGCACGGAGCCGTCTGGGCCGGTCTCACGGTGATTTTCCTGGGCCTGCTCGCCAGCGCATGGCTGTTCCGCGTCGAGGTGGTGACGATGTTCCCGCGCGCGGCCGAGGCCTATGCCATGGTCGGTGAGAAAGTGAACGTCGTCGGGCTGGATTTCGAAGCCGTAGGCGGCCGGCCCTCGCCCTATGACCCCGAGCGGGTGTTGGTCTCGGGCGCCGTGCGCAATGTGCGGGACAACGAGATCGTGGCCCCGCCGCTGCGCGTGGCCCTCCTGGACGAGCGGGGTGCTGAGATCAGCCACAGGATCATACGTCTGGACGGGCCGCCGGTGCTGCCCGGAGCCGTCCAGGGCTTCGCCGTCATGATCCCCGACCCGGGCGGTCGAGCCGCCGGGGTGGGCGTCGATTTCGCGGCCGACGCCGAGCCGGCTCCCATCGAACAGGCGGCGCGCCCCGCCCCAGCCGTGCGCCGCGCCTCGACCGCCGAGGAGGGCGGGCTGCGTCCAGCCTTGGTTATGGACGTTCATGCCCCGAGCGGTCTGACGCCGGTTCAAGCCACGCCGGCCCTCGACAGCACAGCGGTCCAGACGGTATCGCCGTCGGGTCATGGCTGATCCCGAACGCACCGTCCTTCTGCCTGAAGCCGAGATCGCCCGCATTGTCGACGATCTGGCGCGGCGCATCGCCCCCGTAACCGACGACGAAACAGTCGTCGCCGTCCTGCTGACCGGCGGGTTGTGGTTCGCCGCCGATCTGACGCGCGCCCTGTCGCGCCATGGCCGGAACGTCCGTTTCGACGCCTTGTGGTTGGCGTCCTACGGCGACGACAAGACCAGCCGAGGCAAGATCGAGGTGCGGTCCGGTTTCCAACGCCCGATCAAGGACCGGACGGTGCTGATTCTGGACGATGTGTTCGATACCGGCCTGTCGCTGGCGGAATCCGTGCGCATCGCGCGCGAGGCGGGCGCGGCGCGGGTGCTGACCTGCGTCTTGGCCCGCAAGCCCTGGCCCGAGGCCCGCGCCCCCGAACCCGACTTCGTCGGCTGGGAAGCGCCGAACCGCTTTCTGGTGGGTTACGGCCTGGACCACGCCGGCGGCCTTCGCGGCCTGCCGGACATCTGCGCTCTGGATTAGAGCGACATCGGTCAGTTGGACGCAGTCCAAGTCAACTCAGGTATTCGGTCTAGCGGCTGAACGCGACGACCATGTCGGGCGGAATGCGCGCGGGGCGAAGGGTGGCGGCGTCGACCAGGCACCACTCCGAAACGCCCTGCGCGCACAGACGGCCTTCGCCGTCCTCAATGCGGACATAGCGGTTGAAACGCGGGCCTTGGGGCGTGCCGACCCAGGTGCGGGCCACCACGCCCGTCGCGTCGGGCGCGATGCCGCGCAGGTAGTCGATCTCGTGACGCAGGGCGACCCAGGACCACTTCGTCCGCGTCGCCTCGGCGAAGCGCGCGTTCCAATGCTGCGTGCCGACCTGCTGCAGCCAGCCGACATAGACCACATTGTTGACGTGGCCGTTGTCGTCGATGTGCTCGGGCCGCACGTCCAGCGGAACCACGAAAACCTCGCGGTCGTCCGGCGGGGTCAGCTGAGTGCGGGCCATGGCGCGGCTCAGGCCTCGATCAGCTTAAGCTTCGCCAAGGGCCACGCCCTTTTCGGCCATCAGAGCCTGAAGCTCGCCGGCCTGGAACATCTCGCGCACGATGTCGGAGCCGCCGACGAACTCGCCCTTCACATACAACTGGGGAATGGTCGGCCAATCGGTGAAGCTCTTCACGCCTTCGCGCAGCGCCTCGTCCTGCAGCACGTCCACGCCGACGAAGGGCGCGCCGATGTGATCCAGGATCTGAACGGCCAGGGAGGAGAAGCCGCAGCGCGGCGCATCGGGCGTGCCCTTCATGAACAGCACGACGTCGTGCTCGGCGACCGTCTGGCCGATGAAGGCGTGGACGGGATCGGCGGGGGCTTGGTCGGTCATGAAGGCCTCTTTCTCGACCATCATCGCTTCGGATCGGATCGATCCGAATCCAGATAATGGTCCAAGCATCAATGCATCGAGCGAATATCTGAGTTGGCATGCGATCGCATTCCCGACCGATGTCGCTCGACGGCCGTCAGCTAGGAAGCCCAGTCCCTCCGGTCAAGGCGAAAGGCCCGATCAGGCCGCGGTGCGCGCCTTGCCGACCCGGGCCATTTCCACCTGAGCCGCCAGGCCGGGAGGCATGTCGCGCTCAGGCACGGCGGCCAGGCCATTGAGCCGCTCGGCGCGATCCGCCGCTATGATGATGCTGGCGATCGACGGTTCGGCCATGGCGTAGGCGAGGCAGATCTCCTCGGCTGTCCAGCCCGGCGTGCGGTGCAGGAAGGCGAAGGTGCCGGCGCCGGCCAGGGGGTCGTTCTTGGAACGGCCGCCGAAGCCGAACAGGCCGCGCTTCTTCTTGCCCTCGCTGGCCTCGAGCGCCTTCTTCTCGCTCGACAGGCTTTCGGGGAAATAGTCGTAGCCGAATATGGCCATGTCACGCTCACGCGCCGCGCGGATGCGCGAATGAATCCGCCAGTCGGAGTTGGCGTGGTAGGGCGTCGCCAGAATATCGAAGGCGCCAGTCGACACATAGGTGTCCATGACTTCGCCCTCGCCGGCGACGCCCAGCAACTGAACGCGGCCGGTCGCACGCAGGGCCTTGAGCGCGTTCAACGAGGACTGTGGCAGTTCATCCTCGCCCGGCTCCTCCAGCAGGGCCATGTCGATCCACCCCAGGCCCGAGACGTGCAGGGCGCGGTCTATCGCGGCGGTCATCCCTTCGGCCGAGAAGTCGCGTTGCGGCCCGCGCCGGCCGTCACTGCGGCCCAGCGTCAGGCTGACGCCCACCAGCTTTCGGTCCAGGTTGGACAGGGCTTGGCCCGCCACCTCCGCCAGAACCGGATTGGCGCTCTCCAGGCGATAGCTGTTTATGCCCGCCTCCAGCGCACAGTAGATCAGCTCGCGCGCTGCGGCGGGGCCTCGCGCCAGGGTGTGATCGCCCAGGCTGAGCGTCAGGTTCGAGACGGCGTTTCCGGAGGCGCCCAGCGGACGGTAGCGCATGTCAGTTCCCTTCCGTAGGGGCTGCGGTCTCCAGCGCCAGGGCGTGCAGCTCTCCACCCATCTGACCCTTCAGCGCCGCATAGACCTTCTGATGCTGGCGCACGCGGGGGAGGCCGGCGAAGGCCTCGGACACGATGCGGGCGCGATAGTGGTCGCCGTCCCCGGCCAGGTCGGTGATCTCGATCTCGGCGTCGGGAAAGGCCTCGACCAGGTGGGCGCGAAGCGTCTCGGCGGACATGGGCATGGGGCGGCTCGTCGAGGTGCGGCGAAGGTTCGCCCCAGCATGGGCCGTAAACCTTAACGCCCGGCTACGCCGTCACATGAGGCCCAGCTGCTTGAAGCTGGCCACCCCGTCGCGCCCGACGACCAGATGGTCGTGGATGGTGACGTTCAGGGGCCGTGCGGCCTCCACCACCTGTCTGGTCATGTCGACGTCGGCGCGGCTGGGCGTGGGATCGCCCGACGGGTGGTTGTGCACCAGGATCAGCGAACTGGCCGACAGCTCCAGCGCCCGGCGCACCACTTCGCGCGGATAGACCGGCGCATGATCGACCGTGCCGCGGTTCTGCACCTCGTCCAGGATCAGCTGGTTCTTGCGGTCCAGATACAGCACACGGAACTGCTCTCGCGGCTCGTGCTGAAGCGCGACGCGGACATAGGCCACCAGCGCGCTCCACGACGAGATCACCGGCCGCTTGGCCGCCGGCTCGCGCGCGATGCGCCGCGTGACGTCGAAGATCAGCTGCAGATCCAGCGCGATGGCGCGCGAGGCCTTGCCCCGCGCATAGCCCATCGACTGCGCCACCTGATCCTCGACCGCCTCGTGGCTGGCCGCGCCTATCCCCTCCAGCCCGCCGAAGCGCGCCAGCAGATCCTTGGCCAGGGGCTTGGTGTCCTTGTACGGCACGCTGCGGAACAGCAGCAGCTCCAGCAGCTCATAGTCGGGCAGGGCGTTCAGCCCCCCCTTGGCTGCCCGCTCGCGCAGTCGGTCGCGATGGCCGGAATGGCGGGGCGGCGTCCTGGGCGCGCTGTCCGTCAAATACCCCTCCCGCGCGGTCCTCGCGCACGCGAGAATCTGGTCCAATGCAACATTGCGTTGCGGATCGAACAGAGATCAAGGGGCGGGAATCAGTTCGGGCGGAATAGTCCCGCCGGCGAGGCGGTGAAGATTTCGATGCCGTCTTCGGTGACGCCGATGGTGTGCTCGCACTGGGCCGACAGGGATTTGTCGCGGGTGACCGCCGTCCAGCCGTCGGAGAGCACCTTCACCGCCGGCTTGCCCAGGTTCACCATCGGCTCGACGGTGAAGAACATGCCCGGCTTCAGCACCGCGCCCTCGCCGCGACGGCCGTAGTGCAGGACGTTGGGGCTGTCGTGGAACAGCCGGCCTATGCCGTGGCCGCAGAAGTCGCGCACCACCGACATCCGATGGCTCTCGACGTATTTCTGGATGGCGTAGCCAATGTCGCCGAAGGTGTTTCCGGGCTTCACCTGCTCAAGACCCAGGCGCAGGGATTCATAGGTCACGTCGACCAGCTTCTTGGCCCGCGCATTGATGTTTCCGACCGCATACATCCGGCTGGAATCGCCATGCCAGCCGTCGACGATGACGGTGTGGTCGATATTGACGATGTCGCCGTCCTTCAGGACGCGGTCGCCGGGAATGCCGTGGCAGACGACGTGGTTGATCGAGGTGCAGACGGTCTTCTCATAGCCCTTGTAGCCCAGGCAGGCGGGCAGGCCGCCGTTGTCCAGGGTGAACTCGCGCACCAGGTCGTCGATCTGGCCCGTGGTCACCCCCGGCTGGACGTGGGCGGCGATCATGTCCAGCGCCTCGGCCACCAGGCGGCCGGCGCGGCGCATGCCCTCGAAGCCCTCGGCGTCATGGACGCGGATGGCGTGCGAACGGGTGAAGGTCTCGGTGTCCAGGTCCTGGCTCTCGTACATATCGGCTCTCTGGGGGCGGCTTTCGGCGGGCGGCGAAGCCCCGTCAGATGGTATTTCTAGCACGGAAGCTCAACCCCGGCGACGCGGTCGCTGGACTAGGCTATCGGGTTTGGCATGTCTGCACCGCCCACCGCCGCCGTCTTGATCATCGGCGATGAGATCCTGTCCGGCCGGACGCAGGACACCAATCTGAGCACCCTGGCCCGCTTTCTTGGCGCGTTGGGGATCGACGTGCTGGAGGCCCGCGTCGTCGGCGACCGCGAGGGTCAGATCGTCGAGGCCCTGAACACCCTGCGCGCCGCCCACGACTATGTCTTCACCACCGGCGGCATCGGGCCGACCCATGACGACATCACCGCCGACTGCGTGGCCGAGGCCTTCGGTGTCGCCCTGCCGGAGCATTCCGAGGCCGTGGCCATCCTGGAGCGGCGATATGGCGACGACTTCAACGCCGCGCGGCGGCGCATGACGCGCATTCCGCAGGGCGGGACGCTGATCGCCAATTCGGTGACCGACGCGCCAGGCTTCCAGATCGGCAATGTCTTCGTCATGGCCGGCGTGCCCAAGATCATGCAGGCCATGCTCGAGGACGTGGCGCCGCGTCTGCGCACCGGCGCAGTGGTGCACGCCGTGACGCTGCGCGTATCGGGCGTGGGCGAGGGGGCGGTGGCGGACGTCCTGGGCCAAGCGGCTCGCGCGCGGCGCGACCTCAGCTTCGGCAGCTATCCGTTCGGCCACGGCTCGGTCGGCGAGATCGGGACTCAGCTGGTGGTGCGCGGACGCGACGCGCCGGCGGTGGAAGAGGCTGTGGCCGA
Source organism: Brevundimonas sp. MF30-B (assembly GCF_004683885.1). Classification (NCBI taxonomy): domain Bacteria; kingdom Pseudomonadati; phylum Pseudomonadota; class Alphaproteobacteria; order Caulobacterales; family Caulobacteraceae; genus Brevundimonas; species Brevundimonas sp. MF30-B. The sequence continues at coordinate 2,726,170 of NZ_CP038440.1, read as the reverse complement.
GCTGACCGCCGCCCTGACGGCCCAGGGGATCAGCGTCAGCCGGCTATGAGCCCGGCAGGCGGTTGGTCTGACGCAGGGCCTCGAACAGGGCGATGCCGGCGCTGACCGACAGGTTCAGCGACCGCGCCTCGGGCCTCAAGGGAATCACCACCCGGGCGTCCGCCGCCTCGTGGACATGGTCGGGCGCGCCAGCATCCTCGCGGCCGAACAGCAGCACGTCGTCGGGCTGAAACACGAAATCGGGCAGCGACACGGCGCCGCGCGTCGTGAACAGCACCAGCCGCCCCGCGCCGCGATCGCGCTGGAAGGCGTCCCAGTCCGCATGGCGGCGCATATGGCTCAAGGGGCCGTAATCCAGCGCCGCGCGCTTCATCGCCCGGTCGTCGAAGGCGAAGCCGGTGGGTTCGATGACATTCAGCTCGACCCCGAAACAGGCGCTCAGACGGATGCAGGCGCCGACGTTCTGGGGAATGGCCGGTTGAAAAAGGGCGAGACGCATTCTAAGGCCCTCATACGCGCGGCCCGGGGGCTTGTCGCGGCCTAAATTGCGACTGTTTCGCAAGTGGCGTCAGCTGCTTGCATGGATGGGCGCGGCGCGGGCCGGGACGGTGCTCCAGCAAGGTCCGCAGATGTTTCGTGCCGTACCGGCAGGCGTCCTTTCCGACGCCTCCACGGCGTTGATGAGGTGAGACGTGGCCGAATCGGTCGTTCATCCTGAAGGCGAGGGGCCCGAAGCCACGCGCCGGGACTTCATTCATATCGCCGCAGGAGCCGCCGCCGTCGGCGCCGGCGTCATGGCCGCCTGGCCGCTGATCAATCAGATGAATCCGGCGGCCGACACCCTGGCCCTGGCGTCGATCGAATTCGACCTGACCAAGGTTCAGGAAGGCCAGCAGGTCGTACTGAAGTGGCAGGGCAAGCCGGTGTTCGTGCGCTACCGCACCGCCGCTGAGATTCAACGCGTGGTCGCCGAAGGCGCCGTCGGCAGCCCGCCGGAAACCGACGCCGCCCGCACCAAGCCGGGCCACGAGCCCTATCTGGTCGTGATCGGCTCCTGCACCCACCTGGGCTGCGTGCCCACCTTCAACGCCGGTGAATACGGCGGCTGGTTCTGCCCCTGCCACGGCTCGCACTACGACGCCTCGGGCCGCATCCGCAAAGGCCCCGCGCCGCTGAACCTGGTGGTTCCGACTTACGACTACGTCTCCGACACCCGCGTGCGGATCGGCTGAGGACGGACGCGAGACACATGAGCGATCACGAGAGCACCTACGTCCCCAAGACCGGCGTCGAGAAGTGGCTGGACAGCCGCCTTCCGATCGTCCGCTTCGGCGCCGACTACATGTCGCTGCCGACGCCCAAGAACCTGAACTACTGGTGGACCTTCGGCGGCATCCTGGCCCTGTGCCTGGTGACGCAGATCGTCACCGGCATCGTTCTGGCCATGCACTATGTGCCGCACGTCGACATGGCCTTCGCCTCGGTCGAGCGCATCATGCGCGACGTGAACGGCGGCTGGCTGATCCGCTACGTCCACGCCAACGGCGCGTCGATGTTCTTCATCGCGGTCTATCTGCACATGCTGCGGGGGCTGTACTACGGCTCCTACAAGGCGCCGCGCGAGATGATCTGGATCGTCGGCTGCCTGATCTTCTTCCTGATGATCGCCACCGCCTTCCTGGGCTACGTCCTGCCCTGGGGTCAGATGTCCTTCTGGGGCGCCGAGGTGATCACCAACCTGATCGGGGCGGTGCCCTTCGTCGGCGAGCCGATCCTGATCTGGCTGCGCGGCGGCCCGGCTATCGACAACGCCACGCTGAACCGCTTCTTCTCGCTGCACTATCTGCTGCCGTTCGTCATCGCCGGCTGCGTGGTGCTGCACCTGTGGGCCCTGCACCACGCCGGTCAGAACAACCCCGTCGGCATCCTGATCCCCAAGGATCGCGCCAAGAAGGACATGGTCCCGTTCCATCCGTACTTCACGGTCAAGGACGGCTTCGCGATCATCCTGTTCCTGATCCTGTTCGCGATCTTCGTCTTCTTCATGCCGAACGCCCTGGGCCACGCCGACAACTACATCCCGGCCAACCCGCTGCAGACGCCGGCGCACATCGTGCCCGAGTGGTACATGCTGCCCTTCTACGCGGTGCTGCGCGCGGTGCCGGACAAGTTCGGCGGCGTGGTCGCCATGTTCGCGGCGATCGGCGTGCTGTTCATCCTGCCCTGGCTGGATACGTCCAAGGTGCGCTCGATGCGCTACCGGCCGACGATGAAGACCTTCTTCATCATCTTCCTGTTCGTCTGCTTCGGCCTCGGCTGGTGCGGGGCCCAGCTGCCGGACGCCCCGGTGATCGGCAACTTCACCACCTTCACCCTGATCGACGGCGACCTGAACACCTATCTGTGGGCCACGCGCTTCCTGACGATCTACTACTTCGTCTTCTTCCTGATCATCATGCCGGTGGTCGGATTGAGGGAGAAACCGTTGCCGATCCCCGCGACCATCTCCGAGCCGGTCCTGCCGGGCTCCGACCCTGTCGCCGCCGAGAAGGTCTGAGCGCGATGACTGTCAACAAAACCGCTTCGACCATGCGCAAGATCATCGTCTCCCTCGTGGCCGCCGCAGGCGTGGTGGCGGTCTCAGCCCCGGCCATGGCCGCCGGCGCCGCCAAGCACCCGCGCCACGCCGGCTTCAGCTTCGAAGGTCCGTTTGGCACCTTCGATCAGGGCCAGCTGCAGCGCGGCTACAAGGTCTATCGCGAAGTCTGCGCGTCCTGCCACGGCATGGACATGCTGTACTTCCGCAACCTGGGCGACAAGCACGGGCCGTTCTGGGATTCGCGCTATCCGAACCCGAACGACAACCCGGTCGTGAAGGCCCTGGCCGCCGAGGCCCAGATCGCCGACATCGACAGCGAGACCGGCGAAGCGATGATGCGCGACGGCACGACCGCTGACCGCTTCCCCAACCCCTATCCGAACGCTACGGCTGCGGCCGCCGCGAACGGTGGAGCGCATCCGCCGGACCTCTCGGTCATGGCCAAGGCGCGCCACGACGGCGCCAACTACATCTACTCGCTGCTCTCGGGCTACGTTGACCCGCCGGCGGGTCTGCAGATGGCCCCGGGCCAGCACTACAACCCCTATATGGCCGGCGACATGACGCCGTTCTGGACCGGCGATCCGGACCACGTGCCCTATGGCGGCTTCATCGCCATGCCCAATCCGCTTGCGGCCGGCCAGGTCACCTACGACGACGGAACCGAGGCCACGGTCGATCAGATGTCCAAGGACGTCGCCGCCTTCATCGCCTGGGCCTCGGAGCCCAAGATGGTTGAGCGCAAGCAGGCCGGCGTCGGCGTGCTGATCTTCCTGTTCCTGTTCGCGGGCCTGACCTACGCCAGCTATCGCCGGATATGGAAAGGCGTGGCGCACTAAGCTACGGCCCACCGCTGAACGATCGACCCGCCGGAGCCCGCTCCGGCGGGTTTTTCGTGCCCGTTGCGCATCGACAGGGGAGGAAAACGGGCTAGGGTCGCGGCCTCGTTTTCGCCGTCCGAGAGGGTCCTCATGCGTTTCACCGTCGCCGCCCTGGCGTCCAGTCTGCTGCTGGCGGCCTGCGCCACCGGCCCGGGCTCGGGCCAGGCCCCCGCCTTCGACGCCGCGCGCCTGTCCGAGCACGCCCGCATCCTGTCCGACGACAGCTTCGAGGGCCGCGGCATCGCCACGCCGGCCGAGGACAAGGTGGTGGCTTATCTGAGCGAGCAGTACGCGGCGGCCGGCTTCCAGCCCGGCGGCGAGAACGGCGGCTGGACCCAGGACGTGACGCTGAACCGCTTCACCGCCTCGAACGCGCGCGGCCGGCTTACGGTCGGCGGATGGTCGCAGGACCTGACCCAGGGCCGCGAGGCCGTCTTCTCGACCCGCCTGCCGGGCGCCTCAGTGAACCTGACGAACGCGCCGCTGGTCTTCGTCGGCTATGGCGTCAAAGCGCCTGAGCGCCAGTGGGACGACTTCAAGGGCCAGGACATGCGGGGCAAGATCCTGGTCGTCCTGGTCAATGATCCCGATTTCGAACAGCCCGAGCTGAACACCTTCAACGGCCGGGCCATGACCTACTACGGCCGCTGGACCTACAAGTACGAGGAAGCTGCGCGCCAGGGCGCCGCAGGCGTCCTGATCGTCCACGAGACGGCGCCTGCCTCCTATGGATGGCAGACGGTGACCAACTCGTGGTCGGGCCCGCAGTTCGACATCCTGCGCCAGAACGCCTCGGCCGAACGGATCCCGCTGGAAGGCTGGATCCAGCGCGATCTGGCGGTTGAGCTGTTCCGCCGCGCGGGCCAGGATTTCGAGCAGCTGAAGGTCCAGGCGCGCAGCCGCGACTTCCAGCCGGTCGCCCTGGCGGACGCCACGCTGGACGCCCGCATGGACGTGGCCACCTCGCAGATCACGACGCGCAACGTCATCGCCCGCCTGCCGGGCCGCACCCATCCGGACGAGACCGTCCTGTACACCGCCCACTGGGACCACATCGGCGTGGGCGATCCCGACGAGACGGGCGATCGCATCTTCAACGGCGCCGTGGACAACGCCACGGGTACGGCTGGCCTGCTGGAGCTGGCCCGCGTCTTCGCCGCCGGGCCGCGCCCGGAGCGGTCGATCGTGATGATCAGCTTCACTGCGGAGGAAAGCGGCCTGCTGGGTTCGGAATATTACGCCGCCAACCCGATCTATCCGCTGGAGACGACCGCCGGCGGCTTCAACGTCGATTCCATGAATGTCTATGGCCGTACCACCGCCATCAGTTCGGTGGGGCAGGGGCAGTCCGAGCTGGACGAGCGGATCGCCGCCGCAGCCTCGGCCCAAGGCCGCACCGTCGCGCCGGACAGCGGCGCGGGCGGCGGCTATTTCCGCTCGGACCACTTCCCCCTGGCCAAGCGCGGCGTGCCCATGGGCTATGTCGGATCGGCAGGCGACTTCCGCGACGAGCCGATCGCCGAACGTCTCGCAGCGCGTCAGGAGTACGGAGCCAAACGCTATCACCAAGCCGCCGATGAATGGTCGGCCGACTGGGATCTGAGCGGCCAGGTCGAGGACTTGCAGCTGATCCACGATCTGGGTCTGGCCCTGGCTAACAGCCGCGACTGGCCGGGCTGGAAGCCGGGTTCGGAGTTTGGCCCGGCGCGTGAGGTCAGCGCCGCCGCACGCCGCTGACCCACGAACGAACATGACGAAAAAGTAAGGGGCGAGGCCAGGCGGCCTCGCCCTAGAAGGTTTCCGGCCGCATACCGCGCTGGAGACCGACGTCATGCCCCGCACCGCCTTCGCCCGCCGTCTGAGCGCCGCCGCCGCCGCCGTGGCGCTGCTGCTCGCCGCCGGCGCGGTCTCGGCCCAGGACTTCTCGGCCCAGCGCATCAGCGACGAAATCCGCACGATCAGCGCCGACGCGTTCCAGGGGCGCTATCCGGGCACCGACGGCGAGCGCCTGACGCTGGAGTTCCTTCAAGCGCAGTACGAAGCGATGGGGCTGGAGCCCGGCGGGCCGAACGGTCAGTGGCTGCAGCCCATCGACCTGAAACGCTTCACCCCCGTCGAGGGCTCGACCTCGGTTAGCTGGAGCGGGCCGGACGGCGCGGCCAAGGCCCTGACGCCGGGCTCCGACATCAATCTGCGCGCCGTATCAAACGACGGCCGCGCCGCCATTCAGAACGCCGGCCTGGTCTTCGCCGGTTACGGGATCACCGCGCCCGAGCGCAACTGGGACGACTATGGCGGCGTCGATGTCACCGGAAAGATCGTCCTGGTCCTGGCGGGCGAGCCCGACGGCGAGCTGTTCAACGGCGCCTACGCCACAAACTACCAGTCCGCCGCCTACAAGGGCGATGAGGCCAAGCGCCGGGGCGCCGTCGGCGTCATCACCGTAGTCGATGCGGGCGCGGGCGACGCCGCCTGGACGCGCCAGGCCCAGTTCAACGCCCGCCAGCGCACCCTGACGCCGGGCGCGGCCGATCTGGAGTTCACGGGCGCGATCAACCGCGACACGGCCCAGGCCCTGGGCGCGGCCGCAGGACTGGACCTGGCGGCCCTGCGCGCCCAGGCGGCGTCGGGCCAGTTCAAGGCGACGGCGCTGGAGGGTGTCGCCCTGTCGGTCGCGACGGCCGAGACCATCGACAGCCTGCGCACCCACAACCTGTTGGCCCGGATCCCCGGCACGACGCGGCCGAACGAGACCATCGTCTATTCCGCCCACTGGGATCACGTCGGCGTCGAAGAGGATGCGCCCGGCGACGACAAGATCTTCAACGGCGCCTGGGACAACGCCTCGGGCACCATCGGCGTGCTGGAGATGGCGCGCCAGCTGAAGGCCGCCGGCCCGGCCGAGCGCAGCTTCGTCTTCGCCCACATGGCCGCCGAGGAAATGGGCCTGCTGGGTGCCTACGCCTATGCCGCCGATCCGGTGTGGCCGCTGGAGACGACGGTGGCCAACATCAACATCGACATGCTGCCCCTGTCGCCGTCGACCCGCGATGTGGCCATCTTCGGCAAGGGCCAGAACGAGCTGGAAGACCGGCTGGCCGTCTTGGCGGAGGCGCAGGGCCGCTACGTCACCGACGACCGCCAGCCTGAGCAGAACTTCTATTACCGCTCCGACCACTTCCCCTTTGCACGCGCCGGCGTGCCGGCCCTGATGCCGTGGCACGGCGTCGATTGGGTGGAGGGCGGACGCGAGGCGGGCCTGGCGGCCTGGCAGGCCAAGTTCGCCGCCGATTATCACCGCCCTAGCGACGAATGGTCGGCCGACTGGGACCTGACGTCTGCGGTCGAGAACCTGACGCTGCTCTATCGCCTGGGCTTGGAATTGGCCAACGGCAGCGACTGGCCGGGCTGGAAGCCGACGTCCGAGTTCGGCCAGGTGCGTGCGCGCTCGGACGACGCCAGGTCTCAGTAGACGTCGCGCCTGTATCGCCCTGCCTCGGTCAGCGCCTGCAGCCCCACTTCGCCCAGCACGGCCTGCAGCGCCGCATGCACGCCGCGCGACATGCCTTCCAGGCTGCCGCAGACATAGATGAAGGCGCCGCGCTCGGCCCAGTCGGCGAGGGGGCGGGCGTGTTCGGCGACCAGAGCCTGGACATAGGTCCGCTCGGCCCCGTCGCGCGAGAAGCAGCGGTCCAGCCGAGTCAGCACGCCCGCAGCCAGCCAGGCCTGTAGTTCGTCGTCGTAGAAGGCGTCATGGGCGCGGGTGCGCTCGCCGAACAGCAGCCAGGTGTCGGCGGGCTGGCCTTGGGCGGCGCGGGCCTTCAGATGGGCGCGCAGGCCGGCGATGCCCGTGCCGTTGCCGATCAGGACCATAGGCGCGCCGGGCGGCGGGGCGTGGAAGCCGCGGTTGGCGCGGATGCGCAGGTCGATCTCGTCGCCCAGCTGGATCGTCTGGGTCAGCCAGCCGGACGCCAGGCCCGGCGTCCCGTCGGGTCGATGCATCAGGCGGATCAGGAACTCGGCGCGGCCGTCGGCGGGCAGGGAGGCGACGGAGTATTCGCGCGAGGCGGGGGCCTGGCCGTCGCGCGCCGGCACGCCGATCTCGGCGATGTCGCCGGCCGCCCAGTCCGGCGCGGCGCCGACCGGCTCGAACGCCAGATGGTGAGCCTCGCCGCCGGGACTGCCGGGATTCAGCAGGCGGCGCTCGACCAGCCGCCAGCGGTCGTAGGCCGGCGGGGTCCAGTCCGGCGCTGACGTCGCCCCGGTGATCTGGTTCAACTGATGCTGCCAGTGGCGGATGGCGCCGGCGTCGCCGTTGTCGATCTCGACCGGGTCGAACAGGGGCGGGGCTTCGGCGCGGGCCAGCCAGGCGGCCAACGCCCGGCCGAAGCCGCAGAAGGCGTCATAGCTGCGGTCGCCCAGCGCCAGCAGGCCCCAGGACAGGTCGGGCAGGGCGGCGTCCTGGCTCATGACCCTTCGCACGAAGCCCGAGGCCGCATCCGGCGGATCGCCCTCGCCGGTGGTCGAGACGATGAACAGGGCGCGGCGCGCGTTTCGCAGCGTCTCCAGATCCAGCGCGGCGAAGGACAGGACCCGCGCCCCCACGCCGCCGTCCGACAGGGCGCGAGCGGTCATCCAGGCCAGTTCCTCGCCAAAGCCGGTCTGGCTGGCGTAGGCGACCAGCACGGCGTCCTGGCCCGCATCGCCGGCCAGGGCCTGGGCGCGCTCGGCCTCGCGGCGACGGTCTCGGCGCACGCGCCAGACGACGCCGGCCGTCAGCAGGAGCCAGAGGGCGACGGCGGCGACGGCCCAGAGCAGGCGTTCCGGCTCAGTCGTCACTCGCCCTCGTCCAGCATGGCGGCGAAGGCCGGGCTCAGGCGCTCCACCAGACCACGCGGCGTGCGCTCGACGAACTGGGCCGCCAGGCCCATGGCCTCGGCGTACTCCGGCCCCTCGAACGGCCCCATGACCGTCAGGGCGGTGGCCAGGGCGTCGGCGCGCATGGCCGAGGCGTCGAACACCGTCACCGAGGCCAGGCCGTTGTCGACCGGGCGTCCGGTGCGGCCGTCGATGGTGTGGGGATACAGCTTGCCGTCCACCTGAAAGGCGCGGCGCCAGTCGCCGGACGTCGCCATCGCCACATCGACCAGGGCGACCACGGTGCGCGGCGCGGGCGTGCCGGCCGGCATCTCCAGCTCGACCCACCAGGGCTGCCCGTCGGGTTTGACGCCGCGACCCTGAACCTCGCCGCCGATCTCGACCAGATGCGAGGTCGCGCCCAGCGCCGTCAGACGATCCGACACGCAGTCCACGGCGTGGCCCTTGGCGATGCCCGAGAAATCGAGCCGTGTCCCGCCGGGCTGCATCGCCGCCCGCGCGTCGCGGTTCAGGCGCAGACGGCCCCAGCCGCTGACGGCCAGGGCCGCCTCGATCTCGTCGTCGGCCGGCAGGGGCGCCGCGTCGTCGCGCGGTCCCGGCGGGCCGAAGCCCCACAGATCGACCAGGGCGCCCAGCGTCGGATCGACCGCGCCGTTCGTCTCGTCGCCCAGGTCCAGCGAGGCGTTCAGCAGATCCCAGAACTCGGGCGACAGCTCCCACGTACCCGCCGGCGCCGCGTTGAAACGGCTGATCTCCGAGCGGCGGTCCCAGGGGCTGAACAGGGCCACGATGCGGGTCAGTTCCTGATCGATGGCGGCGCGGAAGGTCTCCTCGCGCTCGCCCGGCGGCGGGACCAAGCGGACCGACCAGGTCGTGCCCATGCTTTCGCCCTTCAGGGTCCAGACGCGATCGCTGGGCGGACGCTGCGGCGGCGCCTTCAGGGCCGGGATCAGGACGCGGTTCTCCGACCGGTCGCCGCCGATCTCCAGCGGGGGCGGGGCGATGTCGCCGGCGCGGCTCAGGGCAGGATCTCCAGCACGCCGTTGTAGCTGGCGTTCAGGGCCGGCTGGCCGGCGGCGCCGGGCGTGCGCACCGAGGCGTTCAGCCAGTACATCCCGGCGTCGCTCCAGGTCACGGTGAAGGCGCCCTGGGCGTCGGTGCGCACCGTCTGCTCTTCGGGATTGTCGCGATAGCGCGTGCCGCCCCGCGCGATGGTGACCTCCAGGTCGGCGGCGGGCTGACCGTCGCGCACGAACTTGAACGTCGCCGGTTCGCCGACCACCAGGTCGTTGGGGTGGGTGACGGGAACCAACTCCAGCCCCTGGCCGGTCGGCGCCAGGGCGGTGTCGTTGGGCTCGCCCAGGGTGACGAAGGTCTCGGTGCGGCTGTTCATGCGCGTGGTCTGGACCTCGGTGGCGCCCGCAGGCAGGGCGGCGGCGAAGTCGGCTTCGCGCCCGCGCCAGCGCTTCTGCTCGCCGGCCTCCATATAGGTCGCCATGAAGCCCGAGCCGACGTTGGCGACGCGATAGGTGCCCGGCTGGGTCAGGTGCAGGTCGAAGCTGGAGCGATAGCGCGCCTGATGGCTGTTCTGAGCCTGAGCCGCCGAGCCGTCGGGCGCGGTGATGGTCAGGCCGTCCAGGCGCATGGCGGCGTGGTCGGGGATGAAGACGCCGTTCGACATGCCCGCGTCGAAGCCGACCCAGGCCTCACCGCCCGACAGGACGGTGGCGGTGGGGGCCAGCCAGGCGCGGTGGGCCTGGGCCGACAGCGGCAGGGCGAGCGCGGCGCCGAGGGCGATCAGGGCGAGGGTCTTCTTCATGGCTCTAATCCTTAGCGGGTGACGGCGACGGAGACCGCGCCAAGTTCGGTGGATCCGGTCGCTCGACCAGCGTTTGCGGCACCCCAGCGAAAGGGCACGCGCACAGCTTCGCGTCCGCCCAGTTCTCGGGCGGCCTCGACGACCAGGGTGTATTGGCCGGCCGGCAGGCTGGCCAGGCGGGCGGCGGGAATGCGGACGGTCTGACGGCCCGGCGCGCGGGTCGGACCGGACACGCCGTCGGCGGGCAGGCTCAGCGCGCGGCCGCCCTTGCGCCACCAGGTGCGCATGTCCTTCAGCCAGTCCTTGCCCTCGGCGTTGGGCAGGGCGGTGTCGTACCAGACCGCCAGGGTGCGGACGTGGGCGGCCTCGCCGTTCTCGATCCACATGGCGACGTAGGGGCGGTGATAGCTGGCGCTGGCGATGCGCGGGATCTCGACCGTGACGGTCAGGTCGGCCGCCGCCGTCGGGGCGGCGATCGCACCGAGACCGGCGGCGGCGAGGGTGGCGGGGAGGAAACGCATCTCGAAACTCGTCAGTGAATGAAGATCAGGGCGATGACGACGGGGATCAGCAGGCCCAGGGCGACGATGGGCCAGGTCGAGGGCCGACCCCGCGCGTGGAGCCACAAAAGAGCCAGGCCGGTGACGGCGAAGATCACGCAGGCCACGGCGAAGACGTCGATGAACCAGTACCAGACGACCCCGGCGTTACGGCCCTTGTGAAGGTCGTTGAGGTAGGCGATCCAGCCGCGCGTGGTCCTTTCGTGCAGCGCCTCGCCGGTGGCGCGATCCACCGTTATCCAGCCGTCGCCGCCGGGCGTGGGCAGGGCGATGTAGATTTCCTGCGGCGTCGTTTCGGTGGCGCGCCCGGCGACGGCGACGCCGAACTCCGACTGGATCCACCGCGCCAGGGCCTCGGGCGCCGGGTCAGTGGTCTCGGGCGCGAACTCGGCCAGACGGGCCAGCAGCGGCGCGGGCAGGTCGGCTGTGGTCTCGACCGTCACCGGCTCGGCCGGGATCTGCGAGGCGTGGTTCAGCGTGATCCCCGTCACCGAAAACAGGATCAGGCCGACCAGGCTGACGGCGGCCGAGATCCAGTGCCAGCTGTGCAGCTGCTTCAGCCAGAACGAGCGGCGCGCGTTCATGCTCGCCTTGGGAGGCGGCGCGGCATCGGTTCGCGGGGCGGCGGCGTCGGTCACGAGCGACGCTGTGCCATTGTTGCGAACGATTTTCAATACTGAAAGGGTAGGCCTACCAGGCGCGGCGGATGCCCGCGCTCAACACCCTCGGCGCTGCATAGCCGGCGACGCCCGTGCCGGTCATCGACACCTCCACATCGGCGTCGAAGGCGTTGTCGAGCGCCAGCCAGACCGCGGCTCGATCCGTCAGCCGCCAGTCTGCCCGCAGGTCGGCGACCACGGCGGCCTTCAGCACGCGGCTGTTCAGGTCGTCCTCGAACCGCTTGCTCTCGTAGCGGGCGCGGGCCGACAGGGTCAGGCGGTCCGTCGCGGTCCAGTCGACGCCGGCCGTGGCGCTCCAGATCGGGGCCTGAGCGGGACGCAGGCCCGTCAGCTGCGGCGCTGAGGTCCCGCCGTCTACGCGGGCGTCTGTGATCGACAGGGCGCCGACCAGGGTCAGCCGGTCGGTCGCGCTCGCCTCGCCGTTCAGCTCCAGACCCACGGCTTCGATGGTTCCGGCGTTCTGGCGCTGGCGTAGGACGCCGCCGGCCGGCACGAAGCCGGCGCGCGGGAAGGTGCCTGGACCCTCGCCGATGGTGACGTTGACGATGGCGCGGTCGATCTCGTTGAAGAACACGGCGGCGGTCCAGCTGGCGCGTTCGCCGGTCCAGGCCAGGCCGGCCTCGACGCCCTTCAGCCGCTCGGGCTCCAGCGCGGCGTTGGCCTCGGTCAGGTCGTTGCCGACGCGGAACGGACGGTGCAGTTCGTTCAGCGTCGCCGGCCGAAAGCCGGTGTAGGCCGCTCCGCGCGCCGCCCAGCCGCCGCCTAGATCGCGCCGCGCGGCAAGACGCGCGGAGACCACCTCGCCGGACCGGTCCGCATCCGTTTCGTCCAGGGTCGGCGCGCCGGACTGCAGGTCGAACTCGAAGCGGCGTCCGGCCGCATTCTCCCAGCGATCGACGCGCAGGCCGCCGGCGACGAGCCAAAGGTCGTTCGTCCAGGACCCTTCGGCGTAGAGGCCGGCCACAGAGGTTTCGCCGCCTGCGACACGGCCGCGCGTGAACTGGCCCTCCATGAAGCGGAACCGCTCGCGCGTCTCGCCCTCGTTGAAGCGGGCGTCCAGACCCAGTTCGCCTTCCAGCCGGCCGCCCAGCGCCTCGCGCGCCTGGCGCACGGCGGCGTTGACGCCCCAGCCGGTCGCCGGCGTCTCGAACTGGTCGTTGGCCGGGGTGGTCGAGCCGCGGTCGGCGGCGACGGCGGCCGAGGTGTTGGCGAAGTCGCTTTCGCGGCGCCAGGCCTGCAAGCGCCATCCGGCGGCGTCGCCCGACGGCGCCCGTGCAGCAGTGGCGCTGAGCACATGGCCCGACGCCTTCGCGCGCGCGCCGGCCAGGCCCGCCCCGCGATCCTCGTCCCAGATCCCGGCCCGCAGCGACACGGCGGCGTCGCCCAGCGGCAGGTCGGCGCGAAGGGCGGCCGAGCTGGCCTCCAGATCGAGCGGCGTGTCCGCCGCGCCGGCGGCCGGACCGCGCACGGGGACGTAGCCGTCGGACCGATCATGCAGGGCCGAAAGGGTCAGACGCGCCGCGCCGATCTGTTCTGAGGCCGAACCGGCCAGGCGCAGTCCGCCGCGCTCGGCGACCGAGGCGTCCAGCACGCCGCCCGACGCCCGCTCGCGCAGGCCGATGACGCCGGTCAGCGCGCCCGCGCCATAGGGGCCGGCCCCCGCGCCGCGCGTGATGTCCAGGCCCTCCAGCGATTCCGGCGCGACCTGGGACCAGATCACCCAGCCGCCGAACGGATCGTTCAGCGGCACGCCGTCCAGGGTCACCAGCGTCCGGCCCGCCCCCGACGGCGCGATGGCGCGAAGCGAAATCCCCTGGGTCGTCGGATTGGCCGCCAGGCTCGAGGTCCGGCGGAACAGCGACACCGCCGGCACGCCGCCCAGGGCCTCGTCCAGCCGCGCCGATCGCTGCAACGTCTCCTCGCCGATCCGCACCACCGAAAACGCGGCCTCGCCGGCCGCCGGCGGCAGACGCGCGGCGGTGACGATCACATCGGACACGGTCGTCGGGGCGGCCTGAACGGCGGGAGCGGGCGGAGGCGGGGGCGGAAGCGACTGCATCATTGCGCGGCGTAACACCTGTGGGGCCTCAGCGTTGCCGTAAAACGGCTGCGACCCGGCGTCTCAGTTCGATCAAGGCTTGAAATGGCGCGGCGTCTGCGCGACCCCTCGCCCCAGTCGTCCTGAAGGAGCTCCCCGATGAAAACCCGCGCCGCCGTCGCCTTTGAGGCCAAGAAGCCGCTGGAGATCGTCGAGGTCGACCTTGAAGGCCCGCGCGCCGGAGAGGTGCTGGTCGAGATCAAGGCCACCGGCATCTGCCACACCGACGCCTACACGCTGGACGGCCTGGACTCCGAGGGCATCTTCCCCTCGATCCTGGGCCACGAGGGCGCAGGCGTCGTCGTCGAGGTCGGGCCGGGCGTGACGAGCGTCGAGGTCGGCGACCACGTGATCCCGCTGTACACGCCGGAATGCCGCCAGTGTAAGTCGTGCCTGTCGCGCAAGACCAATCTGTGCACCGCCATCCGGGGCACGCAAGGGAAAGGCCTGATGCCGGACGGCACCTCGCGCTTTTCCTACAAGGGCCAGGCCATCGCCCACTACATGGGCTGCTCGACCTTCTCGAACTACACCGTCCTGCCCGAGATCGCGCTCGCCAAGATCCGCAAGGACGCGCCGTTCGATAAGGCCTGCTACGTCGGCTGCGGCGTGACGACGGGCGTGGGCGCGGTGGTCAACACAGCCAGGGTGGAGCCGGGGGCCAACTGCGTCGTCTTCGGCCTGGGCGGCATCGGCCTGAATGTCATCCAGGGGCTGAAGATGGTCGGCGCCGACATGATCGTCGGCGTGGACATCAACAACGACAAGGAAGAATGGGGCCGCCGCTTCGGCATGACCCATTTCGTCAACCCGAAGCAGGTTTCCGACGTGGTCGCCCATCTGGTCGAGCTGACCGGCGGCGGGGCGGACTACACCTTCGACTGCACCGGCAACACCACCGTCATGCGTCAGGCGCTGGAGGCCTGCCACCGCGGCTGGGGCGAAAGCATCGTCATCGGCGTGGCCGAGGCGGGCAAGGAGATCGCCACTCGCCCGTTCCAGCTGGTCACCGGCCGCGTCTGGCGCGGCTCGGCCTTCGGCGGCGCGCGCGGCCGCACCGACACGCCGCGGATCGTGGACTGGTACATGGACGGCAAGATCGAGATCGATCCGATGATCACCCACACCCTGCCGCTGGAACGCATCAACGAGGCCTTCGACCTTATGCACGAAGGCAAGAGCATCCGCAGCGTGGTGGTGTTCTAGGGTCTTGCGTCGGTCCGTGCGTTGTTTAAAACAACGGACCTGATCGGGAGGAGATCGCCATGTTCACGCACATGACCGTCGGGGCCAACGACATCGAGGCGTCGCGCAAATTCTACGACGCGGCTCTGGGCGCCTTGGGCATCCCGCCGGGAACCGACGACGCATATGGACGGGTCTGGTGGCGCACGCCGCGCGGCGCCTTCGCCATCACTCGGCCTCTGGACGGCGAGCCTGCCTGCCACGCCAACGGCGGCACCATCGGCTTTGGCGCGCGGGATGCGGAGGCGGTGAAGGCGTTTCACGACGCGGGCGTCGCGGCCGGCGGGACGTCCATCGAAGACCCGCCCGGCCCGCGCCAAGGACCGTTCGGCACCCTGCATCTGGCCTATCTGCGCGACCCGTCCGGCAACAAGATCTGCGCCCTGCACCGCCCGGGGTGATCTTGCCGAAACGATAGCGCTGTGATAGCGTTGGTCTATGGCTCAAGCCCTGATCCGAAACATCGACGATGCCGACATGGCGGAAATCAAGGCGCAAGCCGCGAGCGAGGGGATTTCTGTCGAGCAGCGGCTGCGCAATCTCGTGGCTGAGGCGGCTCGAGCGGACCGGGACGCTTTCTGGAGGCTGGCCGCGCGCATGCGGGAAGCGACGCGCGGCGCCGGCCTGACGGTCGAGGACGTTCTCGAGCACAATCGAAGGGATCGGGCAGATCGCGACCGACGCATCATCGGCGATATTTGACGCCAGCGTCGTCATCCGGTGGATGGTCGATGATCCGTTGACGGCCGCCGCGATCGAGGCCGCCGAGACCCATGTTGCGGAAGCGCCCTTTTTGCTTTGCAGCGAAGTGGCCAACGCCCTGAGGAATCACCACCGCGCGGGTCGCTATGAGATGGACTGGTGCCAACACCAGCTACGTCTCCTGCCGCGTCTCATACGCCTGCACGATGAACGACCCCTACTGCCCTTCGCTTTTCGGCTCGCCGCAGAGCGGGACCATGCGGTGTATGATTGTCTCTACGTCGCTATGGCGATCGAAATGGCCAAGCCGCTGATCACCGCCGACAGGAAGCTGGCGAGAAAGTTCTCCGGGCTGCCAGGCCTGGACCTGGTTGAGTTGACGGAGGCGACGTCAGAGGAATGATCACTGTGAAGACCCACGCCGTCCACGGCGGAACCCTGCGCTATCTGAAGCACGACAGCGCCGTGACCGGCACGCCCATGACCCTGTCGGTGTTCACGCCGCCGGGGGAAGGGCCGTTTCCGGTAGTGATCTGGCTGTCGGGCCTGACCTGCACCGAGGACAACTTCACCACCAAGGCCGGGGCCTATGGCGCGGCGGCGGCGCTGGGTCTGATCGTCGTGGCGCCCGACACCTCGCCGCGCGGCGAAGGCGTGGCCGACGATCCGGCCTATGACCTGGGGCAGGGGGCCGGCTTCTATGTCGACGCGACCCAGGCGCCCTGGTCGCCCCACTTCCGCATGGAGAGCTATATCGCCGGCGAGCTGATCGATCTGATCGACGCCGAGTTTCCGACGACGAAGACGCGCTCCGTCTTCGGCCACTCGATGGGCGGCCACGGGGCCCTGACCCTGGCGCTGAACCATCCCGAATTGTTCCAGTCCGTTTCGGCGTTCGCCCCCATAGCCTCGCCGACGCGGTGCCCCTGGGGCGAGAAGGCGCTGGGCGCCTATCTGGGCGACGACCGCGCGGCCTGGGCGCGTCATGATGCGGCGCTGCTGATCGAAGCGGGCGCGGCGCGCGGCGTCTTTGACGACATCCTGGTGGATCAGGGCGACGCCGATCCCTTCCTGACCGAACAGCTGAAGCCCGAGCTGCTGGTCGAGGCAGCCAAGACGTCGGGTCAGACGCTGACGCTGCGGATGCAGCCGGGCTATGATCACTCCTACTTCTTCATGGCCAGTTTCGTGGCCGACCACCTTGCCTTCCACGCCGATCGCCTGAAAGGCCCCGCCGCATGAGCACCGTCGCCGATCCGGACGCCCTGTTCGCCGCCCTGTGCAGCGAGGTCGGCTTCTGCCTGCATGAGAAGGGTCAGAAGCGCGTGCTGGAAGCTCTGCCCAAGGGTCTGGACGCCGCCATGCGCGCCGTGCTGGCGGCCGAGGGCGTGGACGAGCCCAATGCGCCGGGCGATTTGAAGAAGGCGGTCCGCGACTGCCTCAAGGCCCACGTCACGCCCTAATTGGGGAATCTAGACCCTGGGCCGTCGCAGATCTTCTGCTCCAGCCGCTCAGACACCCGCGCCCGCAGTCTGCGCCTCTGGCGCAGCAGGTCGTGGAGGCCGTCGGCCAGACACAGCACCTGTTCGTCCTCCAGCCTCTCGGCCAGGGCCATGATCTTGGTCGACGCGCGTTTGAACTGGGCGTCATCCAGATAATCAGCGCAGGGCGGGGCGGCTTGCAGGAAGCTCTTGGGTTCCATCTACGACATCGCTCTTAGGTTGCGTGCGCATGAAGAACAGCTGTCCGAGGATCTCGGTTCCCGCGGAACGTGCTTAACGTGCGGGAACAATAGCCGGTCCGACGCCTTGGATCGGCAGACGGCCTTCACTAGATGGAGGCCAAGCTTGAGCAGACGTCCAGGAGACAGACATGGCCTTCACCCTCCCGCCCCTTCCCTACGCCTATGACGCGCTGGAACCGGCCATCGACAAGGAGACGATGACCTTCCACCACGACAAGCATCACCAGACCTATGTCGACAACCTGAACAAGGCCGTCGACGCCGACGAGAGCCTGCAGGGCAAATCGCTGGAAGAGCTGTTCGCTGGCATGTCGAAACTGCCCAAGGCCGTGCGCAACAACGGCGGCGGCCACTGGAACCACGCCCTGTTCTGGGAGCTGCTGGCGCCCCAGGCTGAAGCCGGCGAGCCCTCCGCTGAGCTGGCGGCCCAGATCGACAAGGACCTGGGCGGGATGGACAAGTTCAAGGAAGACTTCAACGCCGCCGGCGCCGGCCAATTCGGCTCGGGCTGGGCCTGGTTGATCTGGCAGGACGGCAAGCTGAAGGTCACCTCGACCCCCAACCAGGACAACCCCCTGATGGATGTGGCCGACGAAAAGGGTGCGGTCATCCTGGGCGCCGATGTCTGGGAGCACGCCTATTATCTGAAGTACCAGAACCGCCGCGCCGACTATCTGAAGGCTTTCTGGTCGGTGGTGAACTGGAACAAGGTCAACGCTCTTTTCGACACGGCACGTCAGGGCTGATCGCACGGTCCAGCGGAATGAAAGGGGTCGGGCTCAGCGCCCGACCTTTTTTTTGACGTGCGTTAAGGGCGGTTAAGCCTGTCCGTTGACCGTCCGGACACGGGCGCAGCGCTAAGGCCGTCGTCGAAACTGCGGACGTGTCCCCTCCAATGCGCATCATTGATTGCCTGACCCAGCAGCATGACCTGTTCCTGACGCTGCTGGCGGCCCTGGTCGGCGCGGCGGGCAGCCTGGTTACGGCGCGGCTTTATAGAAAAGTGCTGATCAGCCGGCGCGACGCGCATCTGGCCTGGCTGTTCATGGCTTCGGTGTCGGGCGGGGCGACCATCTGGTGCACCCATTTTGTGGCCATGATGGCCTACCGACCCGGCGTGGCCGCCACCTATGAGCCGATGATGACGGGCCTGTCGCTGCTGGTGGCGGTGGCTGGCAGCGCCGTGGCGATGTGGACGGCCTCGCGCCGTCATCGCCTGGCGCCGGCAGTGGGCGGCGTGATGTTCGGCCTGACGGTCGCGGGCATGCATTATGTCGGCATGTCGGCCTTCACCGCCGAGGCGCTGCTGATCTGGCATCCAGGCTATGTCGCCGCTTCGCTGATCGCGGCGGTTCTGGGCGGGGCGGCCGCCTTCCATCTGGGAGCCGGCGAAGACGATAAGCGCGCGCCGCTGCTGGCGGCCGTCGGTCTGGTGATCACCATCGTGGCCCTGCACTTCACCGGCATGGGCGCCCTGACGGTTCTGCCGCTGGCGTCGGCCGACGGCGCGCTGAACGCCGACGCCGCCCAGGCGCTGCTGGCGATGGGCGTCGCGGCCGTGGGCTTCCTGATTCTGGGCACCGCCGTCGCCAGCCATGCGCTGGAAGAGCAGACCCAGCAGCTGTCGCGGGTACGCCTGCATCAGCTGATCGAGGGCAGCGTCGACGGCATGCTGGTCGAGGGTGACGGCAAGGTGCTGGTCGCCAACGCCGCCATGGGCGAGCTGTGCGGCATGGACGCCGCCGAGCTGAGCGGCCAGCCGGTCGCACGTTTCATCGCCGAGGCGGAGGCCCTGGACGGCGGCGTGCTGGTCGAGAGCCAGGTCCGCCCGATCCAGGGCGCGTCGGTGCCGGTCGAAGTCCTGGTGCGCCGCGCGCGGCGCGAGGACGGCGACGGCCACTATCGCATCTTCGCCGTGCGCGACCTGCGCGCGCGTCAGGAGCAGGAGCGTCGCATCACGCGTCTGGCGACCACCGACAGCCTGACCGGTCTGCCCAACCGCGCCGCCTTCCTGGAGGCGCTGGACGCCCAGATCGAACAGGCGGACGAGGCGCAGGGCTTCGCCCTTTTCTCGATCGACCTGACCCGGTTCAAGGAGGTCAATGACGTGCACGGCCACGCCGTGGGCGACGACCTGCTGGTCCATGTCGCGCGCCGGATGTTCGACACGCGCGACCCGGGCGACTTCGTGGCGCGGCTGGGCGGCGACGAGTTCATCGGCCTGACCCCCGTGTCGAGCCGGCTGGAGGCCATGGAGGCCGCCGAGCGCCTGCGCGCCGCCATCATGACGCCGCTGGACCTGGGCCACGCCGAGATCGCCTGCGGGGCCGCCATCGGCATCGCCATGTGGCCCGAGGACGCCCGCGCGGCCTCGGCCCTGATCAACAACGCCGACCTGGCCATGTACCGCGCCAAGGCCTCGCTGGCCCAGGATGTCTGCTTCTATGAAGAGGCGATGGACGACGCGGTGCGCCGCCGCCGTCGCATGGCCCAGGAGCTGCGGGAGGCGCTGGATAACGACCAGTTCGAACTGCACTATCAGATGCAGGCCTCGCTGCGCACGGGCCGCCTGACCGGCTTCGAAGTGTTGCTGCGCTGGCGGCGCGAGGACGGGGTTCAGGTTTCGCCGGCGGAGTTCATTCCCCTGGCCGAAGAGACCGGCCTGATCCTGCCGATCGGCGAATGGGTGCTGCGCCACGCCTGCGTCGAGGCCGCCACCTGGACCGAGCCGCACAAGATCGCGGTGAACCTGTCGCCGGTGCAGCTGTCGCACGTCGACCTGCCGCGCCTGGTGCATCAGATCCTGGTCGAGACCGGCCTGTCGCCCAGCCGGCTGGAGCTGGAGATCACCGAAACCGCCATGATCGCCGATCTGGCCCGCACCACCCATGTGCTGCGCCAGCTCAAGGCGCTGGGCGTGACCATCGCCATGGACGACTTCGGCACCGGCTATTCGTCCCTGTCGACCCTGCGCGCCTTCCCGTTCGACAAGATCAAGCTGGATCGCTCCTTCATGCCCGAGCTGGAAGGCGACGAGCAGGCCCGGGCCATCATCCGCGCCGTCCTGGCCTTGGGCGAAAGCCTGGAGATTCCGGTCCTGGCCGAGGGGGTCGAGACCGAAAGCCAACTCGACTTCCTGCGCGGACAGGGCTGCGACGAGGCCCAGGGCTATCTGCTGGGTCGGCCGACGGCCGACGCGCACCGGGGCCGGACCTTGATCGAAGAGGTCCTGCCGGCGCGCGCCGCCGCCTGAGCCGTCAGCGGCGCACGCGCCGGATCGTCCAGTCCAGGGCCAGCGCCGCAACCAGGCTGAGGCCTGTCAGGGGAAACAGCACCGCCAGCGGCAGCACGATGCCCAGCACCGCCGCCCGCGCCCTTGGTCCGGGCGGAGCCGTCGGCGCGCCGAGGCCGCTGCGCGCCGGGCGACGCTTCCACCACATGATCAGACCGCTGATGCCCAGCAGCCAGACGGCGATGCAGCCCGACAGCATGACGATCCGGTTCGCCCAGCCGTACTGCGTGCCCTGGTGCACGGCGATGCCCCACTCAAAGGCCTTGGCGCCGACGCCGAACTGGCTCCAGCGAATGTCGGCCTTCACCTCGCCGGTGACGCCGTCGACATACAGGCTGCGCGCGTCCTCGGCCCGCACGGCGGCGTGCGCCACGGTGTAGGCCAGGGTCGGGTCCGACGGGATCGAGACGGTGTAGGGCAGAGGCACGTCCTCGGCTCGCGCGGTGCGGATCACGCGCGACAGGCTGGGCATGACGTGGCCCGAGTGGTCGCCATTGGCGTGCATCACCGCGTTTTCCATGGTCCAGCCGACACCGGCCGGGGCGTCGTGGCCCTCGCCGTGCGCCCAGGGGCTGGCGGCCGGCGGCGCGGCGGGACGGCCCAGGCCGCTTTCGCGCACGACGTTCAGGAACTTGTCGCCCCAGACCGCCGACCAAGGCATGCCCGTCAGCGCCAGGAAGACGATGACGCCGCCGGCGTACAGGCCCGTCACGGCGTGCAGATCGCGCCAAAAGGGTCGGCGGGCCGGATCGCCCGCGCGGGGCACGGCCACCGCCGCATCGCGCCGTCGCGGCCACCACAGGAATATGCCCGTCGCGACCAGGATGACGGCCCAGCCGGCCACGATCTCGACCAGGATGTTGAACGGCTTGCCCAGCAGGGTCAGGCTGTGCAGGCCCTGGACCACGCCCATGACGCCCTCGCCCTGAACCGTTCCGTTCAGGGCGGCGGTGTAGGGGTCGACGAAGGCGATGCGGCTTTCGCCGTCCTGACGCACCGTCACCCGCACCGCACGGTCGGGCCTGTCCGAGACCAGCACGGACGAGGCTGTGCCGCCGTTGCGCTCGGCCGAGGCCACCCAGCGGTCGGGCGACACGGTGCGCGCGGCCGGCTGGACCACCGCCATGTCGCGATAGACCGCGTCCTCGATCTCGGGCTTGAACAGATACATCGCCCCGGTCAGGGCCATCAGCATCAGCACCGGCATGACGAACAGGCCGGCGTAGAAATGCCACCGCCAGACGGCGCGATAGGCGTCCGACAGACCGTTTCGGGCGGGCTTGGAAGGAGTCTGGCTCATGTGACGACGCCGGGACGGCCAAGGCCGCCCCGGCTCCTTTCCATCAGTATTTCAGACGCAGGCCGACGTAGGCCGCGCGGCCTTCGCCGGGGGTGAAGACATTGGTCGAGTCCCTGCGGGCGTCGCCCACCGCATTGGCGTTGGAGACGTAGCGCTCGTCCGTCAGGTTGCGCAGGTCCGCGAACAGCGACAGCCCGTCGTTCAGATCGACACCCGCATTCAGCGACACGGCCGTGTAGCCGGGATACTTCAGCGTATTGGCGTAATCGACGAAGACAGACCGCGGGACCCACTCGATCGACGGGGCGACGAACCAGCCGGCCGCGTGCTCGAACTTCAGCTCGGCGCGATAGGCGTGCTCGGGGATGATGGGCAGGCGGTTGTCGCCATAGACCGCATCGCCGTCGAAGAAAAAGTCCGACCACGTCCACGTCTGGCGCAGCGTCAGACGGCCCGCGCCGCCCTCCACCAGCCGCCAGTCCAGACCGGCCTCGATCCCCTGGTGCACGGTGTCCTGGGCGTTGAAGCTGAGCGGGGGCACGTCCGGGATGACGACGTAGTTCAGCAGCTCGCCCTTGATGTGAGCGCGATAGGCCGCGATGTCGTAGCGGAACGGCCCGCGCTGGCCCCGCGCGCCGATCTCGGCGGTCCAGGCCTTTTGCGCGTCCAGATCGACGAACTGCGGCACGGGGCTCTGAACCAGCTCCAGGAAGGTCGGCGGCTCCACCGAACGGGTCACATTGGCGTAGATCTGCGAGCCGTCCGCCTCTTCCCACAACAGGCCGACGCGGGGCGCGAACCAGTCGTAGTCCCGGTTGGCGCTGTTGGCGGGCGCAAGCCGGTTATCCACATCGCGCTCGGCCCGGCCCCACGACCCGCCGCCGATGACAGCCAGATTGTTGGTGACGAACAGGCGGCCTTCGGCGAACACGTCGACGCCGGTCGCAGTCTGCAGGGTGTCGCCGATGCGGAAGCCGGGGTTGCCCCCTCCGACGTTCAGGAACACCGAGCTGTCATTGTCGCCCGTGCGGAAATAGGCGCCGGCGAAGGCGTCAGCGCGCAGGCCGGCGACCTGCCCGTTCCAGTCCAGCCGCCCGAAGCCGCCCCAGAAACGGTAGTCGTTCTGAAGCACCACGGGCACCGGGTGATAGAGCCGCTTGTCCGCGATATAGGCGCCGCCCTCGAACACCAGGCCGTCGCTCAGCCGCCAGCGGGTCTGGGCCGTCACACGAACCGAATCGACGTCGCGGCCGTAGTCGAGCCGGCGCACATCAGGATCCGGATCGCGCGGCCGGTTCAACGCCTTGTCGAGCGACTGCGTGCCGGAGATGTCGAGGTCCAGGTCGTTGGCCTGGACGATCAGGCGGACTTCCCGATCCTGGCCGAACTGACGGCCGACGCTGAGCGTCAGGCGCTTGCTGTCGGCGTCCTGGTGATCGAGAAAGCCGTCGCTGCCGGCCCAGGTGCCGGCGGCGTAGACGTCCCAGTCCCCTTGTTCGCGCGCCATGGCCAGATGAGCCCGCCGCGTGGCGAAAGAGCCGGCCTCGAGCCGCAGCAGATTGTCGAACGGGGTGTTCCGGCCCGTGGGCGTCAGAATGTTGATGGCGCCGCCCAGGGCCGCGCCGCCGAAGCGCAGGGCGTTGCCGCCCTTGTAGACCTCGGCGTAGCGCGCGATCAGCGGGTCCAGCTCCTGGAAGTCGCCAAACCCGTCAGGGCCGTTGATCGGCACGCCGTCCTGGGCCAGCAGCACGCCGCGCAGGTGCAGCGACTGGCCGATGCCCGAGCCGCGGATCGACAGGCGGACCTCTTCGCCCCACCGCCGCTGGGCGAAGACGCCGGGCACGGCGCGCAGGGTGTCGGACAGGGCTGAGGCGTAGCGGTCCTCATAGCTCTCGGCAGAGACGACGGCGACGGCGCCGGGGGTGCGCGACAGGCGGGCGCGGGCCTCGGCCACCACGGCTGGTTCATCGGGGTTGCGGGTTCCGGTGACGATGATGCTGTCGACCGTGGTGACGGTCTGATCGGCGCTCTGGGCGAAGGCGGGGGCGGCCGCGCAGGCGGCGGCCAGCAGCGCCATCGGCGCCGCGCAGGTTCTGGAAGACATGGATGTCCTGAAGTCTGAAACGGATGAAGCGCAGCCGGATAGGCCGCGCGGGCGCGCGTCAGACGGTCAGGGGCGGGGCGGTGGAGGGCGGGCGCGGCGGGGCGGTCGACGGCGGCAGGCGGCGCTCGGCCCACAGGGGCGCGGGCTGGGCCGACGGGGTGCGGATGCGCGGGGCAGGGGCCGGCCCGGGGCCGGCCGGCAGAGCGGCCTGGGCGTGCAGAATGCACTGGGCGCACTGGACAGGCTGGTCGTGGTCCGACTTCTTCTCGGCGTGACCGCCGACATAGACGACCTGGAGTTGGTCGCCCGAACACAGGATGACCGCCTCGCCCGGGCCGCGCGCCGCGGCGGCGGCCGTGGGCAGCAGAACGGCGAGCGTCATGGCGAAGACGGCGGCCAGGAAGGCCAGCGACTTTGCGGTCGACCATGTCTCGCAACGGCTGCGGGTCATCACGGCGGCGCTTAGGCCATTGAATGGCGCTCGGGCAAGGGGGCTGCGACATTGACTCAGTCGCCGCCCGCCGCCATAAGCGCGCCCTTCACGCCTCCAGCCTCGGCCGGAAGCGCGGATTAACACGGACGATGCGTGGACCGCCGTTGAGATCGTCTCTCCATTCGGGGAGGGACCGGGCCGCATCAGTGAAAAGAGAATAGAATGTCCAAGCGCCACAGCGCCAAGTACAAAATCGACCGCGCCATGGGTGAAAACCTGTGGGGTCGCTCCAAGTCCCCGGTCAACAAGCGCTCCTACGGCCCCGGCCAGCACGGCCAGCGCCGCAAGCAGAAGGTCTCGGACTTCGGCCTGCAGCTGAAGGCCAAGCAGAAGCTGAAGGGCTACTACGGCAACATCACCGAGAAGCAGTTCTCGGCCACCTACGCCGAAGCCGCCCGCCGCAAGGGCAACAGCTCCGAGAACCTGATCGGCCTGCTGGAATCGCGCCTGGACGCGATCGTCTATCGCGCCAAGTTCGTCCCAACCGTCTGGGCCGCTCGCCAGTTCGTCAGCCACGGCCACGTGACCGTCGACGGCAAGAAGGTCGACATCGGCTCGTACCGCGTGAAGCCGGGCCAGGTCATCGAGGTCAAGGAAAAGAGCCGCAACATGGCCCTGGTCCTGGAAGCCCAGCAGTCGTCGGAACGCGACGTGCCGGATTACCTCGAGCTGGGTGACCGCGGCTTCTCGGTTCGCTACGTTCGCGTCCCGGAACTGGCCGACGTGCCGTTCCCGGTGAAGATGGAGCCGAACCTGGTCGTGGAATACTACTCGTCCTAAGCCGACGGCTTGAAATCAGACAACGAGGCTCCGGGGAAACCTGGAGCCTTTTTGTTATGCCGTAACGCCAGTTGAGGCGCTCAAGGGGTGCGGCGGCGACCGAAATGAGGCATAGTGAACGCCTTGCCGGAAGGAACC
Organism: Brevundimonas sp. MF30-B; assembly: GCF_004683885.1. Lineage (NCBI taxonomy): Bacteria > Pseudomonadati > Pseudomonadota > Alphaproteobacteria > Caulobacterales > Caulobacteraceae > Brevundimonas > Brevundimonas sp. MF30-B. The sequence goes on along the minus strand of NZ_CP038440.1, from coordinate 2,700,857 downwards.
GGGCCATGAGCCGCATTCATACGCTGGGCGTCGTCGCCGTCTTTGCGGCCCTGGGCGCCTGCAGCCATCTGCCGCTCGGATCGGAGCCCGTCGAGGCGTCTGCGCCCGCCGTCATGCCCGGGCAGGTCGAGCCCATCCACGCCGCCGCCATCACGCGTGACCAGGCCGTCTTCTGGGTCAGCTCGAACGGCTGCACGTCCAAGCAGGACGTGACGCCGATGGTGCGCCGCGTCGGCGGGGAGGTGGTCATCACCCTGCGCCGGCTCGAGGAAGACCGGTGCGACAAGCCGCTGCGCGACGGCGTCCAGCTGCAGTGGTCGTTCGACGAGCTGGGCCTGCGCCCAGGCTCGTCGGTGACGGTGCAGAACCCCTACCAGCTGCCGCCGCAAGGCTGACGCGCCGGCGTCAGCCCTTGTGGGCCAGGGCGTAGCCCGGCCAGATTTTCTGCGACGCCATCTGGTACTGACGCGGCAGGCCTTCGTCCGCCCCCAGGGCGACGGCCGCGTGGTGGCCCCAGTTCGCATCATCCAGCAGGGCGCGGGCCAGGGCGACCATGTCGGCCTGACCCGCCTGCAGCACCGCCTCGGCCTGATGCGGATCGGCGATCATGCCGACGGCCACGACGGTCGCCTCGGGCACGGCCTGCTTCACCCCCTCGGCGAAGGGCAGCTGATAGCCCGGCTCGCGCCCCGGAATCTGCGCCGTGGCGACATTGCCGCCGCTGGACAGGTGCAGATAGTCGTAGCCCATCGCGTGCAGGGCGCGGGCGAAGGCCTGGACCTCATCGTCCGTGATGCCCTGGTCGACCCAGTCCGAGCCGTTGAAACGCGCGCCCAGCGCCCGGTCGCGCGGCCAGGCGTCGCGCAGGGCCTGGGCCACCCGCAGCGGGAAGCGCATGCGGTTTTCGGCCGAGCCGCCGTATTCGTCTTCGCGCAGGTTCGAGACCGGTGACAGGAATTCGCTGAGCAGATAGCCATGGGCCGCGTGCAACTCCACCACGTCGAAGCCGGCCCGCTCCGCGCGCTTGGCGGCTTGCACGAAGGCCTCGACGACGCGCTCCATCCCCGCCTCGTCCAGGGCCGTGGGCGTGTGCCAGTCGTCCTTGAAGGCGACGGCCGACGGGGCGAAGGTCTCCCACGCGCCCTCCTCGGCGGTCAGCGCCCGGCCCCGGTCGATCCACGGCGGCGTGGTCGAGGCCTTACGGCCGGCGTGGGCCAGCTGCACCCCGATCGGGGTGTCGCTGTAGGTCCGCAGATCGCGGATCAGCCGGGCGTAGACCGCCTCCTGCTCGTCGTTCCACAGGCCGGTGTCGGCGGGGCTGATGCGGCCGGCGGCCTCGACGCCCGTCGCCTCGATCACCACCAGGCCCACGCCCGACAGGGCCAGCCGGCCCCAGTGCTGGGCGTGCCAGGGCTGCGGCACGCCATCGATGGCGGAGTACTGGCACATGGGCGCCGCCATGATCCGGTTCTTCAGGGTCAGGGGGCCCATCGTGTGGGGCGAGAACAGCAGGCTCATCGGCGATCACCATCGGTGCGTTTAGGTCGAGCGTAGCTATGCCTGTTGCAGATCGGCGCAAGGGCGATCCTTGCCGATTTGTCATCCGCCTTTCCGATTATTCACGTGAACCCGGGCGGTCGGGCAGGCACCTTGCGGCCAAGCCACAAAGGGGACACATCCAATGGTTCGTTTCGTCATCGCCCTCGCCATCGCCGCGCCGCTTCTGAGCGGCTGCATCATCATCTCCAGCGAAAAGCCCACCACGCGGGTGATCCATTCGTCGTCGACGGAAGCGCCGCGGTGAAGGCGGCGCTCAAGGGGCTGGTTCTGGCAGGCGCGCTCGCGCCCCTGCTGGCCGGCTGCGTAATCTATTCCAACGAGGCGGGCGAGAAGATCACGGTCCGCTCGGGCGGGGACGCCGCCACGGTGGCGGCCGAGCCGCTGGAGGCGATCCGCTCGGTCGCCTTCGACGGCCGTGGCCTGTCGGTGCGGGTCGATTCCAACGGCTGCACCGAAACCTCGACCTTCGAGGTGGCGATCCAGGACGGCGATCCCGCCGAACTGACGTTGAAGCGCCGCTCGCCGGACCTGTGCAAGGCCCTGGTCGCGGATGGCGCGGTGATCAGCTGGACCTATCAGGAACTGGGTCTGGACGCCGGCCAGGCGGTGCGCATCCGCAATCCGATCCGGCTGCCTCAGGGCTGAGGATCGAGGGGCGGCGTCAGGCCAGGGCCCGCGCCGCTTCCAGGTCCGCCGGGTTGTCGACCGACAGGGGCGCCTGGTCGATGACGGCGGCCCAGATGGACAGGCCGATCTCCAGCGCCCGCAACTGCTCCAGCTTCTCGCGCCGCTCCAGCGGAGACGGCGGCGCGGCGCAGAAGCGCTCCAAGGCTGCGCGGCGATAGCCGTAGACGCCGACGTGACGCCACACCGGGCCATCGCCGTACAGGGTCGAGCGGGTGAAATAGAGGGCGCGGCCGGAAGTCCCGCCCTCGCCCAGCGCCAGCACCGCCTTGACGACGTCCGGGTTTGATCGATCCGAGGCCTCCGCTTCGAGCGCGACCAGGGTCGCGATGTCGCACGCGGCCTCGCTGGCCAGCAGGGCCGCGCAGGCGGTCGGGATGGCCGGATCGGCGAACGGCATGTCGCCTTGCAGATTGATCACCGCGTCGTGCCGCCCGTCGGGATCGACGGCGTTCAGCGCCGCCAGGACGCGGTCGGACCCGCTGGGCAGGGCCGGATCGGTCAGGATGGCCCGCCCGCCGGCGACCTGGACCGCCTCCACGATTTCGGGATCGCCCGCCGCGACGACCGCCGGCAGACCGGATTTCGCAGCCTGCTCCCAAGCGCGCACGATCATGGCCCTGCCGCCGATGTCGGCCAGCGGCTTGCCCGGGAGACGGGTGGCGCCCATGCGAGCGGGTATCATTATCAGCGGGTTCATCGGCTTGACGGCGCCCTGCGACGCCCGGAGCACTCCGGGCCGGTTGCGAAGGCGGCGCTAGCGTGTCAGAGACGCCCACGCAAGGACACGCCCCCTGGGCGCGGCTCACCGCCGTGCGCGTCAGGGGCTCTAGAGACGGGATGCGACGACGCGTATGAGCGGCGATCTGAAGTGGAACAAGATTTTCGGCGCCGCGCTGGGCACGGCCTTCGCCATCCTGGTGATCAAGGAAGCGTCGGGCGCTATTTATCATACTGAAGCCCCTGAAAAGATGGGCTACTTTGTGGATGCGCCGGAAGAAGCCGCGGCCGGTCCCGCCGAGCTGGCGCCCGACTGGGGCACGGTCATCCCGACCGCCGACCTCGCCGCCGGCCAGGCCGCCTTCGCGCGCTGCCAGGCCTGTCACACGGTGAACCAAGGCGGCGCCGATGGAATCGGTCCGAATCTGTGGGCTGTCATGGGCGGCGCAGTCATGCACCGTCCGGGCTTCGCCTATTCGGACGCCATGGCCGCGCACAAGGCCGAGGCTCCGATCTGGGGATGGGACGAGATGGATCAGTTCCTGACCGCCCCGGCCCGCTACATCCCCGGCACCAAGATGTCGTTCGCCGGCATCCGCGACACCAATACCCGCATCAACCTGCTGGCCTGGCTGCACGAGCAGGGCTCGCAGGGCTACCCCATCCCCGCCCCCGATCCGGCTCGTCAACCGGGCGCCGAGGGCGCAGCCGCCGTCGAGGGCGAAGCCCCCATCGCCGAGGGCACGGAAGGCCAGACCGTCGCTCCGGACGGCGCAACCCCGGACACGGGCGTCGCCGCCCAGCCGGGAGAGCAGGCCACGCCGGTCGCCCCTCCGGCCGCGACCAGCACCCCGCCGGCCGCTCCGGCCAGCGCGCCAACGGCTCGCTGATTTCAGTCGATTGAGTTGCGAAAAGGCGGCCTTCGGGCCGCCTTTTCTGCGTTTGGGGCCTAGGTCGACAGGCGTCGGAATATCGCTGGCTCGAAGCCGTTGCCGACATAGGCCGCCGCGACCTCGGCCAGAGGCTGGATCAGCACCTCGCCCGCGCGTCCGCTGGCGTGAATCACCTGGCCGGCGTCCGTCATCACGCCGCTGTGCCCGCCCCACGGCTTAAGGTCCGGTTTTAGCCACACCACGAGGTCGCCGCGCGCCGGCGTCTCGACAGACCGTCCAAGCTCCGCCTGCCCCGACGCCCAGCGCGGCGCGGCCAGGCCGCAGGCCATCAGGGCCTGCTGCACGAGCCCGCAGCAATCCGTCCCCGCCGCCGTGCGGCCGCCCAGGCTGTGGGGCGCGCCGAGGAAGGCTTGGGCTACGACCGCCAGGTCGGACTCGAACTCGCCGATCGGCGCCAGCGCCTCGGCAGCGATCCAGCCCCGTCCGGTCAGGCGCGCACGGGTGCCTGCCGTCTCTTCGACCCGAACCAGGGCGTTCATAAACAGAGGCGCGGCCTGCGCTGTCTCACCTTTAGACGCCGCGTGAACCGGCGCCTTCAGGGCGCGCACCCGATGGGTCGGCGCCGACGCGCCGGGCCTCAGGGCGCCCAGGTCGATCCAGCCGACGACGCCGCTGCGACGCGCCCGGCCCCAGGCCCGGCCCCCGGTCTCGTCCAGGACATCGAAGACCTCGCCGGCCAGCAGTTCGTCGATTCGCCGGGCGTCCGCGTTCGCGCCGCTCCAGATCGGAGACGCCGGATCGGCGCCATGCCGGGCGCTGGTCTGCGCATAGCGATCGGCGCGCACCAATCCCTCCAGCCGAAGCTCGGCCAGGTCGGGCCGCGCCAGGCGCGGTCCGGGATCAATCAGGGCGAGGACGTCGGTCAAACGGCGGCTCGATCGGTTGAACAATCGTTCTAGGCCGCGAAGCCGAAGCGGACGTTAATGTGCGGCAGCGAACGCGGAAATGTGATGGAAGGCGGCGCGAAGTCCTTGCGCCTCGCCGCCTTCGGGCCAGCCGGGGCGAGCGCGCGGATTCCAGGCGAAGATGTCCAGATGCGCCCACGATCCCGTTGTCGGCGCGAACTTCTGCAGGAACAGCGCCGCCGTGACCGACCCGGCCTGGGCCCAGGCGGCCGGATCGTTCCTCAGGTCGGCGATCTCGGCCTCAAGCGCTGGACGATAGCCGGGGTGAAGAGGCATCCTCCACAGCGGGTCGCGCACCGTCCGTCCAGCCGCCAGAAGGCCGTCCGCCAGAGCGTCATCGTCGGTGTAGAGCGGTGGCAGTTCCGGCCCCAGGGCGATACGCGCCGCACCGGTCAGGGTGGCGAAGTCCAGCGTCAGGTCCGGCGCGTGCTCGCCCGCCCGCGTCAGAACATCGGCCAGGATCAGGCGTCCCTCGGCATCGGTATTGCCCACCTCGACCGTCAGGCCCTGTCGCGTCGACAGCACGTCGCCGGGCCGGAAGGCGTCGGCTGACACGGCGTTCTCGACGGCCGCGACCAGCACCACCAGCCGCACGGGCAGGTTCGCCTGCATCACCAGCCTCGCCAAGGCCAGGGCGTGGGCCGCCCCGCCCATGTCCTTCTTCATGTTGCGCATCCCGGCGGCGGGCTTCAGGTCCAGGCCGCCGGTGTCGAACACCACGCCCTTGCCGACCAGGGCGATCAACGGACGGTCCGTCTGGTCCAGCCTCCAGCCCAGTTCTATGACGCGCGGCGCCCGGTGCGGCGCGGCGGCGCGGCCCACGGCGTGCACGGCCGGGTAGTTGGCTTCGAGCAGGGCCTCGCCCTCGGTGACCGACAGGTCCGCGCCGTGCGCTTCAGCGATCTCGCGCGCGATCGTCTCGATCTGCAGCGGCCCCATGTCGGCGGCGGGCGTGTCCACCATCTCGCGGCACAGGGCGCAGGCTGCGACGATGCGGCGACAGGCCTCAAGGTCTACGCGCTCGGCCACGGCCAGGCGCGCGCGCCCGCGCTGGGGCCGAGGCTTGTAGCGGTCGAACAGATAGGTCCCCAAGCCCCAGGCCACGGCCGACATCTCGGCTGCCTCGCCCTCGACCCCGTCGAGCCGCCATTCGCCGGCGGGCAGACGCGCCGCCAGGCCGCGCACAGTGAGCGGATCGAAGGCTTCGCCCGTCCCGAACCAAGCTTCGACCGGCCGTCCCTCGGCGTCGGGGATCACGAGCAGCTGGCCCGTCTTGCCGGTGAAGTCGTGCGCCTCGGCCCAGGGCGAGGCCGGCGCGGCGCCCGCCGCGATCAGGCGCACGGACCGGGCGGACGCATCGGCGGCGATCAGAACATCGTGGTTCGAAGCGGTCATATGCGGGCGGCTCCAGCCGTTAACCAAAGTTTGACGCCGAGGCTTGAGTCTGGATGCGATCAGCCTGGACTCCATCCATGTCGCGCACCGCCCTCGCACTCGCAACCTCCGCCTTGCTGCTGACGGCCGCGCCGACGCTGGCGCAGACGCAGGAACAGGCGCCGCCCGCCGCACAGCCGCGTACGCCTGCGGACGCCCAGACCCGCGCCGCCTATGATCGCGCCGACCCGCTGGCCCGTTCGGTCTTCTGGGCCCAGCAGAACGAGATCAATCCGGCGGACCCCGTCGCCGGCGTCAAGCTGGCCCAGGCTCTGCGCGAACTCGGGCGTCACGACCAGGCGGCTGAAACCGCACAGGCCGTGATGATGGTCCAGCCGACGAACGTCGAAGCCATGCTGGAGGCTGGGCGCGCCCACATCGCCCGCGGCCACGCCTTTTACGGCATCGCCGCCCTGGAACGGGCCCGTGACCAGGCGCCGCGCGACTGGCGGGCGCTGTCGCTGCTCGGCACGGCCTATCAGCAGGTCCGCCGCCACGACGATGCGCAGGAGGCCTGGCGTCAGGCCCTGACCCTGTCGCCCGACAACCCGGATGTGCTTGCCAACATGGCCATGCCCCTGATGGCCGAGGGTCGCGCCGCCGAGGCCGAACCCCTGCTGCGCCGCGCGGTTTCCCAGCCGGGCGCCAAGCTTCAGGTCAAGCTGAACCTGGCCATGGCCCTGGGCCTGCAGGGCAAGATGGCCGAAGCCGAGCAGATCCTGCGCCGCGAACTTCCGCCCGAGTCGGCCGACCGCAATCTGGCCTGGCTGCGCGCCGCCTCTGCTACCGGACCGGACGCCGCTGGTGGCCGCACCTGGTCCTCGCTGCAAGGCGGCTGATCTTCCCTCGCCCGTAAGGCGCGCCTATCTTCCTCCCATGATCGACGAGCTCTACAGCGCACGCATCCTGTCGCTGGCGGCCAACCTGCCGCACGCGGGGCGTCTGCCTGCGCCCGAGGGCACGGGCGAACGCGTGGCCAAGCTGTGCGGCTCGCGCGCCATCGTCGACGTCGTGCTGGACGATCAGGGCCGCATCGCCGCCTTCGCCCAGGACGTGAAGGCCTGCGCGCTGGGCCAGGCCGCGGCCGGCGTTCTGGGCCAGGCCGTGATCGGCGCGACCGCGCAGGAGGTCCGCGACGCCCGCGACGCCATGTCGGCCATGCTCAAGTCCGGCGGCGACGGCCCCGAGGGTCGTTTCGGGGGCCTGCGCGCGCTGAAACAGGTCGCCGACTATCCCGCCCGCCACGCCTCGACCCTGGTGGCGGTGGAGGCGACGCTGGACGCCGTGGATCAGGCCCTGCTCAAGCATCAGAGCGACACTCGAACTCGTCTCGCCGGCGCGGCTTGACGTCCAATCGGTTGATCGCCCCGGCGTGACGGGGGATAAGCCGGGCGAACCTCAACGAGCCCCCGGCGAAGGGACGAATGTCTCTCTATGAACGCGGCGTGCGCGGGGCCTATCGGGCCTACAAGCTCACGCTGTCCCCCCTGATCGGCCAGCAGTGCCGCTTCCTGCCGACCTGTTCGGACTATGGACGCGACGCGCTTCTGACCCACGGTCCGGTGCGGGGCGGCTGGCTGACCGTGCGCCGGTTGTGCAAATGCCATCCTTTCGGCGGTTCGGGCTACGATCCCGTTCCGGCGGCGCCGCCAAGCGCTGAACTCGGCGACAGACCTGAAGCAGACTGACGATGATCGATCTCAAATTCCCCGACGGCGCCGTTCGACAGTTCCCGCCCTCGGCCACCGGCCGCGACGTGGCCGCCTCCATCTCGCCCTCGCTGGCCAAGCGCGCGGCCCTGGTCGAGATAAACGGCCAGCAGTGGGACGTGGACCGTCCGCTGGAGACCGGCGGCGACTTCAAGCTGATCATGCGCGACGACCCCGACGCGCTGGAGACCATCCGCCACGACGCCGCCCACGTGCTGGCGCAAGCCGTGCAGGAGCTGTTCCCCGGCACCCAGGTCACCATCGGCCCGGCCATCGAGGACGGCTTCTATTACGATTTCCACCGGGCCGAGCCCTTCTCGACCGACGACTTCGCCGCCATCGAGAAGCGCATGGCCGAGATCGTCGATCGCGACGAAAAGCTGGTGCGCCAGGTCTGGGACCGCGACGAGGCCATCGCTCTGTTCGAGTCCAAGGGCGAGACCTTCAAGGCCGAGCTGATCCGCGACCTGCCCGCCGACGAGACCATCACCACCTACGCCACGGGCGGCTGGGTCGATCTGTGCCGGGGGCCGCACTTCCCCTCGACCAAGTTCGTGGGTAAGGCCTTCAAACTGACCAAGCTGGCCGGCGCCTACTGGCGCGGCGACGCCAAGCGTGAGCAGCTGCAGCGCATCTACGCCACGGCCTGGGCCAACCAGGCGGACCTGGACGCCTATCTGAAGCGCATCGAAGAGGCCGAGAAGCGCGACCACCGCAAGATCGGTCGGTCGATGGAGCTCTTCCACATGCAGGAAGAGGGCCGCGGCATGGTCTTCTGGCACCCCAAGGGCTGGGTGCTGTGGCAGGTCATCGAGGCCTATATGCGCCGCCGCCTGGACAAGGCCGGCTATGTCGAGGTCAAGACGCCCCAGGTCCTGGACCGCAAGTTCTGGGAGGCCTCGGGCCACTGGGAGAAGTACCGCCCCAACATGTTCGTCTGCGAGACGGTCGAGGGGGAGGAACTGTCGCTCAAGCCGATGAACTGCCCGGGCCACGTGCAGATCTTCGACCAGGGACAGCGCTCGTATCGCGAACTGCCGCTGCGCATGGCCGAGTTCGGCGCCTGCCACCGCTATGAGCCGTCGGGTTCGCTGCACGGCCTGATGCGCGTGCGCGGCTTCACCCAGGACGACGCCCACATCTTCTGCCGCGAGGATCAGATCGTGGAGGAGACGCGGTCCTTCATCGAACTGGCCCGCTCGGTCCACGCCGATCTGGGCATGGAAACGGCCTACATCAGCCTGGGCACCCGCCCCGAGATCCGCGCGGGCACCGATGAATTCTGGGACAAGGCCGAGGCCCAGATGGCCGAGGCCGCCCGAGCGGCCGGCTCCGAGCCCGTCGTCACCGAGGGCGACGGCGCCTTCTATGCGCCCAAGCTGGACTTCATCGTCAAGGACGCCATCGGCCGCGAATGGACCTGCGGCACCATCCAGCTGGACTATGTCCTGCCGGAGCGCCTGAACGCGGAATACATCGGCGAGGACGGCGGCAAGCACCGCCCCGTCATGCTGCACCGCGCCATCCTGGGCAGCTTCGAGCGGTTCATCGGCATCATGATCGAGAACTACGCCGGGGCCTTCCCGCTGTGGCTGGCGCCGACGCAGGCCGTGGTGGCGACCATCACCTCGGACGCCGACGCCTATGCCCAGGACGTTGTCGCGCGCTTCAAGGCGGCGGGGCTGCGCGTCGAGAGCGATCTGCGCAATGAGAAGATCAACTACAAGGTCCGCGAACACTCGGTCGGCAAGACGCCCGTCATCGCCGTGGTCGGCCGCAAGGAGGCCGAAGAGGGCAAGGTCGCCCTACGCCGCCTGGGTTCGCAGGCTCAGGAAATCCTGACGGTCGAAGAGGCCATCCGCGTCCTGACCGAAGAAGCCACCCCGCCCGATCTGAAGCGGGGCCAGGTCTAAGCCAAGGCCGCCCCATGCGACTGGCGCGCAAAGAAAAAGGCCGGCGTCGCCGCCGGCCTTTTCAAATGTCGCAGGCGCCTGGACTCAGGCGGCGGCCTGTTCGGCCAGCTTGGCGCGGACCTGACGCTTGATCTTCTGGGCGGTCGGCGACAGCTGCTCGTCGCGGGCCTTGACGATGAAGGCGTCCAGGCCGCCCTTGTAGTCCAGGGTGCGCAGCGCAGCGTTGGAGATGCGCAGCGAGAACGTCTGGCCCAGGGCCTCCGAGGCGACCTTGACGGTCTTCAGCGACGGCAGGAAGCGGCGCTTGGTCTTGATGTTCGAGTGGCTGACCGAGTTGCCGACCATGGGGCCGATCCCGGTGAGTTCGCAACGACGAGCCATCGTCAAAGTCCTTGGGCTTGCAGCCCACAAGGGGCGCATGAAACAGGTACGCGCGGGTCGAGGCCCGCGCGAGAGGGGGCCGTATAGACAAAGGCGGGGTCCGCCGTCAAGGCTCGGAGCGGGCTCAAAGCTTGTTCAGCCGCCGTTCAACCGCCATCTGGCACGGTCATCACCATGAAGACCACCAAGCCCCAAGGAAAAGCGATGAAGCCCTCCCTGTACCGCGCCGCCGCCCTGGCCGTCCCCGCCGTCGGGGCCGCCCTGCTGCTGGCTGCGCCGGGCCAGGCGCAGAGCCCCGCCCAGACGCCCCAGCCCGGCTATTGGGAATACACCACCAATGCGGTTGGCGTGCGCGACACCGAGCAGAAATGCGTGCGGGCCAGCGAGATCAACCGATTCTTCGGCGGCCTGTCGACACGCCGCTGGCAGTGCACCTATCCGGTGCGCGAGGTCGCCGGCGGCAATGCGCGGTTCGAAGGCACATGCCAGGACCGCAAGGGCCGTCGAATTAATGTGCGGCTGAACGGCCCTTATCAGGCCGAGAGCTTCAGCTTCCGCGGCGGCGCCCAGCTGGCGCGTGGCACGCCCTATCTGCCGGCCAGCATCACCGCGCGCCGCATAAGCGCCCAGTGCCCGGCGAACGCCGAATACTTCTGATCGGGCTCAGCCCGGCTTTCTAAAGCGATAGACGAACTGGTCGGTCCGGCCGCGAATGGCCGGGTCGAAGACGTTCAGGCTGTGGTCGTCGGCCGGGTTCGCCACGGCCGTGCTTTCGCCGTCGAAGACGAAGCCGGCGGCCTCGACCTCGCGCCGCAGCTGGGCGCCTTCGATGCGGTGCAGCTGGGCGGTGTCGCTGATCCCGCTGCCGGGTCGCGCCTGATGGTCGATCAGGACGTACAGGCCGCCGGGGCGCAGGGCGCGGAACGCCGAGGCGTTGACCTGAGCGATGTCGGCCGGCCCGAAGAAGGGCAGGTGAAAGTCGTGGTATTCCTGACTGACGAAGATCACGTCCAGCGGCTGATCGAACCGCATGGCCTCCAACCGCCCGTTGACCAGGCTGACGTTGCCGTAGGCGTCCACCAGCGGCTGGGCCCGGGCGTTCTCGCGCGCCGAGGTCTGATCCGGCACGAAGGCGTAGACATGCCCCTGCGGTCCCACGACCCGGGCGAACAGGCGGGTGAAGTAGCCGGCGCCGGGCCGGATGTCGGCGATGCGGTCGCCCGGCGACAGCTCGGCGAAGGCCAGCATCTCGGCCGGATGGCGGAGGGGATCGCGCTCGCGCTCCTCAGCGGGCCGCAGCGGATCCGCGATGGCGGCGGCGTAGGCGGCCGACAGCCCGGCGGTCGGGGCGTCAGCGGTCGCGACAGTGCGTTCGCCTCCTTCGTTTGAGATGATGATGCAGCCCGACAGGGCGAGCGCCGCCGTCAGGATCGGAAAGAGGCGCTTCATGGGATCAGCTCCGAGGTTCGAGCTCGCAAAGAACGCCTCGGGAAAGCATCTGGCAAGGCGGCGTTTTCGTTAATGCTTTTGGCCGCATCTGGGCGACCAAAGGGTCCCCAGCCTGTTAATACTTGGCGTGTTCTTTGTATGTTCACGTTTTTGGCGGTGTAACGCGGTGAACACAGCTCGAACGTGGTTAAAAAGCGTCAATCAATCCCATTGAGACCCATCTGATCCCATGCTATCCCAAATGCGTTAGCAGGCATTGGGGCGCGCCCGTCTTTTGGGCGCATTGGCAATCAGGGGCGGACCTCAAGGTCCGATGGGGCAGGGCGTGTTTCTCTCGACCTATGAGAAGCAGCTGGACGGCAAGCGCCGTCTCCTGATCCCTCAGGAGTTCCGCACAGCCGACAATGGCGCCGAGCATGGCGTGTTCTGCTTTCCCTCCATCGAGGCGCCGTGCCTGGAAGCGGGCGGCGACCGCCTGTTCGCCGAGTACCAGGCGCTGATCGACGGCCTGCCGTTCGGCGACGAGTACCGGTCGGCGCTCGAGGCCACTGTCTACGCGGGTCAGAAGCCGCTGGCCTATGACGCCGGCGGCCGCATCACCCTGCCGGAAAGCCTGTGCGCCGAAATGGGCTTGGGCCAGGATGTGGTGATCGCGGGGCTTGGTTCACGCTTCCAGATCTGGGACCGCCAAGCCTGGCTGGCGCACCGCGAGGCGCAGCGCGCCCTGGCCGGCAAGGCCCTGCGTGAATTGGGCGAGGCGCGCCGCAAGGCGTCGATCGCCGCGCGGGAGGGTCAATGAGCCCTCACGCCCCCGTCCTGCTCAACGAAGTCATCGAGGCGCTGAGCCCGCGCGCCGGCGAGGTGATGATCGACGCCACCTTCGGCGCGGGCGGCTATGCGCGCGCCATCCTGGCGACCGGCGCGAGCGTCATCGGCCTGGACCGCGATCCGACCGTCCGTCCGCACGCCGAGGCGGTGGCGGCGGATCATCCGGACCGCTTCCGCCTGATCGAGACGCCGTTCTCGGGCCTGGCCGAGGCCTTTGCTGAAACGGGCGAGGCGCGGCTGGACGGCGCGGTGTTCGACATTGGCGTCTCGTCGATGCAGCTGGACCAGGCCGAGCGCGGCTTTTCCTTCATGCGCGACGGGCCGCTGGACATGCGCATGGCTGATGAGGGCCGGACCGCCGCGGACATCGTCAACGGCTGGGAGCACGGGCCGCTGGCCCATATCCTGAAACTGTACGGCGAGGAGCGTCAGTCGGGCCGGGTGGCGACCGCCATTCTGCGCCGCCGGGCAGAGCGGCCGTTCGAGCGCACCCTGGATCTGGCCGAAGTGGTCGAAAAGGCTCTGGGCGGTCGGCGCGGCGCGGCTATCCATCCGGCGACGCGAACCTTCCAGGCGCTGCGCATCGCCGTGAACGACGAACTGGGCGAGCTGGAGCGCGGGCTGGCTGCGGCGGAGGCGACCCTGTCGCCCGGAGGCCGGCTGGCGGTGGTGACCTTCCATTCGCTGGAGGACCGCATCGTCAAGACCTTCTTCGCCGAGCGCAGCGGAAACGCGCCCGGCGGCTCGCGTCACGCGCCGGTCGCGGTCGAGACGCGTCGGCCCAGCTTCGACATGATCTTCAAGGGCGCCCGCGAGGCGACCGATCAGGAGCGCGCCGTCAATCCGCGCGCGCGTTCGGCCAAGCTTCGCGCCGCCGTCCGCACCGACGCTCCGGCCTGGAGGGCGGCGGCATGAGGACGCTGACAGCCCCCATCCAGCGGGTCTTCGACTGGAAGGTGCGCGGCGTGCGCTGGGTCGAGATCGTCGGCTGCGTCCTGGTCGCGGTGATGATCCTGTCGGTCTATGTCGCCAAGGCGGGCGCCGCACGCGAGGGTTCGCGCATCGCCGAGCTGGAGCGCGAGATCGCGGATAACCGCCAGCGGGTGCGTCTGCTGACCGCCGAGGCGGCGCGGCTGGAGCAGCCCGCGCGGCTGGAGGCCCTGTCGCGTGAGGCCGGCCTGGAGCCTGTGGCGGTCAAACAGGTCACCGACGCCCACGGCCTGGTCGAACTGGCGCCCGAGGTCGAGCCTGCGCCTGTGGTGGCGCCCGCGATCCCGGCGACGACGGCGCCTGCGCCGCTTCCGGCGGAGGCTGTGCAATGAGCGTGCACGAGCCGCACTACCGTCCCGCCCCCGGTCTGGGCGCGCCGCGCCGCCTGGGCCCCGGCTGGCGCTGGGTCGGCGAACTGGTGTGGGGGCTGGAGCACGCCTTCGAGCGCGCCAAGGCCAGCGGCAAGCCGGAAGAGGACACGCGCGTCCGCATCTTCGTGCTGGTCATCATCTTCTCGGTGATCTTCGGCGTGCTGGCGATCGGCGCGGCGCACGCGGCCCTGTGGGGACCGCAGCGCGGCGGCGGCGCAGGACTGGCGCCGGGCGCGGTGGCGCGGGCCGATCTGACGGACCGCAACGGCCAGCTGCTGGCGACCAACATCGTCCACTACGGCCTCTACATCGACCCGCGAGAGGTCTGGGACCGGGGTATCGCCTTCCGCCAGCTGCGCGCCGCCCTGCCGCGCATTCCCGCCTCGCGCCTGAACCGCGTGCTGAACGGCGAGCGGCGGCTGATCGTGCTGACGGGTCTGACCCCGTCCGAGCGCGCGGCGGTGCATGACCTGGCCTTGGGCGGCGTGACCTTCGAGCCTGAAGATCGCCGGGTTTATCCGCTGGGCGCCTCGGCGCGGCACCTGCTCGGCGTGGCCGACACGGGCAACGTCGGCGTCTCGGGCGCCGAGCTGGCGTTCGACAAGGAGATCAAGGCCGCCGGCGCGGCGGGCCAGGACTTCGCCCTGTCCATCGACCTGCGCGTCCAGGGCGTGCTGGAGAACGAGCTGGCCGCCGCCGCCGAGGCGGCCCAGGCCCGCGGCGCGGTGGGCATCATCACCGACGTCCAGACCGGCGAGGTTCTGGGCATGGCCAGCTGGCCGTCCTTCGATCCCGACCAGCGCGACGCCGCGAGCGAGGGGGCGACCCTCAACCGCGTCACCTCGGCCCACTATGAAATGGGCTCGGTGTTCAAGAGCTTCACCGTCGCCGCCGGCCTGGACACCGGGCGGGCCGACATGAACACCCTGTTCGACGCGTCGCAGACCTTCATGATCGGCAACCGGCGCATCAACGACTTCCACGCCCAGAACCGGATCATGACGCTGGAAGACGTCTTCATCCACTCGTCCAACATCGGCACCTCGCGCCTGGCGGTCGAGATGGGCGGAGACGTGATGAAGACCTATTTCCAGCGCCTGGGCCTGCTGGACGCCGCCCCGATCGAACTGAAGGAAAGCGCGCGTCCGCGTCGTCCAGGCAAGTGGGACGACTCGACCCTGGCGTCGTTGTCGTTCGGCTACGGCATCATGATCACCCCGGTCCAGGCCGCCGCCGCCTATGGCGCCCTGACCAACGGCGGGCGCTTCGTGCCGCTGAGCCTGCGCAAGGGCGGCGCGCGCAATGCGCAGACGCATCAGGTGGTGTCCGAGCAGACGTCTCTGGCCATGCTGGACCTGATGCGCCGCAATGTGGTGCGTGGTTCGGGTGGGCGGGCCGACGCGCCGGGCCTGCGGGTCGGCGGCAAGACCGGCTCGGCCAACAAGCTGGTCAACGGCCGCTATGATCCGACGGTCGCCGTGGGTTCGTTCGCGGCGGTCTTCCCGGCGGACGGCCCGGCCAACGCCAAGCGCTATTCCATCTTCATCCTGATCGACGAGCCGGGCAGCTATCCGCGCACGGGCGGCTTCGTCGCCGCGCCGGCCGTGGGCCGCATCGCCGACCGCATCGCCCCCTTCCTGGGCGTGGAGCGGCGGGCCGATCGCTGGCGCACCGCGACCGGAGAGAAAATCCCCGAGCCCGTGGCCGAGGCCGCCCAATGAGCGCGCTTCGCCTGTCCGAACTGCTGCGCCGCGACGTGCCGTCGGACCCGGAGATCACCGGTGTGACGGCCGACAGCCGCAAGGTCGCGCCGGGCACGCTGTTCGTCGCCCTGCCGGGCAGCCAGTCGGACGGCCGCGCCTTCATCCCCCAGGCCCTCGCCAAGGGCGCGGCGGCGGTGCTCGCCTCGGCCGACACGCCTGCCGAGGCCGCGCCGGTGCTGGTGACCTCCGGCGACGTGCGCCGAGCCTACGCCATCGCGGCGCGCAGCTTCTACGGCCTGCAGCCGCAGACCTGCGTCGCGGTCACCGGCACCAACGGCAAGACCTCGGTCGCCAACTTCTGCCGCCAGATATGGGCCTCGCTGGGCCACGTCTCGGCCAGCATGGGGACGCTGGGCGTTACCGCCCAGTCGGGCGCCCGGACCCAGGCCCTCACGGGGCCGGGTCTGACCAGTCCCGACGCGGGCGAGGCGGCGCGGCTGCTGTCGGGCCTGGCGGAGCAGGGCGTCACCCATCTGGCGCTGGAGGCCTCGTCGCACGGCATCGATCAGCGGCGGCTGGACGGCGTGGCGCTGAAGGCGGCGGCCTTCACCAACCTGACCCAGGACCATCTGGATTATCACGGCGACATGGCGGCCTATCGGGCGGCCAAGCTGCGGCTGTTCGAGACCCTGCTGCCGCGCGGGCGCACGGCTGTATTGAACGCCGATTCCGACGCCTATTGCGAGTTCGCCTCGGCCGCCATCGTCTCGGGCCTGGGCGTCATGGGGGTGGGTGAGCGAGGCCGTGACCTGACGCTTATCGGCCGCCGCGCCACGCCCGAGGGCCAGCGTCTGACGCTGGACGTGCGCGGCCGCACTCATGAACTCCTGCTGCCGCTGGCCGGCGGCTTCCAGGCGTCGAACGCCCTGGTGGCGGCCGGTCTGTGCATCGCCGCGGGTGAGGACGCCGAGCGTGTTCTGGCCGCGCTGGAAGGGCTTCAGGGCGCGCAGGGCCGGCTGCAGCGCATCGCCGGATCCGGCCGAGGCGAGGTCTATGTCGATTACGCCCATACGCCTGACGGTCTGGAGACGGTGCTGACGGCGCTGCGTCCGCACGCGACGGGCCGGCTGATCGTGGTCTTCGGCGCCGGCGGCGACCGCGACCGGGCCAAAAGGCCCTTGATGGGCGAGATCGCCGGGCGGCTGGCTGACGTGGCCATCGTCACCGACGACAACCCCCGCTCGGAAGACCCCGCCTCGATCCGCGCCATGGTGCGTCAAGGCTGCCCTCAGGCGCTGGAGGTCGGCGACCGTCGCGCCGCCATCGACCAGGCCATCGCCATGATGGACGACGGCGATGTGGTGGTGATCGCCGGGAAAGGGCATGAACAGGGCCAGATCGTCGGGGGCGTGACCCACCCCTTCGACGACGCGACCGTCGCGACCGAGGCCCTGACCGCCCATGCCTGACACCCCCCTGTGGACCTCCGACGAGATCGCCCGCGCCGTGGGCGGCCGCGTCGAGGCCGGCGATTTCACGGCCGAGGGCCTGACCTACAACAGCCGCGAGATCGCGGCCGGCGACCTGTTCCTGGCGCTGAAGGGCGCGCGTGACGGGCATGAATTCGCCGCCTCGGCCTTCGCCGCTGGCGCGGTCGGCGCGCTGGTCGAGCGGCCCGTCGAGGGCGGTCCGTTCGTCGTCGTGCCCGATGTTCTGAAGGGGCTCGAGGCGCTGGGCCAGGCCGCGCGCGATCGCTCCCAGGGCACGAAGCGCGGCGCGGTGACCGGCTCGGTCGGCAAGACCAGCGTCACCCAGGCGATCCGCGCAGGCCTTGAGCTGGCCGGGACCAGCCACGGCTCTATCAAGAGCTACAACAATCACATCGGCGTGCCGCTGACCCTGGCGCGGATGCCGCGTGGGACCGACCGCGCCGTGTTCGAGATCGGCATGAACGCGCCGGGCGAGATCGCGCCTCTCAGCCGCATGGTTCGTCCGCACGCGGCCTGCGTCACAACCGTCGGGCCCGTCCACATCGAGGCCTTTTCCGATGGCGAGGCCGGGGTGGCGCGCGAGAAGGCGGCCATCTTCGAAGGCCTGGCCGAGGGCGGCGTGGCGGTGTTGAACGCCGACGTGGCCCAGGCGGACATCGTCGAGGCCGTTGCGGGTCGGCACGCCGGTCAGGTCTGGCGCTTCGGAACGGGCGAGGGCTGCGAGGCGCGGCTGATCGACTTCACCCCCGACGCCGAAGGCGCGACTGTGCGCGCCCGTCTGCACGGCGAAACGCTGGACTATCGGCTGGCCCAGTCCGGCGCGCACTGGGGGCTGAACAGCCTGTGCGTGCTGCTGATGCTCGAGGCGCTGGACGTGTCGCGCGACCTGGTGCTGCAGGCCTTGGCCGACTTCCGGCCGCTGGCGGGGCGGGGCGAAACCAAGGTGGTGCGCACAACTGAGGGCGCCTTCACCCTGATCGACGAGAGCTATAACGCCAATCCGATGTCGATGACGGCGGGTTTCCGCTCGCTGGGCGCGCGCACTCCCGGAGCGGGCGGGCGCCGCGTGGTGGTGCTGAGCGACATGCTGGAGCTGGGCGGCCGCGCGCGTGATCTGCACGAGGGGCTGGCCGGACCGATCGTCGCCGCCGACATCGCCCTGGTCCACACGGCCGGACCCGAGATGAAGCGCCTGCACGACGCCCTGCCGGCGGCGCGGCGCGGCCTGTGGCGCGAAACGGCGGCCGAACTGGCGGCCGAGGCGGCGGTGCTCGCCGGCCCTGGCGACATCGTCATGGTCAAGGGCTCCAACGGCTCCAAGGCCGCCCTCGTCGCCAAGGCGCTGGCGGCGCTGGATACGGCGCCGCTTGACCCCACCGATCCGGCGCCCTCAAGCAGCGGCCCGCCGCGCGGGACGCGATAGGGCGAAAGAAGACTCCACCCATGTTCTACCTGCTCTATCTCCACTTCGCCGACGTCGCCCGCGACTATCCGCTGCTGAACCTGATCCAGTACCAGACGGTGCGGGTCGGCCTGGCGATGGCCACGGCGATGATCGTGGCGGTGGCCATGGGCAGCCGCTTCATCAACTGGATGCGGGCGCGCCAGGGCAAGGGCCAGCCGATCCGCGACGACGGCCCGGTGTCGCACCTGTCCAAGGTCGGCACCCCGACCATGGGCGGGCTGATGATCCTGGCGGGCATCGCGGCGGGCGTCTTCCTGTGGGCCGACCTGACCGATCCCTACATCTGGATCGTGTCGCTGGTGACCGCCGCCTTCGGCGTGCTGGGCTTCATCGACGACTACGCCAAGGTGTCCAAACAGAGCTCGGCCGGCCTGACGTCGAAACAGAAGCTGGCCGCCCAGGTCGTGGTGTCGGTCATCGCCGGCGTGCTGACGGTGCTGTGGATGACGGCCTCGCCGACCTCGCCGGGGTTGGAGACCTCCATCGCCTTTCCGTTCTTCAAGGACGTGCTGCTGAACATCGGCTGGTTCTATGTGATCTTCGCCGCCTTCACCCTGGTGGGCTTTTCTAATGCAGTGAATCTGACCGACGGCCTGGACGGCCTGGCCATCGTGCCGGTGATGATGGCGGCCGCCGCGTTCGGGGTGATCTCGTATCTGGTCGGCAACTTCGTTTTCTCGGAATACCTCCAGGTCCACCACGTGCCGGGCGCGGGCGAGCTGGCCATCTTCTGCGCGGCCATCATCGGCGGGGGCACGGGCTTCCTCTGGTACAACGCTCCCCCGGCCAAGATCTTCATGGGCGACACGGGTTCGCTGGCCCTGGGCGGCGCGCTGGGCGCCATCGCCGTGACCACCAAGCACGAGCTGGTGCTGGGCATCGTCGGCGGCCTGTTCGTCATCGAGGCGGCCTCGGTCATGATCCAGGTCGGCTACTTCAAGGCCACCAAGAAGCGGATCTTCCTAATGGCGCCAATCCACCACCATTTCGAAAAGATGGGCTGGCCGGAATCGACGGTGGTGATCCGCTTCTGGATCGTCTCCGCCATGCTGGCGCTCGCCGGCCTGGCGACCCTGAAGCTGCGTTGAAATGATCCCGGTTCCCGGCTTCGAGGGCAGGCGGGTCGCGGTCTTCGGCCTGGGACGGTCGGGGATCACGGCGGCGCGCGCGCTCAAGGCCGGCGGCGCCCTGCCGGTGCTGTGGGACGACGGCGTGTCGGGCCGGATGCAGGCCGAGGCCGAAGGTTTCGTGGTCGAAGACCTGACCACGGCCGACTGGTCGGACTTCGCCGCTCTGGTGCTGTCGCCCGGCGCGCCCCTGACCCATCCGCGCCCGCACTGGAGCGTGGACAAGGCGCGCGAGGCGGGGGTCGAGATCCTCGGCGATCTGGAGCTGTTCGCCCGCGCGCTCGCCGCCCTGTCCGACGGCCATCGGCCGCAGGTGGTCGCCATCACCGGCACCAACGGCAAGTCCACCACGACCGCCCTGATCGGCTGGGTGCTGAAGCAGGCCGGGCTGACGGTCCATGTCGGCGGCAACATCGGCATCGGCGTGCTGGCGCTGCCTGCGCCCACGGCGGACCCAGTCTATGTGATCGAATGCTCCAGCTATCAGCTGGACCTGACGACCAGCTTTGCCCCCGACGTGGCGATGCTGACCAACATCACGCCCGATCACTTGGACCGCCACGGCGGCATGGAGGGCTATGTCGCGGCCAAGCGGCGCATCTTCGCCCACGCGGGCCTGGCCCTGGTCGGCGTGGACGAGGCGGCGGGCCGCGCCGTGGCCGATGGGCTGAAACACGAGGGACGCCATGTGCGGACCGTCACGACGTCGCCCGCTTCTGCACAGGATGGGGACCTACAGGCGACGCCGGGGCTGTTGATCGCCGGCGACGCGCGTATCGATCTTACCGAGGCCTTGGCTCTGCCCGGTCGGCACAATGCCCAGAATGCGGCCTTCGCCTATGCCGCCGCGCGCGCCGTGGGCGTGTTGCACGAGCAGGCCGTGGAGGGTCTGCTGACCTTCCCGGGCCTCGCACACCGCATGGAGCCGGCGGCCGAGATGGACGGCGTGCGCTTCATCAACGACTCCAAGGCCACCAACGCCGATGCGGCGCGCCAGGCGCTGTCGTCCTATGAGCGGGTGTTCTGGATCGCCGGCGGGCGCGCTAAGGACGGCGGGATCGACAGCCTGGCCGACCTGTTTCCCCGCATCGCCCGCGCCTATCTGATCGGCGAGGCGGCCCCCGATTTCGCGCGCGCGTTGGGCGACACCCCCCACGTCGTCAGCACGACGATGGAGGCGGCGGTCCAGGCGGCGGCCGCCGATGCGGCGGCCGAGGGCGGTCCGGCGGTCGTGCTGCTGAGCCCGGCGGCGGCCAGCTTCGACCAGTATCCGGACTTCGAGGCGCGGGGCGAGGCGTTCCGCGCCGCCGTGCTGGCCCAGATTTCGGCGAAGGCGCCATGACGCACAGCTACAGCCCCGCCTTTTCGCGCAACGATCAGAGCCTGGTCGCCCGCTGGTTCTGGACGGTGGATCGGGGTCTGCTGGCCGCCGCCCTGACCCTGATGGCGCTGGGCGTGGCGCTGAGCTTCGCCGCCAGTCCGGCGGCGATCCTGGCCGACGAATCGATCCGCGACCCGTTCCACTATTCCTGGCGGATGATCGTCTTCTCGGGCGCGGGGCTGACGACGATGCTGGTGGCGTCGCTGCTGTCGCCGCGCGGGGTGCGGCGGCTGGCGGTGTTGGCCCTGCTGGGCGCCATCGTGGTCATGGCCGCCCTGCCGTTCATCGGCGACACGGTGAAGGGCGCCGCGCGATGGGTGAGTCTCGGCCCGTTCAGCCTGCAGCCGTCGGAGTTCGCCAAGCCCGGCCTGATCGTCTTCGCCGCCTGGATGTTCGCCGAGGCGCAGAAGGGGCAGGGCGTGCCGGGCGTCTCGATCGCCTTTGCGCTCTACGCCCTGACCGTCGGCCTGCTGCTGATCCAGCCGGACATCGGCCAGACCCTGCTGATCACGACCACCTTCATGGCCGTCTTCTTCATGGCGGGGGTGCCGTTCAAGTGGATGGCGGTCATCGCCTCGGCCGGCATGGCCGGGCTGGTGTCGCTGTATTTCATCTTCGGCCACATGAGGGACCGCCTCAGCCGCTTCCTGTCGCCGGACTCGACCGACACCCACCAGATCGACCGGGCGTCCGAGGCCATCCGCGCGGGCGGCCTGTTCGGACGCGGGGTGGGCGAGGGGGTGATGAAGCGCCATGTGCCCGACCTGCACACCGACTTCATCTATTCCGTCGGCGCCGAGGAGTTCGGCCTGATCCTGAGCCTGATCGTCATCGGCCTGTACGCCTTCATCGTCATTCGCGGCATGCGGCGCGCCATGAAGCTGACCGATCCGTTCGAGCAGACGGCGGCGGCGGGCCTGTTCATGCTGATCGGCCTGCAGGCCTCGATCAATGTGGCGGTGAATCTGAACCTGATCCCCACCAAGGGCATGACCCTGCCCTTCATCAGCTATGGCGGATCGTCCATGGTGGCCATGGGTCTGACCATGGGCTTCGCCCTGGCCCTGACCCGTCGCCGACCGGGCGCCTATGAGCCGGGGGCCAGCTTCGCGCCCCGGCGTCGTTTCCTGGGATAGACCGATGAGCAGACTGTGCGTCGTCGCCGCCGGGGGCACCGGCGGCCACATGTTTCCCGCCGAGGCTTTGGCCCGCGAGATGGCCGCGCGCGGCTGGCGCGTGGTTCTGGCCACCGATGCCCGAGGTGAGGCCTATGCGCAGGGCTTTCCGGCCGAAGAGCGGCTGGCGCTGGACGCCGCCACTGGGCTCGGGCCGCTGGGCCTGGTCAAGGCGGGACTGGCCATCGGGCGGGGGGTGATGCAGGCGCGCGACGCCTTCGCCCGGCTGGATGCGGACGTGGTGGTGGGCTTCGGCGGCTATCCCTCTGCGCCGGCGCTGGTGGCGGCCATCGTCGATCGCCGCCCCACCCTGATCCATGAGCAGAACGCGGTCCTGGGCCGCACCAACCGGACCCTGGCGCCCTTCGTCACTCGCGTCGCCTCGGCCTTTGCGACGCTGGAGAAGGCGCCGGATCAGGTGAAGTCGAATGCGACCGTGACGGGCAATCCGGTTCGCGCCGACATCGCCGCGCTGGCCGGCCGCATCTACGCCGCGCCGGATGAGGGGCCGATCCGGGTGCTGGTGACCGGCGGCAGCCAGGGCGCGCGCCTGTTGTCGGAGGCCGTGCCTCAGGCTCTGGCGGCCCTGCCCGAGGCGATCCGTGCGCGCCTGGAGGTGTCGCAGCAGTCGCGGCCCGAGACGATGCAGGCGGCGTCGCAGACCTATCTGGAGGCGGGCGTTCGGGCCGAGGTCGCGCCCTTCTTCCGCGACATGGCCCAGCGGCTGGGCGGGGCGCACCTGCTGATCGGGCGGGCGGGCGCCTCGACCTGTTCGGAGCTGGCGGTCACGGCCACGCCGTCGCTGCTGATCCCGCTGAAGATCGCCATGGACGATCACCAGACGCTGAACGCCCGCGCCCTGTCCGATGCAGGCGCTGCCGAGGTGCTGACCGAGGACGAGGCGACCCTGTCGGCCCTGACCCAGCGGCTGGGGGCCCTGCTGAGCGATCCGCAGCGGCTGAAGGCGATGTCGGACGCCGCGCGCACCGCAGCCCATCTGGATGCGACCCAGCGCCTGGCCGACCTGGCGGAATCGATCGCGCGCTAGACGGCGGATTAGAGGTCCGGCGGGGCGTCGGGGTCGCCTTCGGTGCGGTCGCGATAGACGGCGGCGCGGGCCAGCAGGATCAGCGTCACGGGCGTTGTCACCGTCAGGAACAGGCCGATCAGCAGGTCGCGCAGGATCAGCCGGCCCTCGGTCATCGAGAAGAAGACGATCGAGGCCAGCAGGATCAGCACCATGCCCAGGGTCGCCCCCAGCGTCGGGGCGTGCACCCGGTCGTAGAAGCGCTGCAGCCGCGCCAGGCCCAGGGCCCCGATCAGCGACAGGGCGGCGCCGCCCACAGCCAGAATGACGATGATCCAGGCCGCCCACAGCGGCAGTTCGGCGCCGGTCATTCGATCACCTCGCCGCGCATCAGGAACTTGGCCAGGGCCACGGTGGCGGCGAAACCGACCAGGCCGATCACCAGCGCCGCCTCGAAATAGAGCGGCGACCCGGTGCGCACGCCGAACACCACGATCAGCAGCATGGCGTTCAGATACAGGGTGTCCATGCCCAGCACCCGATCCTGCGCGCGCGGACCGTACAGCGCCCGGAAGGCCGCCAGGGCCAGGGCCAGGGCCAGCAGCACCTGCGCCAGGCCCAGCCCCCAGAACAGAACGGCGGCGGAGGTCATGGGAAGATCTCCATCAGCAGGGATTCATACCGGTTCTTGATCAGGTGAACCCACTCGCTCTCGTCGACCAGGTCGAGGACGTGCAGCAGCAGGCGCCCGGTGGTCGACTCGTACTGAACCCACAGCGTGCCCGGCGTGGAGGTCAGGATGATGGCCAGGACGGCAAGCCCGTAGCGGTTCTTCAGGTCCAGCGGCACCTGGATGAAGCCCGACACCCGCTCGCGCCGCTTGCCGGCCAGGATGATGGCCGCCACGGCGTAGTTGGAGCGCAGCACATCAACGATGACCAGGCCGGCGAGCTTCAGGATGGCGCCGGGGGCGCGCACTTCGGACCGATCAGGCTCAAGCGAGCGCATGACGAAGGGCACGGTCAGGCCGATCAGAACGGCGCCGATCAGGGTCGCGGGCGCGGTCGATCGGGTCAGCAGCACCCAGCTGACGGCCAGGGCCACGCTCAGGATCGGGTGGGGCAGGATGCGCGCCATCATTGGACACGCCCCAGGACGTTGACGACATAGGCGTCGGGCCGGACCAGCCACTCGGCCGTGTGCTGGGCATAGGCGAAGGCGGCCTCGCCCCAGACGGTCAGGGCCAGGCAGGCCGCCAGCAGGCTCGCCACGGCCACGAACTCTGGCGCGCGGACTGCGGGCGGCGTCTCCTCGGCTGGAACCCACAGGGCGTCCACCCCGAACCGGACCAGGCCGATCAGCACGCCGAAGCTGGACAGGGTCAGCACCGCGATCATCAGGCCCGTGCGCCAGGATTGGGCGCCCGCGTCCTGAAGCAGGCCGTCGAAGACCGCCAGCTTGCCGATGAAGCCCGCCAGTGGCGGCACGCCCGCCAGGATCAGGGTGCAGACCAGGAAGAAGCCGCCGATGACGGCGGTGGCGGCGGGTATGACCAGGCCGATTTCCTGCTCGGCGTTGTCGAGAGGGTCCTGATACTCGTCCTCGAAGACCGGGACCTCATCCGATTCCACGTCCTGGCCGCCCCGGCTCATCATCTCGGCGACGAGATAAAGGGCTCCGGCCGCCAGGGTCGAGCCGGCCAGGTAGAAGACCGCGCCGGCCAGGGCCTGGCCGTCGCCCGTCCCCACGATGGCGATCATGGTGCCCGAGGAGATCATGACCGCCGCGCCCGCCGCGCGAACCAGTTTGCGCGAGGCCAGCAGCAGGGCGGTGCCGAAGACGATGGTCGCGATCCCGCTCCACAACAGCCAGTCCAGGCCGAAGCCCGCGCTGTCGCCGGCGTTGGGGCCGAACAGCAGCAGATGCAGGCGGATCACGACGTAGACGCCGACCTTGGACAGGATGGCGAACGCCGCCGCCACCGGCGCCGAGGCGGCCGCGTAGGCGCCCGGCAGCCAGAAGCCCAGCGGCCAGGCGGCGGCCTTGACCAGGAAGGCGATGGACAGGATGGCCGCGCCGATCTCGAACAGCGGTCGGTCTTCGGCGGGCAGCATCGGGATGCGCATGGCCAGGTCGGCCATGTTGAGCGTGCCGGTCGAACCGTAGATCAGCGCCACGCCGACCAGGAAGAACAGCGAGGCCGTCAGGTTGATGGCGATATAGCCCAGCGCCGCCCGGATCCGCTCGGTCCCCGAACCATGCAGCAGCAAGCCGTAGGACGCCGCCAGCATGACTTCGAAGAAGACGAACAGGTTGAACAGGTCGCCCGTCAGGAAGGCGCCGTTCACTCCCATCAGCAGCAGCAGGAACAGGGCGTGGAATCGCGGTCCCGCCCGGTCCCAGCGCGCCAGGGCGAAGATCAGCGCACCGAGCCCCAGGACGGACGACAGGGCCAGCATCATGCTGGACAGCCGGTCCGCCACCAGCACGATGCCGTAGGGCGCCGCCCAGTCGCCCAGCGCATAGACCCGCGCGGTGTCGGCCCCGCCTTCGCCGCCCGTCGCCGCCTGATGCAGCAGGGTCAGGCCGACGACCGCCAGAAGAGCGGTCGTGCCCAGGCTCAGCCCGGCCTTGAGCCGGTGCCGCCGCTCGTTGATCAGCAGCATGGCCGAGGCCACCACCAGCGGCAGCACCACCGGCAGGATGATCAGATGGTCCATGAGCCCGCTCAACGTTCGGGCTCCTTGCCGTCGACATGGTCCGTGCCGGTCGCACCGCGCGCCGCCAGCAGAACCACAAGGAACAGGGCCGTCAGCGCGAACGAGATGACGATGGCTGTCAGGACCAGGGCCTGGGGCAGGGGGTCGTCGTAGAGCGCCGGATTGTTCGCATAATTGTTCTCCAGCACGGGCGGGGCGCCCAGCCGCAGCCGACCCATGGCGAAGATGAACAGATTGACCGCATAGGCCATCAGCGACAGGCCGATGATGACCTGGAAGGTGCGCGGACGCAGAAGCAGCCACGTGCCGGAGGCGACCAGAACGCCGATGCCGAGAGCGAGAACCAGTTCCATCAGCCGATGTCTCCCGCGGCGTCGTCGATGCCCTGATCGACCTCGGGATCCGGCTGACGGGGCTTGCGCAGCGACTGGTGCGCCAAGGCGATCAGCATCAGCACCGTCGAGCCCAGCACCAGGAAGACCACACCCAGATCGAACACCAGGGCGCTGGCCATCGGCAGGCGGCCGATCAAGGGCAGCTCCGCATACTGGAAGTAGGAGGTCAGGAAGGGATAGCCGAAGAACCAGGACGCAATGCCGGTGAAGGCTGCGATCAGCAGGCCCGAGCCGATCCAGATCATCGGCCGGATACGCAGTCGCTCCTCCACCCATCGGGCGCCGGAGCTCATGTACTGAAGGATGAAGGCGATCGACAGGGCGACCCCGGCGGCGAAGCCTCCGCCCGGCAGGTCATGCCCGCGCAGGAACAGGTGCAGCGCCAGCAGGATGATGAAGGGGAACAGCCACTTCATCACCACGCGCGGGATCAGCATCGTTTCTTCCAGCGTGTCGCCGACCTTCATTTTCTCGCGACGTCGGTCGCGGGCGTTCTGGGAAAGCTGCTGAGCCGGCGCGCCCAGGCTGTCGGGCGCCGGCCGGAAGCGGCGCAGCAGCGCCCAGACGGTCAGGCCCACCACGCCCAGGACGGCGATTTCGCCCAGGGTGTCGAAGGCGCGGAAGTCGACGAGCAGCACGTTGACGATGTTGCGCCCGCCGGCCAGCTCATAGACGTTTTCGACGAAATAGCGCGAGACGCCGTCCGCCGGGGCCGGGCGGGTCATGACCGCATAGGCCAGCGCCGAGACCCCGGCGCCGACGGCCGAGGCGATGCCGAGATCGACCAGACGCCGACGGCGGCCCTGGGCCTCCTGCTGCGGCGAACCGCGCAGCGCCTCCAGCCGCTTGGGCAGCCAGCGCAGGCCGAGCAGCAGCAGGACGGTCGTCACGATCTCGACCAGCAGCTGAGTGGTGGCGAGGTCGGGCGCCGACAGCCACACGAAGCTGAGGCAGCTGGCCAGGCCCGCGCCGCCCATCAGCACCACGGAGGCCAGGCGGTGATATTTGGCCTGCCAGGCCGCGCCGATGGCGCAGGCGGTGCCGACGATCCACAGGATCAGGAAGCCCGGATCCAGCGGCGTGGTCTGCGCCCCCCACATGGAGAAGCCCAGGCCGCGCCCGGCGCCGACCAGGCCGGCGGCCAGCAGCACCGTCAGGATCAGGCCGCGAAGCCGCGGCTGCATCCGCGCCGCGCCCAGGCGACGCTCCACGAAGCGAGAGGCGCGGACCAGATTGTCCATGCTGGCCTCGAACATCCGGCCGCCGTTGAACCGCGAGAACAGCCACGGGCCGCCGCGCGGATTGACGTTGATCGAGCGCCGGAACAGCACATAGGCCACGACCCCGCCGATCAGGGCCAGCACGCTCATCAGCAGCGGCAGGTTCAGCCCGTGCCAGACCGCCAGGCTGTAATAGGGCGTTCGCTCGCCCAGAACCGCCTCGACGGCCGAGGACAGATACGGCCCGATGGTGCGCCCCGGGATCATGCCGATGATGACGCACAGGGCGACCAGCAGCTCGATCGGGAAGCGCATCCAGCGCGGCGGCTCGTGCGGGGCCTTGGGCAGGTCGGTCGCGGGCGGGCCGAAGAAGACCTGGTGGATGAAGCGCAGGGAGTAGAGAACGCTGAAGGCGCTGGCCAGGGTGGCGAGCACCGGCAGGGCCAGGTTCAGGTGGCGACCGCCGGACTGGGCGACCGCCTCGGCCAGGAACATCTCCTTGGACAGGAAGCCGTTCAGCAGAGGCACGCCCGCCATGGCCGCGGCGGCGACGATGGCCAGGACGGCCGTGATCGGCATGGCCTTGCGCAGGCCCGACAGCTTGCGCAGATCGCGCGTGCCGGTCTCGTGGTCGATGACGCCCGCCGCCATGAACAGCGAGGCCTTGAAGATGGCGTGGTTGACCGTGTGGAAGATGGCCGCGACCGCCGCCAGCGGACTGCCCAGACCCAGCAGCAGGACGATCAGTCCCAGATGGCTGATGGTCGAATAGGCCAGCAGGCCCTTGAGATCGTGCTGGAAGATCGCGCTCCAGGCGCCGATCAGCAGGGTGGCCATGCCGGCGGTGCAGACGATGACGTACCAGGCGTCCGTGCCCGACATCACCGGCCACAGCAGCATCAGCAGGAAGACGCCCGCCTTCACCATGGTGGCCGAGTGCAGATAGGCGCTGACCGGCGTCGGCGCGGCCATGGCGCGCGGCAGCCAGAAGTGGAACGGGAACTGCGCGCTCTTGGTCAGGGCGCCGGCCAGGATCAGCAGCAGCGCCGGCAGATACAGGCCGCTGGCCTTGATGACGTCGCCGGACGCCAGGACCACGTCCAGGTCATAGCTGCCGACGATGCGGCCCAGCACCGCCATGCCCGCCAGCAGGCAAAGCCCGCCGCCGGCGGTCACCGTCAGCGCCATGCGCGCGCCGTCGCGGGCCGAGGCGTTGTGGTGCCAGTAGCCGATCAGCAGGAAGGAGAAGAGGCTGGTCAGCTCCCAGAACACCACCAACTGGATGATGTTGCCCGACAGGACCATGCCCTGCATGGCGCCCATGAAGGCCAGCAGGAAGGAGAAGAAGCGCGGGACCGGATCCTCGGCCGACATGTAGTAGCGGGCGTACAGAACGACGAGCGCGCCGATGCCCAGCACCAGCAGCGAGAACAGCCACGACAGGCCGTCCATGCGGAAGTTCAGCTCCAGCCCCAGGCTGGGGATCCACGGAATGATCTGATGGACCACGCCGTTGTTCGCCGTGGAGGGGAACAGGGCGATGACGCAGCCGACGCCGATCAGAGACACCGCCCACGCCAGTGCGGCCGCCAGGTTGCGTGCTCGCGTGGGCAGGAAGGCGGCCAGAACCGCGCCGACGAAGGGCAGGAGCGCGGTCGTCAGGATTAAGACGCCAGGCGGCATGCGGCGGGGCGATCTCCGATAAGAAATGAAGGAGAGGCCGGGCCGCGCGAACGCGACGGTGGCTTCAGCTGCACCTTAACCGCAGGCGCCGCGCGGCGCACATTGAATTTTCGTGATAATCGCGCTCTTGGGCTGAAACTTTGTCGCAGGCGGCGTCAGCTCGCCCGGTTTCGCACCAGATCGTCGACGACCGCGGGGTCGGCCAGGGTGGAGGTGTCGCCCAGGGCGCCGATGTCGTTTTCGGCGATCTTGCGCAGAATCCGGCGCATGATCTTGCCCGACCGCGTCTTTGGCAGGCCCGGCGCCCACTGGATCACGTCGGGCGCTGCGATCGGCCCGATCTCCTTGCGCACATGGGCGACCAGGGCCTTACGCAGGTCCTCGTTCGGCTCGACCCCGGCGTTGAGGGTGACATAGGCGTAGATGCCCTGGCCCTTGATGTCGTGAGGGAAGCCGACGACCGCCGCCTCGGCCACGTCGTCGTGCAGCACCAGGGCGCTCTCGACCTCGGCGGTGCCCATGCGATGGCCCGACACATTGATGACGTCGTCCACCCGGCCGGTGATCCAGTAGTAGCCGTCCGCGTCGCGGCGACAGCCGTCGCCGGTGAAATACTTACCCGGATAGGTCGAGAAATAGGTGTCAAAGAAGCGCTGCGGATCGCCATAGACGGTGCGCATCTGGCCGGGCCAGCTGTCGGTGATGACCAGATTGCCGGACGCCGCCCGGTCCAGCACCTGGCCCTCGGCGTCGACCAGCTGAAGCTCGACCCCCGGCAGGGGCTTGGTCGCCGATCCGGGTTTCAGGTCCGTCGCGCCCGGCAGGGGCGAGACCAGGATGCCGCCCGTCTCGGTCTGCCACCAGGTGTCGACGATGGGCAGGCGGCCGTCGCCCACCACCTCGTGATACCAGCGCCAGGCCTCGGGATTGATCGGTTCGCCCACCGTGCCCAGCAGACGCAGCGACTGGCGGCTGGTCTCGCGCACCGGGGCGTCGCCCTCGCGCATCAGGGCGCGCAGGGCCGTGGGTGCGGTGTAGAAGACATCGACCTTGTGCTTGTCCACCACCTGCCAGAAGCGGCTGACGGTCGGATAGTTGGGCACGCCCTCGAACATGAGCGTCGCCCCGCCGTTGGCCAGCGGGCCATAGACGACATAGCTGTGGCCCGTCACCCAGCCCACGTCGGCGGTGCACCAGAACAGCTCGCCCGCGCGGTGGTCGAAGACGATCTCGT
The DNA here is from genome assembly GCF_004683885.1 of Brevundimonas sp. MF30-B. Taxonomy (NCBI): domain Bacteria; kingdom Pseudomonadati; phylum Pseudomonadota; class Alphaproteobacteria; order Caulobacterales; family Caulobacteraceae; genus Brevundimonas; species Brevundimonas sp. MF30-B. The sequence goes on along the minus strand of NZ_CP038440.1, from coordinate 2,670,340 downwards.
GCGTCCATGACGCCCAGAACAGATAGCCGCCGGTGGTGTGCAGCACCCCCTTGGGTTTGCCCGTCGAGCCCGAAGTGTAGAGGATGAACAGCGGATCCTCGGCGTTCATCGGCTCGGGCGGGCAGTCGGCCTCGACCTTGGCGGCGGCGGCGGAATAGTCGACGTCTCGGCCCCCTATCATCGGCACGTCCGCGCCGGTGCGCCGGATGACCAGGACGGTGTCCACCGAAACCTTTTCCAGAGCCGCATCGACATTGGCCTTCAGCGGAATGGTCTTGCCGCCGCGCAGCCCCTCGTCGGCGGTGATGACCAGGCGCGACTGGCAGTCCTCGATCCGCCCGCACAGGCTGTCGTGCGAGAAGCCGCCGAACACGACCGAATGCACCGCGCCGATCCGCGCGCAGGCCAGCATGGCGTAGGCCGCCTCCGGGATCATCGGCAGATACAGGGTGACGCGGTCGCCCTTCTTCACCCCATGGGCCTTCATGACATTGGCCATGCGGCAGACCTCGGCGTGCAGTTCGCCATAGGTGATGCGTCGGCTGTCGGCGGGATCGTCGCCCTCCCAGACTATGGCGGTCTCGTCGCGGCGCTGGGGCAGGTGGCGGTCGATGCAGTTGGCCGAGACGTTCAGCACGCCGTCCTCGAACCAGCGGATGTGGAAGTCGGCCTTGTCGAAGGAGACGTCCTTGATCCTGGTCGGCGGCGTGATCCAGTCCAGCCGCCGGGCCTTCTCGGCCCAGAAGGCCTCGGGCGTCTCGCGCGCCGCCTTGCGGGCGGTCTGATAGGCGTCGCGGTCCATGTGCGCCCCCGCCGCGATCGCCGGATCGACGGGATAGATTTCACGCTCGGGGGGCATGGGCGCTCCTTCGATCAAACTACTGGCCAAGCCAACATCAGCCGCGCTGTCAGGTCCAGCGCCCTTGCTCAGTCGAGGCGAAAATCGGCTGGCTTCAGGCCGTGGCGGGCCAGTTTGTCGTACAGGGTCTTGCGCGGCAGGCGCAGGCGATCCAGTACGGCGGGGATGTCGCCGCCGCAGGCTTGCAGCGTCTCGCGCAGCACCTCGGCCTCGAAGCGGGCGACGCGATCCGACAAGCCCAGGCCGTCGTCGGGGGCGACCGATGCGGCGGGCTCGTCTTCCAGGCCCAGGGTGAAGCGCTGGGCGTAGTGGGCCAGTTCGCGGATGTTGCCCGGCCAGTCGTGCTCGATCAGGTGACGGCGCGCCCGGTCGGTCAGGACAGGTCGTTGCTCGGCCTCGGCGCCCGCGCGCTCCAGCAAACGGGCGAACAGCAGGGGGATGTCCTCGCGCCGCTCCCTGAGGGGCGGCACGCGCAGGCGCACCACGTTCAGGCGATAGTACAGGTCTTCGCGGAACGCCCCGTCCTGAACCGCCTGGCTCAGGTCGCCGCGCGCAGAGGCCAGGATGCGCAGGTCCAGCACGCGCGGCTCGCCGGCGCCGATGGGCTGGATCTCGCGCTCTTCGACCACGCGCAACATCTTGACCTGCACGTCCAGCGGCATGCTTTCGATCTGGTCCAGGAACAGCGAGCCGTTGTGGGCGCGCTCGACGTGGCCGATGCGGCGGCGCAGGGCGCCGGCGAAGGCCCCCAGCTCGTGGCCGAACATCTCGCTCTCGATCAGACCTTCAGGCAGGGCGCCGCAGTTCACCGCGACGAAGGGATGGGGGCGGCGGCGTCCCGCATTGTGCAGCGAGCGGGCCACGGACTCCTTGCCCACCCCGGTTTCGCCCTCGATCAGCACATCCATGCGGGCGTCGGCGATCTGGGCCAGGGTGGCGCGCAGCTGGCGGATGACCGCGCTGTCGCCCATCAAGGGGGTCTCGACCGCCCCGTCGGCGGCCAGGACCGCCAGACGTCGATTGTCCAGCACCAGGGCCCGCTTCTCCAGCGCCCGACGCAGGCTGTCCATCAGACGCTCGAACGGGAAGGGCTTGGCCACGAAATCGTAAGCGCCGGCGCGCATGGCGGCGACCGCATCGGCGACGTCGCCGTGGCCGGTGATCAGGATGACCGGCAGGGCGGGATCGTCCGCCTGCAGCCGGTCCAGCAACTGGCGGCCGTCCATGTGCGGCATCCGCAGATCGGTGACGACCACGCCGGGAAAGTCGGGCTCGACGCCTTTCAGCCCCGCCTCGGCCGAGGCGAAGGCGCGCACGTCCAGGCCTTCCAGCGTCAGCCGCTCGACCAGGGCTTCGCGGAAGTCGACGTCGTCCTCGATCAGGGCGACAGCGTGGAGGGCGGGAAACTGCATCACGCGGCCCTCATGTCGCCGCCTTAAGGCGGATGACGAAGACCGCGCCGTCGCCGCCCGACTCCGCCAGATCCAGCTGGCCGCCGAAGCCGGCGATGATGTCGCGGCAGATCACCAGCCCCAGCCCCAGGCCGTTGGACTTGCTGGTGACAAAGGGAGTGAACAACTGCTCGCGGATCGCCGCGTCCAGCCCCGGCCCGGTGTCCGTCACCCGTAGTTCGATCCAGTCGCCGGCGCGTTTCGCGGCCAGGATCAGCGTGGGCAGCGGCCGGCCCTGCATCGCCTCGGCGGCGTTCTTGGCCAGGTTGACCACGACCTGTTCAAGCCTGAACTTGTCGGCCTGGACGCGCAGGCCGGGCTCCAGTCCCTGCAACGTCAGCGCCACCCCGCCCTGGCGCAGGCGTCCGCCGACCAGCAGCAGGGCGCCGTCCACCGCCTCCTTCAGATCGACCGCCGCGAGACGTGGTTCAGACTTGCGCGAGAAGACCCGAAGCGCCTCGGTGATCGCGCCGATCCGCGCCGTCAGTTCGCCGATGCGGGCCAGGGCGCGACGGGCGGGCGCGGGCTCGCCGCGCTCCAGATAGGCCTCGGTCGTTTCGGCCTGGGTCATGATGGCGGCGACCGGCTGATTGATCTCGTGCGCCACGCCGGCGACGATCTGACCCAGGGCGGCCAGCTTGCTGGCCTGCACCAGTTCGTCGCGCAGCAATTCGCGGCTGGCCTCGGCGCGGCGGCGCTCGTCGATCTCGGCGCTGAGGGCGGCGTTGGCCTGGCGCAGCGCGGCGGTGCGGTCGGCGATGCGCCGCTCCAGATCTAGGCGCTGAGCCTCCTCGCGCCGGGTCTTTTCCTGGGCCTGCTGGCGACTGCGGATCATCAGGGCGCCGATCCCGGCCAGAAGCGCGACCAGCAGCACCGCCACCGTACGCCACAGGGCCACCGCCGATTCGATGGCGCCGCGCGACGGCGCCAGGAGGTGCAAGGTCCAGCCGGGCGTGGCTGTGCCGGTCTCGGCGTGCATCCAGGGACCGGAGCCGCCCTGGATCGTCGCGCGCATCAGGGCCGGCTCGGGCCCCGGGGGCGTGCGAAAGGGCAGGGGGCGCAGCGCCTCGGGCGACAGGGTCTGGTCGATCAAGGTCAGGCGGCGCCGCGCCTCGTCCAGCGGTCCCAGCGTGCGGAAGCGCCAGTCCGGCATGCTGGTGATCAGCACCACGCCGCCGGGGTCCGCCACCCAGGCCGGTTCGCCCGAGGCCCGCCACTCAGCCTCCAGGGCGTCGAACTCGACCTTGACCACGACGACGCCCAGCACGCGCCCGCCCGGCTCGACCACGCGGCGGGAGAGATACAGGCCGGGTCGTCCGCTGACGGTGCCCAGGGCGAAGAACTCGGCAGAGCCGTCGCGCACCGCGCCGACGAAATAGGGCCTGAAGCCGTAGTCGGCGCCGACGAAACTGTCGGGTCGGCGCCAGTTGCTGGCGGCGCGGGTGATCCCCTGCGCGTCGATGACATAGACGGCGGCCGCGCGCGCCTGATCGGCCAGGGTCTCAAGCCGCGCATTGATGGCTTCGGCGTCGCCGCCGTCCGACAGCAGCCGCGCGACGTCGGCGTCGGTCGCCAGCACCAGCGGAAGGGAGCGCTGCTTGTCCAGCTCGCTGCGCAGCACGGCGGCGTGCAGCAGCGCCCCGGCCTGCGCCTGACGGGCCAGTTCGGCCTGGGCCTGACGCCGCGCCGCTTCCCCCGCGCCCGCCGCCGCCGCGACGGCGAGCGCCAGGGCGGCCAGGGCGTAAAGCCCCCATTCTGCGACTCGACCTCTAACCCGGATGCCCATTCGCCATTTGTGCGAAAAATCGCACGCCGACGCCAGAGATCATGGCGAAATTCCGCACGAAATGCCCAGGCGCCCACGCGCGTCGCATAAATAAATCCGTTATTTCAATGCATTAGCATATCGCCTAGCACACATGGTTGTCGGCTTGGCGTGACGGCAGAGTGGCCGCAGGACGCGACGCAGAGCGCGCCGACGAGGAAACCGCGAGCTCGGCTCGCCTAACGGAGCCTGTGACAGCTTGATCGCCTCGCCCCCCGCAGCCGCCGGCGCCGCGCCCGTGCGCAAACCGTTCTACACCCAGCTGTACTTCCAGGTCGTGCTGGCCATCATCGCGGGCGGGCTGATCGGGCATTTCTATCCGACGTTCGGCGAGAGCCTGAAGCCGCTGGGCGACGCCTTCATCAAGCTGGTGAAGATGATCATCGCTCCGGTGATCTTCCTGACCATCGTCACCGGCATCGCCGGCATGCGCGACATCGGCCGTGTCGGCCGGGTGGCGGCCAAGGCCTTCGCCTATTTCCTGTTCTTCTCGACCCTGGCGCTGATCGTCGGACTCATTGTGGCCAATGTGGTCCAGCCCGGCCGGGGGCTGAACATTGATCCGGCCAGCTTGGACACGGGCGCGGTCGCGCAATACGCCCAGGCCGCCCACGAGACGACCATGGTCGGCTTCCTGATGAGCGTGATCCCCGACACGGTCGTCAGCGCCTTCTCGACGGGCAACATCCTTCAGGTGCTGTTCGTCTCGATTCTGTTCGGCATCGCCTTGGCCATGGTGGGCGACATGGGCAAGCCGGTGCTGACCTTCCTGGAATCGGCCAGCGCCGCCTTCTTCAAGCTGGTCGGCATCCTGATGCGGGCGGCGCCGATCGGGGCGTTCGGCGCCTTTGCCTTCACCATCGGAGCCTATGGCATTTCATCGATCGCCAATCTGGCGGCGCTGATCGCCACCTTCTACCTGACCTCGCTGATCTTCGTGCTAGGCATCCTGGGCCTGGTGGCCTGGTTCAACGGCTTCTCGATCTTCGCCCTGATCCGCTATCTGAAGGAGGAGCTGCTGCTGGTGCTCGGCACCTCCAGCTCCGAAGCGGCCCTTCCCAGCCTGATCTCCAAGATGGAGAAGGCGGGCGCCTCCAAGTCGGTCGTCGGCCTGGTGGTCCCCACCGGCTATTCGTTCAATCTGGACGGCACCAACATCTACATGACCATGGCGGCCCTGTTCATCGCCCAGGCGCTGAACATTCCCCTGACGCTGGAGCAGCAGGTGCTGCTGCTGCTGGTGGCCATGCTCAGCTCCAAGGGCGCGGCGGGCATCACGGGCGCCGGCTTCATCACCCTGGCGGCCACCCTGTCGGTGGTGCCGACGGTGCCGGTGGCCGGCATGGCCCTGATCCTGGGCATCGACCGCTTCATGAGCGAGTGCCGGGCCCTGACCAACTTCATCGGCAACGCCGTCGCCACCCTGGTGGTGGCGCGCTGGGAGGGCGAGCTGGACCGCGAACAGATGCGCGCGGCCCTGGCCAAGGGGCCCAAGCCCCTGGCGGCTCAACCCGATCCGGCCGCCGGGCCGGGCGACGACACGGCGATCACCGCCGACTGACGAACCCAAGAGACAAGAAAAAGACTGGGAGGAGGACACCATGAACATTCGCAAGGCCCTGTGGGGCGTCACGACCTCGGCCGCCGTCCTGATGATGGCCGCGCCGGCCCTGGCCCAGGCCCAGCCTGAGACCGCGCCGGTCGATCCGAACCAGCCCACGACGGTGGAGGACATCGTCGTGGTCGGCACCAACATCCGCGGTGCGCGCACCACCGCCGCCCTGCCGGTGGTCGTGGCCGACCGCGAGCAGATCGACGCCACCGGCGCCACGACCGGCGACGAGCTGCTGCGCACCATCCCGCAGATGGGCGACGTTCTGTTCGACAGCGCCAACAATCCGCAGACCTCCAACTCGGCGCGGGGCGATGTGAACTCGGTCAATCTGCGCTCGCTGGGCGTGGGCAACACCCTGGTGCTGCTGAACGGCCGCCGCCTGGTCCAGCACCCGACCAGCCAGGGCACGTCGGACACCGGCACGGTGCCGGTGCTGAGCTACAATTCCAACGCCATTCCGGTGTCGGGGCTGGAGCGGCTCGAGGTCCTGCTGGACGGTGCGGCCGCCATCTATGGCGCTGACGCCGTGGCGGGCGTGGTCAATACGGTCCTGCGCACCGACATCGACGGCTTGAGCGTGAGCGCCCGCTACGGCGGCGCCGAAGGCACCCAGATGCGCGACACCGAGTTCAACCTGTTCACCGGCAAGAACTTCGACCGCGGCAATATCTCGCTGTTCGCCAGCTATGCGAACCGCACCGCCTTGTGGGCCGAGGATCAGGACTTCACCCGCTCCGACGACCTGCGCCCGCTGTTCGCCGACTATCCCGACTTTGCGGGTGTGCAGTCCCTCGACGGCCGTTCGTCGCATACGCCGTGGGCGCGCCTGTCGGTGGGGTCGCGGCCGGTGATCCGCTCGAACGGGGTGGCGGTGACCAACACCGCCGGGGCCTTCCGCTATCAGCCGACCAGCTTTGGCTGCGGCGTCAGCGTCGGCAATGACATCTGCATCGCCAGCGGCAATCACAACTTCAACACCACCAACCGCGAGATGCGCTACGATACGCGCTATCAGACGACGGTGAGGCCTTCGGTCGAGCGCATCAATCTGTTCGCGACCGGGCGTTACGACCTCGGCTCGGGCGTCGAGGCCTTCGGCGAGATCGGCTACTACGCCGCCAGCAGCCGCGCGGTTCAGCCGCCGGTGGTCAATCTGAACCAGATCTGGATTCCGGCCAGCAACTACTACAACCCCTTCGGCCCGGTGACCTTCGCCAACGGTCAGGCCAATCCAAACCGTCTGCCGGGCCTGACGGGCGTGCCGGCCGCCGGTCTGCCGGTGCTGATGACCAACTACCGCTTCGTCGACACGGGCTTCCAGGTGGTCAAGGTCGACAACTATCAGGCGCGCCTGCTGGGCGGGCTGCGTGGCGAATGGAACGGCTGGGACTGGGAATCGGCCCTGACCTATTCCGAGGCGGAGGCCGAGGACAGCTCGCCCAACATCAACATGACCGCGCTCCAGCAGCAGTTGGCCCTGTCCACGCCCGACGCTTACAACCCCTTCAGCGGCGGCTGCGTCGCCACGACCAGCTACGGCGACTGTTCACCCAGCAGCCAGGCGGCGATCGATGCGATCGTCTTCGACCTGAAGCGGGTGTCGCGCACCACGCTCACCATGGCCGACTTCCGCGTTTCGCGCGGCGATCTGTTCAGCCTGCCGGGCGGACCGGTCGGGGTGGCTCTGGGCCTGGAAGCGCGTCACGAGACCCAGAAGGACGACCGCGACGCCAATCTGGACGGGACCAACACCTTCGTGGACATGGTGACCGGCGCGACCAACCCGTCGAACGTCTCGGCCGTCAGCCCCAACCCCGACACCTCAGGGAGCCGCGACGTGTTCTCGGCCTATGTCGAATTCGCCGTGCCGCTGGTTTCGCCGGAGATGAACATCTGGGGCGTTCATCAGCTGGATGTGCAGCTGGCCGGACGCTACGAGCACTATTCGGACTTCGGTTCGGTGGCCAAGCCCAAGATCGCTGTGGCCTGGGACCTGGTTCCTGGCGTGCGGCTGCGCGGCTCCTATTCGCAGGGCTTCCGCGCCCCGAACCTGGAGCAGACCAACGCCACCCAGTACGGACGTCTGGCCAGCGGCGTGGACTATGTGCGCTGTGAGGCTGACCTGCGCGCCGGCCGGATCAGCAACTTCGCCCAGTGCTCGCAGAACACCTCCAGCGCCTCCCTGCTTGTCGCCGGCAATCCGGATCTGGAGCCGGAAGAGAGCACCAACAGCTCCTACGGCCTGGTCTTCCAGCCTGACTTCCTGCCCGACTCGTTCGGCTCGGTGACGATCACGGTCGATCGCTGGCGGATCGAGCAGGAGAAAATCGTCGGCCTGCTGGGCGCCCAGACGGCTCTGGCGCTGGACTATCTGAACCGCGTCGGGGGCGGCTCCAATCCCTTGGTCAATCGTCGAGCGCCGACGCCCGAAGACATCCTGCTGTTCGAAGGCACTGGCCTGACCCCGGCGGGAGAGGTGGTTTCGATCAACGACCGCTTCATCAACCTCCAGCCCCAGACGGTCAGCGGCATGGACTTCGGGGTCAACTGGACCAAGCGGCGTACGGCCTGGGGCACCTTCATCGTCAACTTCAACGCCAGCAAGCTGGAGACCTTCACTCGCGACCCGGGCGACATCGTCAACGAACTGTTCGCCGCACGCGCCAATGGCACGATCAACGCCGGCACGACCCTGCCGGACCCATCGCAGCTGATCGGACAGAACGGCCGGCCGGAATGGCGGGTCAACAGCAGCCTGACTTGGCGCAAGGGCCCGTGGCGCGCGGGTGTCTCCAGCCAGTATGTCAGCGGTTTCGAGCAGGCCAGCCTTCTTGGGGCGTCGGGCGACCCCTGGCAGGTGGACGCCCGCCAGACCTACAACGCGTATGTGGACTATGAATTCCCCAGCGACACGCGGCTCCGTCTGGGCGTGCGCGACCTGACGGACTCGGGTCCGCCGCTGGCCGACAACGGCTTCCGCGGAACCGTGCACAGCCCTTGGGGTCGCTACTGGTACGTCAACGTCTCACAGACGTTCTGACGAGGGAGCAGACGATGATCAGGCTCGGTTCGGCGACAGCGATACTGGGGGCGGCGTGGCTTGCTTTCGCCCCCTCCCAAGCAGTCGCCCAAACCGCGCCTGAAGCGTCCGCGCCCGCCCCGGCCGCCTGTCCCGAGACCCTTCCGCAGCGGGCGCGCTGCTGGTCGGGGCGGGCGGCAAGCGGCGCCTATTACTGGCTGGCCGTGCCCGAAGACTGGAACGGCGTGCTGGTGGTCCACGCCCATGGCGGTCCGCGCACGGGCGATCCCAAGGCTGATGACCCGGTCGAAGACCTGGAGCGGTTCTCCATGACCGTGCGCGAAGGCTACGCCTGGGCCGGTTCGACCTATCGCCGCGGCGGTTACGGCGTGCGCATGGCGGCCGAGGACACCGAACAGCTGCGCCAAATCGTCTGGGACTTCATGGGGCGGCCCCGGCGCACCATCCTGCATGGTCAGTCCTGGGGCGGGAACGTCGCGGCCAAGGCGGCGGAGCTCTACGCCCGCAACGCCGAGGGCCAGGTGGTCTGGGACGGCGTCGTCCTGACCAGCGGCCTGCTGGCCGGCGGCACGCGCGGCTATACGTTCCGCGCCGATCTGCGCGCGGTCTATCAGTTCTACTGCAACAACCACCCCAAGCCGGACGAGACCCAGTATCCGCTGTGGAGCGGTCTCCCGGCGGACAGCCGCCTGACCCGCGCGCAGCTGGCCGAGCGGGTTGAGCAGTGCACCGGCGTCGGCCTGCCTGAGGCGCGTCGCACGGCCGAGCAGAAGGCGCGTCTGGCCGACATCCTGAATGTGGTCGGCATCGGCGAGGACCAACTGGTCTCGCACCTGGCCTGGGCCACCTTCCTGTTCCGGGACATGGTTCAGCAGCGGCTGGACGGGCTCAATCCCTTCGACAACAGCGACACGGTCTATGTCGGCTCGCACGACGACGCGGCGCTGAACGCGGGCGTGCAGCGGTTTTCGGCCGACCCTGAAGGGCTGGCGCGGCTGGCCTATGACGCCGACCTGTCGGGCCTGATCGTCGCGCCGACGGTGACCATCCACGGAATAGACGATCCGACGGTTTTCGTGTCCCACTCGGCCGCCTATCGCCAGACGGTCGAGGCGGCGGGACGGGGCGATCTGCTGGTCCAGACCTTCACCCGCGAAAGCGAGCACAGCCGTCTGTCGCGACCGCAGTACGTGGCGGTGTTCGACGCTCTGTTGGATTGGGTCGAGACCGGCGAACGGCCGACGCCGGTCCAGATCGCCGTGCGCTGCGAGGCCGCCGCGCCCGCCTACGGCGAGCCGTGTCTGTTCGATGCGGACTTCCAGCCCAGCTTGCCCTGACACCTTCCTGCCAAGCTTCGCGGAACGTCGTGTGTGTTCATAGGGTCACTATGACCATTTCGTAACGGTTTGGCCTTGGATTGGCCGCTAACCGCTCCCACCTAAGCACTCGCTGGGTTGGGCCGGCGACCAAAGAAGTCGCCGTCTCTTAGGAGTTAATGAAACAATGCGTAATATTCTCATCGCCGCTGCCGCTGTGTCCGCCATTGCTGCGCCCGCCATGGCGCAAAGCATGCAATCGCCGACCTATTACGGGACGCTGGGATACTCTCAACTTGATGGCAGCCAAGGTGACCTTGGCGCCGTCACGGGCCGCCTGGGCGCCAAGTTCACCCCGAACCTGGGTGTGGAAGGCGAAGTTTCTTTCGGCGTGAAGGATGAAGACTTCACCGTCGCCGGCGTGAACGGCAAGCTGAAGCACAACTACGACGCCGCCGTTTACGGCGTGGCCACCCTGCCGGTGACCCCGCAGTTCGAACTGTTCGGCCGCGTCGGCTACGGCACCACCGAAATCGAAGCCAAGATCCCGGGCGTTAGCGCCCGCGAGGACGGCGAAAGCGTCAACTACGGCGTCGGCGCCAACTACTTCTTTGACGGTCAGAACGGCATCCGCGGCGACTGGACCCGTCGCGACTTCCGCAGCGATGGCGGCGAAGCCGACATCTACTCGCTGAACTACGTCCGTCGCTTCTAAGACCGACGCTTTCAGATGACGAAAGGCGCGATCCGCAAGGGTCGCGCCTTTTTTCTCGTCTTCAGGCGGCCGGAGAGGCTGCGGGGGCCAAGCCCTGCATGATCATGCGATTGATGTCGATCAGGGGCTCGAAATCCTCGTCGCCGGCCATCACCGCGGACGAGTGCCGGCTGACGAACAGGCTCAGCGAGATGAAGTTGGCCCGCATCGCCTGGGGCATGGCGTTGGCGGGATCCGAGCAGTCGCTGGCCAGCGTGGTCCAGAGCCGCCGATTCCAGTCCAGCGCGTCGATGCGCGTCTTGAAGTCCTTCTGATCGGCTTGGGACGCCTCGACCAGGGCGCGGGTCACCTGGCCGAAGAGGCGGTATTCCATTTCACGCGGGCTTTCAGCCCGCGCCGACGCCGCCTTGTAGGCCTGAAGCGACATGGGTCACCCTTTCCTCGTAATCCACCAGTTTGCGGGCCGTCATCAAGGCCTTGTAGTAGTCGCGCGCCAGCACGTGGCGTGACACGGAGACGCAATCGGCCAGAACCTCTGGGTTGCGCGTGGCGCCCATGAACTCGGTCAGGCGCAGCACGAACTCGTCATAGATCGAGGGCGCCCCGCCTTGTTCGAGGTACATCATCATGACCGGGAAGTAGATGCGGCGCGCCGGCGTGTTCACGTCCTCGGGCTGCATGATGTCCTTTTCGCGAAGGACACTGGCCTTGTTCTGCAAGATCAGAACGCCGCGCCGATCGCCGTTCTGGACGACGGCGCCGTTCAGAACGAACTTCTCGCCGGGCTTCAGCGACAGTTTCAAAGGCATTCGGCCGGGTCTCCCTCAGCGCTCTCTGGTGCAACCTATACGGGTTAAGCGCGAATCCAAGCTAAACCGAGAGAGTTAACCGTTGCTTCCAGAAACGCGCTCTGTCGGGCGGAACAGCGGATCGGACGCGGCGTTCTGAAAGGCGACAGGAGAGCGAAATGCCCGACGAGTACGACCGCGACGAACAAGACCAGTCCGAAACCTTCGACGAGACCCACCGGGACGACGAGGGCGACGGCGACGAAATGCCCGACGAGATCGACGACGTTCTGGACGTCACCCAAGCCGATGGCGACGCCGATGAAGACGAGTTCGACGAGGACGATCAGGAACTGGACGATCAACTCGCTCTGGATGGCGTCGAGGCTGAAGCGGACGCCCTGCTGGGGGTCGATCGCGTAAAGGTCAGCGAGATCGACGGGGAAAGCGACGGCCTGCAAGGCAGGGACGAGGTCGAACTGGTCTACACCGGCCTGATGCGCAACCAGAAGGGCGCCCAGGCCAGCGCGGCCCACTGGGAGGCCAAGCGCCTGTCCGACGATGACATCGAAGACTTGGGCTACGGCCCTGACAGCGACAACGCCGCAGAGGAGGCCCCGCGATGACCGACGAAAAGCGCAAGGAAGATCTGGATCCGAACGCCCCCCACGCCAAGCGGGCAGAGCGCGAGGAAGGCAAGCCTGACCAACTGAAGCACAAGGCCGAAAACCGCCAGGAGGCTCTCGTCGACGAAGGGATCGAGGAAACCTTCCCGGCCTCCGATCCCGTTTCCGCCAAACGCATCACCTGAGCGGCGACTGATCGCTGTTCACGCGGGTTTCGATCCGCTACCTGCTCCGTCAGCAATGGCGGAGCAGGTTTTGTTTATGGCCCGGTTCGAAGGCACCCAGGACTATATCGCGACCGAAGAGCTGAAGGTGGCGGTCAACGCCGCCGTCACCCTGGAGCGCCCCCTGCTGATCAAGGGCGAGCCGGGCACGGGCAAGACGGTGCTGGCCTATGAACTGGCCCGTGCGCTGAACGCGCCGCTCATCACCTGGCACGTCAAATCCACCACCAAGGCCCACAGCGGTCTGTACGAATACGACGCCGTCAGCCGCCTGCGCGACAGCCAGCTGGGCGACGAGCGCGTGCACGACGTGCGTAACTATCTGAAGAAGGGCAAGCTGTGGGAGGCCTTCACCGCGCCCGAACGGCCCGTCCTGCTGATCGACGAGATAGACAAGGCCGACATCGAGTTCCCCAACGACCTGCTTCAGGAACTCGACCGGATGGAGTTCTACGTTCAGGAGACCGGCGAGACGATCCGCGCGGAACGCCGGCCGGTGGTGGTCATCACCTCCAACAATGAAAAGGAACTGCCGGACGCCTTCCTGCGCCGCTGCTTCTTTCACTACATCCGCTTCCCCGACGCCGAGACCATGCAGTCGATCGTCGAGGTGCACTTCCCCGGGATCAAGCCGCGTCTGGTCGCCGAGGCGCTGAAGAGCTTCTATGAGGTTCGCGAAACCCCGGGCCTGAAGAAGAAGCCGTCAACGTCGGAGTTGCTGGACTGGCTCAAGCTGCTGCTCGTCGACGACGTCTCGCCGGAAACGTTGCGCGAAAAGACGCCCGGCAAGCTGATCCCGCCGCTGCACGGCGCCCTGTTGAAGAACGAGCAGGACGTGCACCTGTTCGAACGTCTGGCCTTTCTGAACCGACGCGAGGGGGTGCGGCCCGGCGGTTGATCCCGTTCGCGCGGCGCAAGACTTACCGCGATTTCACTGGCGCCGGTCGCCGGCGCGGCGGCATTATGAGCCATGACCTGCCCTATCAGGGATCGCCGAATGACCCGCGTCGCAGCTTCACTCGCCGCTTTGATCGCCAGCCTTGGCTTGGGCGCGTGCGACGGTGACGGGGTGCGGATCAGCTCGACCACGACCCGGACGGATGATGGCGGCCCGCTGAAGGTGGTCGACGCCCTGCAGTGCCCCCAGACGTTGGATGTGCTGACCCGCAAGGGCTCTGCCTCGGCCGACGGCGCCAGCTGCACCTACGCTGGCCCGCGCGGGTCGGAGGTGACGCTGCATCTGGTCAAGTTGAACGGCGCGAGCCCAGACACGGTGCTGCGCGAGTTCGAGACCCGGTTGAGCGGCGACATGCCGGCCGCCGCCGCCAAGATCGACTCCGAGAACGCCCGGGCCCAGGCCGCAGCCGCGCGCGCCGACGCTGATGCGGCGCGCGCCGACGCCGACGCCGCTCGCGAGGACGCCCGGGCGGCCGCTCTGGAAATCCAGGCCGACGACGCCACCGGCACGGCGTCCGTGCGTGGTCCCGGAATGGACATTCGCGCGGACAAGGAGAACGCCTCGGTGCGTCTGCCGGGACTGCGCATTGAAACTCAGGGCGACACGGCCTCCGTGCGCATCGGCGGTCTGAACATCACCTCCAACGACGGCAAGGGGACCACGGAGATCCGCTCGTCCAGCTCGACATCCGGGCCTGGCGTCAGCGTCAATGCGCGTGACAATGTCGCAGAGGTGCGGACGATCGCCGGCGGTGAAGCGACCCGCGCCACCTACGTGCTGTCCGACAGCCGAGCCCAGCCGGGCGGCTGGGGCGTGGTGGGCTACGAGGCGCGGGGTCCCGCAGGGGGACCTTTGGTGATCGCGACCGTCCGGGCGCGTGAACGGAAAACAGACGGCGTGTTCGAAGCCGCTAGAGCCCTTGTCACGCTCAACACGGGCCGTTGATAAGCCCCGCAGGGCTCTTGATCCTGGCGCTGGGATGCGTCACCTGACCCGCCCGCCGCGTTCAGGACAGCCCTTTGGCCGAGAGCAACCGCAAGACCGCCCCCGCTAAGGCGCCCCGCGCCTGGCAGCGCATGCTGTCCGGCCGTCGGCTGGACCTGCTTGACCCCTCGCCTTTCGACATCGAGATCGAGGACATCGCCCACGGCTTGGCGCGCGTCGCCCGCTGGAACGGCCAGACGATCGGCGAGCACGCGTTCTCGGTGGCTCAGCACTCCTGCGTGGTGGAGGAGATCGCCGCCCATATCCGGCCAGGGCTCGAGCCGAAATGGCGGCTGGCGGCCCTGCTGCATGATGCGTCGGAATATGTGATCGGCGACATGATCTCGCCGTTCAAATCGGCGCTGGGCGCGGGCTACAAGGACTTCGAGGCCCGGCTGGAGGGCGCGATCCACGTCCGCTTCCAGCTGCCGCCCAAGACGCCGCAGACGATCAAGACCCTGATCAAGAAGGCCGACAAGGCCTGCGCCTATTTCGAAGCCACGCAGCTGGCCGGCTTCAGCCGCAAGGAGGCGCTGGGCTTCTTCGGTTCGCCGCCGCCGGGCTATGATCTCCAGATCGAGCCGCTGCCTGCGTCGCTGGCGCAGGAGCGGTATCTGGAACGCTATCGCGTCCTGGCCGAGGCGTCGGGCCTGATCCCCGCCGCTGACGCCTGGCACACCGAATAGGAGGCGACAGGGGCTGATGTCGGATCGCGGGGGACACGCAACGGGTCTGGGCGTTCGCATCGGCCTGTCGGCGGTGGTCATCGCCCTGATCGATCGCCGCGCCGTCGTTCTGACCACGCGCGACGGCGACGGCCGGCCCGCCCTGCCGTTCGGCCCCTTCGACCCTGTGCGCGACCGCACCTTCGAGCGCGCGCTGAGGGACTTCGTGACCGCCCAGACCGGGTTTCGCCTGGGATTCGTCGAGCAGCTCTACACCTTCGGCGATGCGGGCCGCGAGGCACCGCGCGCCACGCCGGGTCCGGAGAAGGCGCGCGAGATTTCGGTGGGCTATCTGGCCCTGACGCCCGAGGCGGGCGCGCCGCCATCGGCCGACGCCCGCTGGACGCCGCTGATGGACCTGTTCCCGTGGGAGGATCGCCGCGACGACGGACGCATCCGCGCCCGGCTGGGCGACGCCCTGCACGCTTGGGCCGGCGACGATCCGCGCCGGCTGGCTCGCGCCGACAGCCTGTTCGCCCTGGCGCCCGACCGCCGCTGGAACGAGGAGCGGGTGCTGGACCGCTATGAGCTGCTCTATGAAGCCGGTCTGGTCGCTGAGGCCGCGCGCGACAATGAGCGCCCCGAGCCCGAGGGCGCGCCGGGTCTGGCCATGGCGTCGGACCACCGCCGCATCCTGGCCACGGGCCTGGGCCGGCTGCGCAGCAAGATGAAGTACCGCCCGGTCCTGTTCGACCTAACGCCCGAGGTCTTCACCCTGTCGCAACTGCAGGCGGCGGCCGAGGCCGTGGCGGGCCTGGCGCTGCACAAACAGAACTTCCGCCGGGGCGTCGAGCGCACCGGTCTGGTCGAGGCCACGGGCCGCTTGTCGTCGGCGACAGGGGGGCGTCCGGCCGAGCTGTTCGGCTTCGTCGGCGCCGACCCGCAGGGCGCGCCCGCGCCCGGTTTGCCGCTGCCGGCGCAGCGCTGATGTTTTCCCGCCGAAAGCCGCTTGCGGCGCGCCCGCGACATCATTAGAGAAGCCCGCTCAACCGAACGCTTCGGCCCCGCGGAGAGGTGGCAGAGTGGTTGAATGTACCGCACTCGAAATGCGGCGTGCCTTTACGGGTACCGGGGGTTCGAATCCCCCCCTCTCCGCCATTCCTTTGTTTACTGGTGTCGCCGGTTGTCGGGCGCACCCCCCGTCCTCTAAGGGTTTCCGGGCGATTGGCCGCCCTGCCTGGGTTCTGATCGCGAGCATAGGCTTAGGGCGGAACTTAGGGCGGGCTTAGGGTGGCGACCGGACCTGTCGTGGCCTTATGTTCTTCCTCTGTTCTCACGGAGGGATTTCGCGGTGCGCCCCATCAATCGGCTGAACTGGAAGCAGGTGGGCGCCATGCGCGATCCCGGCCTGTTTGCCGACGGCCAAGGGCTCTATCTGCGGATTGACCAGACCGGCTCCCGGCGTTGGGTCTTCATCTACTACCGGCTCAAGAAGCGGCGCGAGATGGGCCTTGGCTCGGCCGAGGTCGTGAAGCTGGCCCAGGCCCGCCAAGCCGCTGAGGAAGCCCGCGCGGCTCTGAAAGCTGGCGCCGATCCTATCACGGCTCGCCGCGCGGCCATGGCGCCAGCCGCCGATCACACCTTCTCCGGCGTGGCCTCCGACCTTCTGGACGAGCTGGAGAAGGGCTGGCGCTCACCAAAGCAGCGGCCGCAGTGGGAAGCCTCGCTGAAACAGCATGCTCCGGCGCTATGGTCGGCCGACGTCTCAGCGATCGACACCGAGGCCGTCCTTTCCGCTCTTCGACCGATCTGGACCAAGAGCCCAGAGACCGCGACCCGGATCCGCGCGCGCATCGAGCGGGTGCTGGACGCCGCCAAGGCACGGGGGCTCCGGGAAGGGGAGAACCCGGCCCGCTGGCGGGGTCACCTGGACAACCTGCTGTCTCGCACCAGGCGCAAGAAGGGCCACCATGCCGCCATGCCCTACGGGGACGTGCCCGACTTCCTGAAGGCCTTGGCGACGCGGGACAGCATCTCGGCCGAGGCGCTGCGGTTCCTGATCTTCACCGTTGCCCGATCCGGCGAAATCCGCGGCGCCACCTGGGAAGAGATTCAGGGCGATATCTGGGTGATACCCGCCGAAAGGATGAAGGCCGAGCGAGAGCACCGCGTGCCGCTGTCGCCCGGCGCTATGGCGGTGCTGGAGAGCGTGTCGCCAGTCCTGCGGCAGGGCCTGATCTTTCCCGGCGCCAAAGGGCTGCTGTCCGACATGGCGCTGGCCATGGTCATGCGGAAGCTCGACGTGAACGACGCCACCCCGCACGGCTTCCGGTCGGCCTTCAAGGATTGGGCTATGGACTGCACCAACTTCCCCGACGAGGTGAGCGAAGAAGCCTTGGCCCATGTGGTCGGTTCAGCCGTGCGACGGGCCTACCGGCGCGGGGAAGCCATCGAGAAGCGGCGGGCGCTCATGGAAGCCTGGTCGGCCTTCTGCCTTGGCCAGCGTGGGTCTGTCGTGGCGTTCCGCGCATGAGGACGAAGCTCAAGGGCCAGATCACCTTGGACGATCTGGCCAAGCTGAAGGCCATCCACCGCGACCTTCAGAGGCTGACTGTGGGGCTCAACCCGTCGTCAGGCGCCGCCCCTCCGCTGATGGCCGCGATAGCCGTGGTGGAGTGGTGCGCGGTCGAATGGAGTGGAGACCCGACCATCGTCAGGAAGACGCATACGATCATCTCGAGGCCCTGAACGCAGAAACGCCCGCCCCGGCGCGAACCGGAGCGGGCGGGAGCGGAGCCGGGAGGCTCGACGCATGGCGTCGGTAATGCCGACGTCATCTAGCCAGGCAAGAGGCGGCGCCACCAACTGCGCTCGATCTGTCGCACCGCCGCCGCGTCGCGGGCCTCGCAGGCCCTCACGACCGCCACTGATAACTTGCAATTGCTGGGTGTGCTGGTCATAGTCGCCTCCATGCCTCGATGCGTTGCCGATGATCTCATGGGCCTCAAATTCGGACGCCTGACCGTTCTAGGTCGGGTTCCCGCGTCCCGCCCAAAGTGGCGCTGCCTCTGTGAGTGCGGCTTGGAGCGAGAAGTGTGGGGCACGCATCTCAGGTCCGGCCGCACGGTTAGCTGCGGCTGTTACAACCAGCAAAAGCGCACCAGTCACGGACTCTCCGAAAGCCACCGGGCCGAATATGCCGCTTGGCTCGCCGCCCGCCGGCGATGCCACACATCGACTGATCGATCGTACCCACGCTATGGCCAACGGGGGATCGTCATGTGCGACGCTTGGAGAAATGACCCGGCCCAGTTTTTTCGCGATATGGGCCAAAGGCCGAGCGCTAACCACTCGCTGGACCGGATTGACAATGATGGCCCATACAGCCCCGAAAACTGCAGATGGGCTACTGCTTTGGAGCAGAGCGCCAATCGCCGGGTGACGACGCACATCAGTGTTCAGGGGCGGACAGTGTCCTTGCGGGACGCGTGTCGGCAACAGGGTGTGTCAGCCGATCTTGTTCGCCAGAGGCTGGCGAGGGGCTGGAGCGCGGAGCGAGCGCTGGCCACACCATCGCAGCGAGCCTAAGCCAACCTGCGCCACCAAGGGCGCGTGATTTTCGCCACAGCCCTCGCGTCCCGCTCCTCGCACGAGCGCACTACGGCGATCACGTCCTGCGTCCGGCCGTTCGCCGTGGCCAGTCCGCCCGTGGCTTGCACGCCATAGACCTGCCAGTCCCTGACGCTGGCGGTGTCCTGCGGAAAGGCGGGGGGCGGGACAGGTTCAGTCCACGGCTGGGGGATTAGAGATGAGCACCCGACAGCGGGGGTCGTGACCTGGATAGAGCTGGCACAGGCCCCTAAGACCAGCATTGCCGGCAGAAGCATCGTCAGGCGCGTTGCGGATCGCATCGGTCGTCTCCTTCGTGGTGGTGCTTATCTGGTTGTTTCGAGCGTCGGCCCGGTCGCGGATGGCGCTGGCGTCCGCTCCAGCGGCCGTTCGGCCTTCGGCAAGGGTCTGGCCTGCCTGGGCTCGCCGGGCGTCGTTGCGGGCGTCTAGGGCGAACCAGAAGAGGACGGCGGCCAGGAAGACCAGCAGCGCGAGCGCGGCCCATCCGGCGGGGGCGATGGCGCGAAAGAGGTTCATGCCACCACCTGCTTGGCGCGGGCCGTCTGCGCCTTCCGGTCATCAAGGCCGATCAGGCCGCCGTTGATCTTGCGGGACAGGCCAGTGATGTCGTCGGCACGGGCGAGAGCAACGCCGCCGGCCGAGACGAAGAACAGAGCCGAGGCGTCCGCCGCCTCTCGCACGTCCAGCAGGGCGTCGGGCCGATCATAGTAGCCCAGCGCCCGGTAGTTGTCGGCGCCGGTGATCATCTTGAAGCCGCGCCCCCTGAACAGCCAGCCGTCGCCGGGCCGGGTGTTCCCCATGCGCCCGCCATAGACGTTGTTCGCCAGGGCCTGCGGATTGTTGGCGAAAGGCTGGGCAGAAGCCACGGTCGGGAAGCGCGAGGGCCAGACCTGGGTCATGCGGACGGCCGAATAGTTCAGGTTCTCTTCGAGCCGGGAGAAGCCAGCGGACTCGTGGTGGTTCTGGCCCAGCCAGTGCGCCAGGACGAGGCGATCGGTCAGGCCGTGCCTGCGGGCGGCGGCCTCCAATGCCTCCCGAGCCCCAGAAACGGCCCGTGGAGCCCATGCTGCGAACTTGGCGGCATCGATGAGGGGTCGGGCGGTTTCGCCGTCCTGTGGCAGCCCCAGGGCGTCCGCGAGGGCATTCAGCGCCGGGATGTGGGCAGTCTGCAGTTTGCCGCCGGGCGCGAACGAGCGCACCGCAGCGGCGAGGGCCGCGCGCGTGGTCATGGGCAGTCTCCAGATTGTCGCAGGGGGTTGGCGCCGAAGGGCGCGGCGCTAAGGTTCAGGGGCTGGTGTGCTCGCCAGCAGGCGGCCCGGCCACCTCTTTCACTGCCCCCTCGGAGGCCGGGCCGCCGCCGGCTCTACGGCGCCGCCCAGCTGTTCACGGCCAGGAAGACGACGACGGCTGCGATCAGCGCAAAGGCGCCGGACAGCACCGTCAATCGCCAGCGCCGCCGCCCCTTGGGCTCATCGACCGGGGGCAGATCCGCAGCGCCGGCCGGCGGCACGTTCATCGCCGCGAACTTAACCAGCCCGTCGCGCCCGAGCAGGGCGGCCAGCCGCATGATCTGCACCGTCAGCGGCGGCGGGTTGCGGTCGGCCATGATCCAGTTCAGCAGCGCCAGGGTCACGCCGGCGACGGCCAGCGCCGTGACGGGGGCGACATAGCTGACGCCGCTGGTCTCGATCAGCTGGCCCGGGAACAACAGCGACACCCCCCGGATGAAGAAGATGACGGCCGCCGCCCACGTCAGCGCACGCCAGCCCCAGGGCACGGTCTTCACCTTGTCGAAGGCGGGCCCGAGCAGGCGCGAGATTTCGAGCAGGATCATGCCGGACCCCATCCAGATCAGCCCTGCGACTACAGCGATGGCGTTGCCCATCATTTGCCCTCCTGGTTCAAGGCGGCCTTGAGGATGCGCTGACCGATGGCGAACAGGCCGCGCGGATCATTGGTGGCGGTCCAGCCCAGGACCAGGGCGACCCCGCGCATGTCGAGCACGGGCATCACGGCCAGGATGACGGGCTGCGTCAGAGCCTCGGCCACGATCGGCCCGGCGATCAGGCCGAACAGCAGGCGCAGCCACGCCTTCTGATGCGCGTCGGGCGATCCCGCCTTGGCGGAATAGGCGCTGATCACCCCGTGCAGACCCGACAGCAGGCCGCCGCACAGGCCCCAGAACGCGGGCGTGACCAGCACCGCGCGCATGAACTCAAGGAACATCCGCCCCTCCACAGGAAACAGTCGTTACGGAAGCCCTGGGAGGGCGGCGGTCAGGAACCGAAGGTGGCGGCAGGCGCTCTGGACGCCATGGACGCACTCAGCCCCGCCACGGTCGTCTCGCTTCTGGCTCTGGCGGTCGCAGCCGCGCATACGCTTTTTGACCTGCGGCGCTGACCCCACGCCTACGGCAAAGCGGTCATGGGCGAGCCCTGATCGGGATGACGATCTGCACGCCGTATTCGCGGCCGGCCGCAGAGGTCGCCAGAAGGTTGATGCGAAGGGGGAAGCCGACCCGGCCGCCGGCATTGACCCAGAAGGTCGTGACGTTGTCGGTCGTGGTGATCCGGTCGGCCTCGACCAGCGGATCGCTCTCGCTCAGCGAAACGCCGTCGTCGGGTATGCTGTCGACCACAGTCCCGGCCGCGTCTTTGAGGCGGTTCGTCCAGTCGAAGGTGTAGTCGAGGACCTCATCGGCGTATTTGTCAGGGCCGTAGCGCACCAGTGGATCCGTCATGCGGTGAACCTTCGTGTCTGGAGTTGCGCGGTCAGGGCGCGGTTCTGGTCTGTCGCGGCCATCTCACGGTCCTGAAGGGCGCTGGAGAGGCTGCGATCCTGCTGGTGAGCGAGGACAGCCCTGGACTGATAGGTGGCGCTCAGGCGGCGCTCAGGCGGCGTTTCCGTGCCGATGAAAGCTTGGGCTGACCCAGGCGTCAGGCTCGCCAAGGCGGACAGCAGCGCACCGGAACCGAGCACGTTCCTGACGGCCTCGGCCTCGCCGGGGATGAGTGAGGCCGATGCCGTGATCTGAACGCCCGGGCT
The DNA here is from genome assembly GCF_004683885.1 of Brevundimonas sp. MF30-B. Lineage (NCBI taxonomy): Bacteria > Pseudomonadati > Pseudomonadota > Alphaproteobacteria > Caulobacterales > Caulobacteraceae > Brevundimonas > Brevundimonas sp. MF30-B. The sequence goes on along the minus strand of NZ_CP038440.1, from coordinate 2,648,599 downwards.
AGACGCATTGCGGGTGGCTGAGCCGGGGCCGGGCAGGATGGAGGCCGACGCGATCAGCAGTTGGCCCGCCGCCGATGCAGAGCCGCCGGCGGCGCCAGGGATCAGGGCGGCTGTGGCAGCGAGGGTTTGACCCGTCCCCGCGGCCGACCGCGTGACCGAGGCCACGCCAGGGATGAAGCTGGCGAAGACGGACAGGACCTGGCCCGCGCCCGTCGTCTGGCCTGACGCAGACCCAGCGCCAGGGGTCAGTGATGCGCTGGCCTGCAGTTCCTGGCCAAGCGCCAGAGAACCGGTGGAGGCTTGGCCAGCCATCAGGGTTGCGGAGGTCGTCAGAATGACGCCGGGTGCGCTTGCACTCTGTCCAGTGCTCCCGGCGCCCGCGATGAGCGAGGCGGAAGCGGTGATCGTGACGCCGGTCGCCTCTACGGTCTGCGATGCAGAAGCCGCGCCAGCCGAGAGAGTCGCCGTCGCAGTGACGACTTGCCCCTCAGCAGTTGCCGACCGAACAGCGGAGCCCGCGCCCGCCGTCAGGGATGCTGTAGCCGCCAGCGTCTGCCCGGCTGCCGAGACGGCGCGGGTGGCGCTCGCACTCCCGGCGATCAGCGAAGCGGTCGCCGTCAGGGTCTGTCCGGCCGCAGAGACGTTCCGTTGTGCCGAGGCCCCACCCGCGATGAGGCTGGCTGTGGCGGTCTGCGTCTGGCCCGAGGCCGAGGCGTTCGCCCCGCCTGCTGATGCGGCCTTCAGTTCGACTGTGAAGCCGAACCAGCCCGACGACGTGCCCCCAACCGAGCGGGTCTGAAGCGACCACGAAGACACCCCGCCGTTGGTGTCGTGCAGCGCCGTCTCGTCGGTCGCGTCCACCGTGGTCAGGCGGTTGGTCATCCCCGTGGGAGGCGTCTCCAGCGTCGTGTTGACGCTGCGATGCCCGGCCCAGCCCATGACCCAGCTACTTCCGCTCGTGTCCTGTAGCGTCAGGGCCGGATAGCTGACCGTCGTGCTGGAGCCCGAGGCGGAAGCCGCAGCGCCGAACGAGAGGGTGTAGCCCGGCCGGGGACGCCAGATGCCGACATCGACCGTCGTGGCGTTGGTGAAGGTGCCGACCGCCTCTCCAGATGAAGCCGCGATCTTCCCGGCAGCGCGAGCCGAGCACGTGTTCGCGCCGGTCGGGGCCAGGATCGAAGACCAGTTCTGGCCGCTGGGCAGGGTCGGGAGCGTGGCCGAGCCGTCCCGGAAGGCGGCGGCGAATATGGCGTCCCCGGCCTTGTGGGGCGGCAGGGTGGCGGTGTTCGTCCCGCTGGCCCCTCCGATCCAGCGGACGAGGGGAGCCTGCTCGATTGTGATGTTCTTGGTCTGGATGGTCGACAGGTTGCCGGCCGCATCCTCGGCCTGGACCTGGACGACATAGACGTTGTCGGCGTTCGCATCGGCCGGCGACAGGTAGAGCTGCTCCGGCAGGGACAGCACGGCGCCCGACAGGCTGAACAGAGCCGCATCCGCCCCACCCACGATGGCCCAGGTGACCGTCTCGTTCGCGGTCAGGGTCTGCGCGAAGCCATCTCCCTCATAGACCGTCGCATCGGCCGTGCTCGTGATCGTCGGGGGCGTCTCATCGGGGCCGCCGGCCTCATAGGTGATCGAGAGTTGAGCGCAGAGGGTCGATGACCGGTTTCGGTCGTAGAACTCTATGTAGTTGGCGGCCGGGGCGGTCGATGGGTCACCAACAAACGCCATCGCGTTGCCGGAAGCCCAGCCCGATAGCGCCTGGATTTCCTGAACCGCCGCCAGCACATCGACAACGACCGTCACGCCTGGGACGATGGTGGTCGAGGCGGTCGTTTTGGAAAGCGTCGTCAGGTCCGCCGGGAGCGAGCCTTGGTTTGCGACCTTGACGCCGTGCAGCTTCCCGGCGTTCGTCCCGTTGCTGATGGGGGAAAGGCCAAGCTGGCTGACGGCCTCGCGCGTGAAGGTGATTTCTGCGCTTAGGATTGTGTCGCTAGGGGAGATAGCGACGCCGAGAAAACGCACGGCGCCTGTCGAAGACGCCCCGCCAATTTCCCCAAACAACAGCCCGGTGTCGCTGTTCGCGACGCCGGGGATTGTTAATGCGTCGTCGGCGGTCGTCGCTATGCCGTAGGAGACGGTGGGCATGGGTCAGGCCCCGCGCGGCAGGCTTAGTTCTGGATGCGGATGGTCGAGGCGCCCCAGGCGAAGGTGCCGTTGGACGAAACCAGGTCCGAGCCGTTGTCGATGACAGCCACCAGCTCGTCGGCAGAAGCTGCACCGCCCCGCGCCTTGTAGATGACGGCCTTGCGAGCGGTCAGGGTCGTGTTGGACAGAGAGAAGGCGCCGATCTCGACGTTCAGCCGGTCGTTGGTCGTGTCCTTGGTGATCGTGACCGTCGTGGTGGGGCCGCCAGCCGTATAGCCGGTTCCGGTCACCTCGTTGGTCACGTCCGACCGTTTGAGATGGGTGTCTTTGTTCTCGGTATAGGCCGATGTGACCAGCATGACCTTGAACGTATCTGCCGATGGGTTAATGTTTCCGCGAGCAAGATCGTCGAAGAACGAGTTGAAGATGAGCGATGCCATTTCTGTCTCCATAGGGCGTTGGCCTGGCCTTGAGGGCCAGAGGTTCGGTCGGTTGGTTGTGGAAAGCCTGGCGCCCAGGCCAAGAGAAGCCCGCGACAAATATCGGTACTATTCTTGTCGGTGCGACTGCGGGAAGGTGAAGCTGACGAGCAGTTCTTTGCTCAAGACCGGTCGGGTTCGCAGTTGCGGGTGCCTAGGACATGAAACACTCGTAGCAGGCCGAAACCATCGGCACGGCTGGCACGGCTCGCCAGAGTATCGGAGCTATCGACACATTCTGTCCCGATGCGAGAACCCGAACGTAAAATCGTATGAACGTTACGGCGGAAGAGGAATCTCCATCAGCCCAGAATGGCGAGCGGATTTTGCAAACTTCATTGCCGACATGGGCCCAAGGCCAGGGCCGGGTTATTCTGTCGAGCGCATAGACAACGACGGCGATTACGAGCGGGGAAATTGTCGCTGGGCAACAAGGACCGAACAAGCACGAAACCGGCGATCCAGCGCCTTGGTCAACCTGGGAGGTCGCCGGGTCACGATTGCAGAGGCTGCCGAGAAAACTGGCCTGGATCCCCTTTTGATTTCTCTTCGTCGCCGCCGGGGTTGGGCTGATAGCGAGCTCTTCTCTCCACCTGACCCTAGCCGGTCGAAGAAGAGGCGAACGCGGTCGGCGTGAGGGCTCTCGGCTCCTATGCGATGGGTTCAGGGGACCGGCTGGGCCGGGGTTCAGTCTCGTGTGCGGTTCAGCAGCACGGCGATGAAGGCGAGGTCGCCTCCAGAACGATCAGGTCAGGACCAGCGGTCCGGGTGGGGCCATCGGGGCCGGCTGAGACGGGTTGGCTACAGCCTTCGCCTTGACGCCGGGGAGGGAACAGACCGCCTCGTGGTTCACAGCAGCAGCTTCAACGCGCAGGGCGACACGCTCCCGCGCATCTTCGATCAGGGCCGGCAGATCGACCGGCGTGTCCGGCCGGGCTGTCACCTCATGCGGCTCCACGATGAACCAGGCCTGTCCGAACGGTTTGGCCTTGCCAGTAGCGTCGTCCGCCCATGATCCGGTGACCTTGAACGAGACGACCGTTGGATTGGCGCTGATGTCCTCGACACGCACCTTAGCCAGGTAGCCTTGCGGTGTGCGGAACAGGCGGTCGTACTCGTTCACGTCGTCGAATTGATCGGTGACGTCTTCCATCACGGTGTCTCCGGGGTCAGGGAGGGCGCGCCGGGGATCACACCGCCGCCCGGCGGGGGGCCATCAGGCGGCGTATAGGTGCCCGAGGCGTCAACCGACGTGGTCTGCGTGCCCAGGAACAGGTAGCGATCCGGCGAGGTCATGTAGGGCGCGGTGTCGCTACTGATCGGCAGATAGGTGCCAGCGACCAGATCCCTGAACACGGCGTAGGTCGTGTCCGCAGAGAGCCCGGTCACATAGGCTGACGGGTTGGTGATGACGTAGCCGCCGACAAGGGTCGCGGTGTGGGAGACGACGCGGATGGCCGTATGAGGTGGTGTCCAGGGATAGAGCGTCTGACGGGGGCTCAGGACGATGCCGGCGCCCCCGGCGGCGTTGATCGGCAGCCCCCGGCCGTCACGGATGCGGCCAGTGTCGTCGATCCATTGAATTTGTTCGGTCAGGTCGATGGGGCCGGTCGTATAGGGCGGGTGTTCGGTCTGACCGGCATTGGCGCCCGAGACCATGGGCTCGATGATCAGCCCGCCGCCAAAGCCCGCGCCGGTCGAGTGCACATCCGCGAATATTACAGCGGTGTGCGCGTTCACCGGCGCCACGATGAAGCCGGCCAGCTGCTCGCCATAGGGCGTCAGAGGGCCTGCGAAGCCGAAATACGCCGTCCCGATGTAGTCCCCATCGGGGTCGAAGAAGACAACCGCGGCGTAAAGCGTACCCACGCCATAGGTGTTGACGCCCATCTGGCAGGACAGACGCTCGCCGCCCGCCACCCTGAACGCCTTGGTGGAGCCGAAGGCATAAACCTGGCCCGCTGCAGTAAACGTGGTCGAGGTCGCGATGTATCGGCGGCCCTCTGCCTCGGCCCGGTCAATCCCAACGGGAAGGCCGCTTGAGTTGAAGCCTAAACCCCATCCGAACAGGTTCCGTTCGAAGTTGGACAGGGGAACCCGGTTCACGCCATCGGTCGGGACCGTAGTGCCGCCGGAGGTGAGGCCGGGGGCGGTGTAGGGGCCAAGGATCAGGCGGTCGGAGGGCGTTCCGCGCACCGAGCGGTAGGTGATGGCCACATGATAGGCAGCTCCCGGCGTCAGGCCGTCAGCGCGGATGATTTCGGACGTCGGCGGGCCTTCGTAGACCTGCTGCCACGGGCCTTCCGATGACGTGCCGACCTCGACCAGCACAGACCCCAGGCCGTCCAGAACCTCACCCTGAATGATCAGGCCGGGCTGCTGCGTTCCATCTGCAGCCGGCGGACGGGGCGTGACGGTCCAGTCTTCAGCATCCGGTGCATCTGGTTTGGTGTCCGGCGGGGTGAGAGAAGGCGACGGCGGGGGGCTCGCGGCTTGGCCCAGAGCCCACGCGTGCTTGCCGTCCGTCTCCGAGCGGGCCTCCAGCGTGACGATGGTGGACCCCGGGTCGAAGGCGCGCTTTTCCAGCACGAACTTTTGCCCGTTCAGGGCAAGCTCCGGCTCTGAGACCGTGAAGGCGTCCCCGGCGCGCAGGCCCAGCATATAGGGCATTGACGGGATCGACCCACGCAGGGTCTCCCGCGCCGTAGCCAGGTCATAGGCGGCAAGCTCCGCAGCCTGCTTCGCCAGCCGGACGTAGTTGTAGGCGATCTCGCGCGTGCGGGGCTCGTTGCGGTCCTCAGTCCGGTAAGTGCTGGACGTGACCTCGCCAGCCGCGACCTGCTCCCAGCGATGTGTCTCCGAGCGATAGCGCGGGATGACGGTGTTGTAGCGGTCCCGGCGGCTGGCCATGACGCTCAGCGACACCGGGCCCACGATGTCCGCGCCCGTCAGTGTCAGGATCGACGCACGCGGGGCCTCGGTCATGCAGCCGATCTGCGCGCCGCGGTTCAGCGGGACAGCGCCGCCGGCCTGGAGCATCGAGGCCAGGACCTGCCATTTGTCGTCGGCTGTCGTCCATTCGCCGGAGATGACCCAGCCATTGGCCTGCGCGATGTTGGCGCCCTGGACAAAGCTGTCGATGTCGATGGCGGCGTCTGGCGCTCCGACACCGGCAAGACGCTTCGTCCGGTCGATCGATCCGTCCGCGTTCAGCTTGTGGTGACCGCGTGCCCAGGCCAGGGCGTGAAGCTGGGGGCTCTCCGAGTAAGTCCAGGTGCGCCAGTCGTCGCGGCGCTGCGCACCCGAGCCGCCGGGATAGGTGCTGTCCTGGCGCGGATCCCAGACCCGCATCCCCAGCAGGGTCCAGAGCGGGCGAGGAACGCCGCTTTCATACGACGCCCGCTTGGAGTTGTTCTGCATGGTCCAGAAGACCTGGGCCATTTGGGGGAGGGTGTGAGCCGAGGTCCATTCGGTCATGCCCGGCGAGCCGTTGGACACGTTCGTCGGGGGCAGCAGGGCGGCGTCGGTCGGCAGGCCCAGGCGGCGGGATTGCCACATCTTGTCGCGATAGGGCTCAACCGGAGCGGCGAGGCCTTGAGCACCAGGGAAGGTCACCGCGAAGGTGTTGGCGGTGAAGCCGTCGACCGCCTGGATCGGACCCAGGCTCAGCACCGTGGCGAACGAGATCAGGAGGTTGGACTTGCCCCAGACGTTGGCGTGGACCTGACGGCCACCTACGCCGGTGCGGCCCATGGCGCCCGAAAGTGGAGCCGCCGGGTCGGCCTTGAAGGCGATGGGCGAGCCGCCAGCGCCGACGCGTGGCTGGGTCAGGGCGCTCAGCGCTGTGGATGCGCCAAGCAACGCGGTTGTCTTCAGTAGCCCCCCAGCGAGCGCGATGGCCGCTCCCTCTCCAAGCGCCCCGACCATAGGAGCCGCGAGAAGGCCGGTCAGTGTGCTTGCGGCTCCACCAATCCACGTCACTGCGGCAGCAGCGGCCCCGGCGATCATCGGCATTAGATCGACCTCCAGGCCGCGAGATACTGGAGCGGCTGGACCACCACGCCATGACCGTTCTGGAAGCCGATCACCCGGCCGTTTCCGACTGCCACCGCCAGCGCGCAGCCGAAAGGGTTATCTCCCTCGGTCGGCAGCGCGATGATGTCTCCGGGCAGGGCTGCCGCCGGGGCAATCCGGTTCTCTTCGCCAAGCGCGGCGTCCACCGCCTCCAGCAGGTTCGAGAAGCCCAGCTTACGCATGGCCCTGACCCCGCCGGCCTCGCTGGAATAGCGAAGCCCCTTCGTCAGGCTGACGCGCTTGCCCAGCTTGTGCAGCGCGTGACCGGCGAGCCGGATGCAGTCGCGGCTCTTGGCGCAGTCGTAGGGCTTGCCGGCGAAACGGTCGATGCAGGCCTGGGCCGCAGCGACGCGGCGGACGAGTTCGGGCCGCATCAGTAGGGCACGTCCGTATAGCGCCAGCCGCCGCCCGCGCCATTGCCGCCGCTGCCGGGCACGCCGGCCGTGTAGCCGTCGCGCACAACAGCCGGTCGCGGCGCGTCATAGCCCCACGGCAGATCGCGCTGGACCTGGGACACGAACTCCGCGCCCCTGGCGCCGGGCCAGACTGACTGAATGAAGGTGTTGTTGAGCCGCTGGCCCTCCGAGGCGTCGAACAGCCGCTCCCAGGCCGAGGCCACGTCGAAGGTGATCAGCGTCGAGCCCTCCGAGGTCTCGGTGTCCGCCGTGTCCAGCTCTCCGAGGAACAGCAGTTCAGGATCACCGATCAGCAGGCCGGTTGAAGGATTGACCGCGGCGAACCACAGGCTGACCGGCGCGCCCTGATTGGCGGGGTTGGTGATCGACGCCAGGGCCGCGAGAGAGGCCGGGAGGAAGCCGAACCGGACCTTGGGCGCCTCGGTGCCGATCTGCTCCGCAACCGTCTCGACCTGATCCAGCGTCCCGTAGACCGCGTCCTCGCCGCTGTAGGTCTCGCCGCCGAACACGACTTGGCCCGCGCCATCGGTGATGCGAATGGTGTGGTCCGGCAGCTCGATCTTGAGAAGCAGGCACACCAACGGCGCCGCACCTTTCAGCGCGGCGTCCAGGGACGCGTTCAGGGGCATGACTACTCGCGCTCGGTGATGGTGAAGGCGACTGAGATCGCGCCGATGGACTGCACGTCGCGCTCAACCACGCCCTGCACGAAGCCCTCCATTTTAGGAGCGGCAAGCTCGACCACAGCCAGGTGCGGCGGCGAACGACGGATCATTGGCCAGATGGGGAGCGTGACGAGCGCCCCACCGTCCGATGTGGCAGCCGCTGTGATCACATAGGCATAGCGACGTCCCGCGATGATGACCGAGAGCCACTTGCCCTTAGGCACGACTGTCCCCGCCGGCACGCCGCCAACGACCAGATTGGAGCCGGTCTGGCCAGACCCGGCGATGAGCGATGTGCCGTAGTCCTTTTCCGGAAGCTTTGGCTCCGGAATTCGCACAAGAGCACCCTCGGTGCGGGCTCGCAGCAGATCCGCGATGAGTGCAGGGCCGCAGGCCCCCGACGACACGGGCGGTATATCGATCGACATGGCCGAGCGCGTGCCAAGGCGCTGGATCATGCTTTCGGGCCCGCCGCCGAACGACGGCGCGAGGCTGCGAGCGCGGGATACCTCGCGAATGGTAACCCGCGTCCGGCGCGGCAGAACGATCTCTACCGCCATCAAACGAACCTCTGCCGCACCCGGCGCTGCGCCGTCCGCATCTGGGATTGGTTGACCGCGACGGCGCCTGCTGCTGCCCGATAGGCCATCGGCTCCGCTCGGCTGTCCACATAGGCGTCGAACCGATCATCGTTCGGCTGAACGCGGATTAGCAGTTCACTGCGCTGCTGGCTCGCGCGCTGGGCCCGGCCCATTGCGGCGTTGACGCTAGGCAGGACGGTGCCGTTGACGCTGGGCACGAAGACCTCGGCGCGGCGCTCACCAACGATATAGGGCTGACCAGCCGTGACCGGGCCGCCGGTGGCGCGCCTGCCGAACGACGACAGGAGAGATGACAAGAATCCACCGCCCTGACCCCCGCCAGAAGCGAAGCCCTTGGCGGCCTGGCTAAGCAAGTTGAACAGGTCGTCGGCCAGGTTATCCAGCATCCGGTCGGTGAAGCGGTCGGCCAAGTTCTCGAAGAATCCGCCCATGTCCCCGTCAATCGCAGCACGGATGCCGTCGCGGAACGAGCGGCGGAACTCTTCGCGCATCTCGCCCGAAATTCCGGCCGACTTCAGAGCATCAGCTTCCTCGGTGGCCTGGGCACGGGCGGCAGCAGCCGTCAGTTCCGGCCGGAGCCGCAGGATTTCGTTGATCCGCTCTTCGATGAAGAGTTCTCGCTCGGCCACTTCAATCCGCCTGGGGTCGCCAGACAGCCGCGCCAGTTCTGCCTCATAGCCCAGCCGGTCGAGAAGGAGGGCGTTTTCCCGCTGGGAAGCCTCGGACAGCGCATCCATGGCGCGCTGATTGTTCTCCCACAGGATCGCCAGGCCACGGGCCGAGTCTTCTGCTGTGGCAACAGCGGCGACCTGCGCCCGCGCCGCTTCGGCGGCGTTCTCGACCTGCGCGTCCGTGTATTGCCGCGTCAGATTGATCAGGTCGATCTGGCGCTGGGTGGCGATAGCCTCTTCTTCGCGGCCCTGTGCGCGCTGGAGGTCTAGCTGGCCCTGGAGGCGCAGCATTTCTCGCATCGCGGCCAGTTCTTCGGGCGTCGGGCCGGTCGGGCCCTTGGGCTTCTTGCCGCCACCGGAATCTGTGGACCCGACAGCGTTGAGGGATCCGCCGCCGGTCGTAAACCTGGCCGTCGGTGACGTGCTGATGGCGATGGCTTGAGACATCAGCTCAGCGCTCATCTGGTCCAGTCGGTCGGCCGCGGCTTCTCGGCCCGCCTGAACAGCCCTCGCAACGTTAGACGTGTAAGGACTGATGGCCCCGGCGCCCTCAGCGGCGCGCTGAATGATGCCCGGATTGCGCAGCTTCTGTGCCAGAGCCCTGTTTGACGCGATCTGCTCTAGCCGGGCCGCTCGGGCGGCCTGAAGGCGGGCGTCTGCGAGTTTGAGGGTTTCGCCGGCGAGGTTCCTAGTCGCGTCGCACAGGCTGTTTACACCCGACACGGCTCCCGCGCTGTCCGCTCCGAACTTCTGGCTCCCATCAGCCGCGCTGTCTGCCGACTGCTTGTATTCCCGCAGTAACTCGCCGGACCGGTCCAGCGCATCACTGACATCGTCGGTCGTCGCCTTGAGCGCGAGCAGGCCGGTCGTCAGGGCCGCGATGGCAAGAATGAGCGCGCCGACCGGATTTGCAGCAATCGAAGCGGTGAAGGTCCGCATCGCAGCCGTTGAGATCAAGGTGGCCCGCGTGACGCCGGTCATGCTGGCCGTCATTGCGGTCTGGAAAGCGATAAGACGGGCTGCCGCGATACTCTGGGCTATCATGGAGCCGCTACCGGCGGTCATCGCCAGAACGAAGCGCGTGCCCATGACCGCCGCGAGGACGCCGACAAGCTGCGCTACCGTGTCCAGATTCTCTCCGAGCCAAATGATCGCCTGGGCCAGTCGATCAGAGGCCGAAAGGCTTTCGTCCTGGCGGCCAATGAAGGCCCCTAGGTTGTTGTTCAGTTGGGTCAGCGCCTGGCCGACCGTGACGCTGGTCGAGTTGAACTTCGCCTCGATGGTGTCGCCCGCGCCGAGGATGGCGTTGATGATGATGTCCGCAGTGATTTTGCCCTCGGCGCCGAGGTCTTTCAGCGCGCCGATGCCGACGCCCATAGACCGCGCGATGACTTGTGCTAGCTCGGGCGCGTTTTCGCGTAGGGAACGCAGTTCGTCGCCGGCCAGATTGCCGGAAGCCAGGGCTTGAGACAGCTGCAAGGCCGCAGACGACGCCTCCTGGCTCGTCTTTCCCGACGCCTGGAACGACTTATTCAGCAGTTCGGTCAGCCGGATCGTATCGTTCGCGGCGAGCCCGACCTCTTGCGTCGCGATGGTCAGGCGGGCGTAGAGCGCGACCGTATCAGCCACGGACGACCGGCTGTCATTTGCCACCTGAAGCAAACGGTCCTGGCGACCCGCCAGGTCGTCCGTGGCCACCCCGGCGGCGGCCAGCTGGTTGGTCATCGACTTCCAGCCGTCCGCGTATCGTACAATCTGCTGGGTGGAGAAGGCGGCTGCGAGCGTCGGCGCCAGCTGTCCGAGGCTGCGCTGAAGGCTGCCCACCATGTCGCGGCCGGCGTTGTCCATGACTCGGCTCAGATTGCGCTGCGACTGCTGCGCCCGGCGCTCGACCTGGGTCAGGCGCCGGTCTGCGACCTCCCGCATGGAAGACATTGACTTCTCGAAGCGCCGCAGGTCGGCCGTCATCTGGAGGACCAGGGCTTCAACGTCTCGCGCCATGATGCCTCCATGGAAAAGGGCGGCTCCGAAGAACCGCCCTGACGACGACCGAGATTGTACGGCCTAGATTGAAGCGCCTCGGTGTTAGCCGAGGATTCGCAATCGGTGAGCTTCGTATTCTTCGTCGGTGATTTCACCGCGATCATGCCTGGAAGCGTGGCGGGCTAGTTCTTCATAGGGCGACGCAGGCGGCTTAATAGCCAACTTGCCGATCCGCTCCACCTTTTGTCCAAGCCACCCGAAGAGGACCAGAAAAAAGCCGATGTGGGCGGCTCCAAAACCAACCGCGACCATCGAGGAGTAGAAGGTAAGACCGGAGCCCGAGACGGCGTATGGGTTGCCGATCTGCGCCATCGCGTCGGCAAGGCCGAAAAGACCCAGAACCCCAAGGAGGCCTCCAACGGCCAGCAGTATCCATCCGAAAACGAGCATGCGCCTACCCCTCGACTTCCAGCGGTTCGATGATGTCGAGTTCTACGCCAAAATGGCCCTCATCAGCTCGCCCGCCCTTTCGCTCCCGGCGCCACCCGCCATTGATGAGCGCGGCACACCGGACCGGCTGCCCGGCCAACCCTAAGCGACGCAGTTCGTTTAAATGATCCGCAGCGTCCGCTCTCGAAAGGTAGGCCACCTGTTCCCCCATGATCTCGACGCGGACGGCATTCCCGTCGTGTGGGTTGGTCGGGTCCGGCCTTAGAATGGCCTCGACTTCTTTCTCGTGACCCTCTTCACAATGACCGCCGCAGATTCGCGAAAGCACTTCTTGACGATGGCTCTCGCCCACCACCTCAAACCCGAAGCTTCCATCCCCGACAAGGCGAGGGATGGAAACGGCGCGCACAGGACTGTGGCGAGTATGTTGCGCTACGATTGGCGGCTTCGGCTTGCCGAACAGAAAAGAAAACAGGCCCATCTGACCCTCCCAGGTCAGACACCCTATACGTGCGCGTACTTGGCGATCAACTCGTCGTGCTCTTCAGCGGTCGGCGCCGGCGGCTTCTCTTCGACGCCGTTCGCCTTGGCCCAGCCATTCACGACGGCCGCAAACTCCCACAGCGAAAGGTCATCAGCCTCTCTCGGGCCAAGACCTACGACGCCGGCTGTTCCGTAGATTCCGCCGAACCGGAGCTTGCCTTGGGGGAGGGGCTGCTCGTCGCTTCCTCCCCCCGAGGCTCCCCCAGCTCTTCGTCCTCCGCCCCGACCACTGCCGCCATGATGATGGCCTGGGCCAGCGTCACGAACGGCTGCAGAGGCTGGTCGTCGAAGTAGTCGATCACCAGCCGCGAGGCTTTCGCCTGGTCCAGGCCGCCGCCGATCAACCCCTGCAAGATGGTCTCGCGCAGGTCGTCCACTCGCCAGGTGCCGGCGGCGAACCGCTGGAGAAGTTCCATCGGCCCGGCGTCGACCTTCTCTTGAAGTGGGCGAAGGCGCCCGATGGGAAGGCGGAACGACCGCTCTTCGCCACCGAACGCCAGGCTGATCTCAGCGGATCGGCTCATCAGGTGTTGGCCGCCTTCGTGACCGGGCCGTCAGACGACAGGCTGATCGAGGCCTGCATCTTCTCGCCGCGGTTCCCGGTGATCGAGAACTCGGTGCAATGGAAGGCGCCGGTGAAGATCACGCCGCCGTCCGCCGAAGGCACGTCGATGACGACCTTGACGTTGCGGCTGTCGGGCGAGGCCAGCCAGTCGAAGAACTCTTCCACGTCAGGCGTGTTCAGCATGCCCGAGCCGGTGATGGAGGCCGACAGATTGGTCTTCTCGCGCAGCAGCCAGGCGACCTGTTCCGGGTTGTCGCAGTCGATCACTTCCTGATCGTTCGACCCGGCCGTGAAGGTGATGCCGCGTTCGGCGTTGATCGAGCAGTAGGTCGAGAAGACCTCCGGCGTTTCGCCGTCGCCGACCTTGATGAGCAGCTTTACGCCGCGCGCGTGTTTGACCTCAGCCATGCTGGGGCTCCTTTCGTCAGTCTATGAGAGAAGCCCCGGGTGGGGCGGCTAAACCGGATCCAGAAGGAGCCGGAAGGTCAGAACCGCGTGGGCCGTGAGCCCATCTGCAGCGGTCAGGTGGCGGGCGCTGTCGAACTCGATCAGCACGACGTCGAAGCCCGGCACGGTGATCGTCTTGAGAGCCTGGCGGATGGCGGCGGCCATGGCCTTGGTCTCTCGCCGGCTGTTCTCCGGGTCGTCGCTCGCGCGGGCCCAGCAGTGGACGGTCGAATAGACCTCGGAGCCGTCCAGGCACTCGGTGCTGTCGTCCAGAACCTGATCTTCGCCAATCACCACGTAGGGGAACGCGGCCCCGTTCGGCGCGGACATGGTGTGGATGACGACTTTGCCGGCCGTGCCTATAGCCTGGAGCGGCGCATATGCAGTCAGGGTCGCCTCGATGGCGTCCTGTAGGGCCAGAGCGGGGTCGGACATCAGCCGGTGGCCTTCTGGATGGCCTTGCGAGCGGCGCGGGTCATCCGCGAGCGCATACGACGGCGCAGCAGACGCCATGCCGGCCAGAAGAACGGGTTGGCCGGCATGCGCTCTGTGCCGAACTCTTGGGCCAAGGCGTAGTCGTAGGTCGGGGCACCCTTCTCGCTTTTGCGGACGGGCTTGGTGGTCAGGGCGCCGCCGGCCTGAACGCGCCGCGCGATGCGGGTCGACGTAGAGACGTCCTGCTGTCGGACGCTGTTGCGGAGCGCGCCATCTTCCTCCGGAGCAAACCGCTTGATCGTCTCGACGAGCTCTTCGGCATTGGCTCGGAGTTGGGCTCGGGCCGCCTTTTTCACCTCTGCCGGGATCGCCTTCATCCGGCGGCGTAGGTGGTCGCGGTTGGAGAACTTCATCAGCCGTCCGCCTCGCCACTGACCGCCAGAATGTCGATGAAGCCTGCCTCTTTGGCCGGCGACACCGCCTTGATGTTGAACGTCCGCCCCGTGCGCGCGTCTACGGCGCGAAAGGCCGGGTCGATGAGCCGCGCCTGCGTGCTGGTCCGAACCACGATGGCGGCCGGTTGACGGCCTTCCAGGCGCTGCGCCACGACGCTCTCGCCGCCGCGCAGCCATTTGATCTGGGCCCAGACGGTGCAGTGCTCCTGCCAATCGCCGAGGTGGCCTTTGGGTGTCTGGCCGCGCTCCTCGAAGCGGACGCGGTCCTTGAGGTCACCCGCGCCCGGCATCGGCCTTGGCCTTCGGCAAGCTACCGCCCTTTCGACCATCGCCGTCGTGGTCGAGCGGATCGCGGGCGGGCGGGTCAATCTCTTCGGCATCGCCCGCCGCAACAAGCGCCTCGCCCCAGGCGCGCTTCACCGTCAGTTCAGCGCCCTTGGGATAGGCCACAGTGATCCGGCGCTCTTCCGGCGGGGTGAAGTCGCGGTTGCGAAGAATGCGGACGCGCATGGGCAGCCTCCTAGACGCGGATGATGCGATAGGGGTTCAGCAGGGCGCCGATCGTCGGACTGACGCTGAAGGACTGCCCCGCCACCACCGTCTCGCGCGTGCCGAACAGGTCTCCCAGCATCAGCAACGACGCTGCCTTGAAGGCCGATTCCGCACCCTGCGGGACCAGCTTGCGGTCGCAGTGGTTAAGGCAGGACAGCACCGCCGCGTCCGTATAGGCCTCGATCAGCGTGTCCTGATCGTTGTCGTCCACGCGAAGGTGCGTCTTGGCCTCTTCGAGGGTCAGGAGCGGGCCGGTCGTGAGGACGACGACGCTCAGCACGTCAGGACGCCTTGTTCTCAGGCTTGGGCGCGGCCTTGTTCTTCGGCGGCGCCTCGGACTTGCCTTTCAGCGGCACCAGCACGCCGTTGGCGACCAGGTGCTCGACCTCGGAGGCGCTGCCTTCGTAGGTCTCGCCGTCCTGATATAGGCGGTCGAACAGAACCTGCCGCGTGACTTTGAACTTCTCGGTCATGGTGAGTCGTCTCCAACGGAAACCGACCCTCAGGCCGGTCAGATCAGATGCGTTCGCTTGGCGCTTTTGCGGATGTTGTCCGTCGCCCAGAGCGGCCGGAGATTGCTCAACGCCCACGCGGCCTTGAAACCGGGGCAGTCGGGCGTCGTGAACTCGAAACTGGAGACCGGCACGATGTGGTCGATGTGCCAACGGTCTCGGTTAGCCCAGGTCATCCCAGGCAGAAATTGACGCTCCAGATGCGCCATCAGGTCAGCAACAGAATACGACACCAGTGCTCGCCACGACCGGCCTGTTTTGCCACTGGCGAGCGACGCGTTCATGCCCCTGGTCATGCGGCCAGACAGGTTCGCTTTCGGGTCACTTGCCCTTTTGATGCGGTGCCAACGGTTGAACCGGCTATCGCGACAGGGCTCACAGAACCGCATCGACCCCACCGTTAGGATGAAAGATGCGCCGCAGTTTCGACAAGCGGTTTCCGCCCCGATGGCGCGCGCTCCCCCCTCCCGAAGCTTCGCCAGGGCGCGCCGCCGATCCGCCTCTCGGTCCCGCTCTTGCCGACAGGCGTCGCAGAAGCGCTTCTTTGAGGATCGACTTAGAAATTCCGCCTTACAGGTCTCGCACAAGCGAGGGCGATAGATCGCAGGTCGGACAATGCGGGGCATGGCGAACCATACCCCGCATTTCTACTGCCCGGAAGTGATTTAGGTCACGCGGCCGAAATCACCAAAGATGAAGGCCTCGGGGCGGTAGACCGCCAGGGCCAGCCGCTCTTCCGCCAGGATGGTGACCAAGTTCTTCGTGAAGTCGTCGTTCACGTAGCCAGTCTCCACGCGCGCATCCCAACGATCGAACACCTGGGCGCCCATCCGGAAGGCGCCGGTCAGGAACTTGTCGACCGCGATGGCCTGCGTCGCCACCACCGGCAGACCCCACAGGGTCGGTGCGATGGTGCCTTGCGGGTTGCCGATGATGTAGCGGCCCTCGCTGTCCTTCAGGGTCTCGATGAAGGCCCAGTCGATCGGGTTCATCACGTGGCCGGTGGCGGGGTATTCCGCCAGGGCCGCCTGCAGCATAGCCAAGCGCATCATGTCGATGCTGGTGGCGCCGGAGATAGTGATGGGCGCCGAGTAGGCCGTGGCCTGCGGGATGATGCCGTGCAGGTTCTGGCCCGATCCGCTGCCGTTCAGCAGCTGCTGCTCTTCGACATAGGCCAGGCCATACAGCAGGCGCTGGTCGATGGTCGAGCGGAGCTGCGACACATCGCTCAGGATCTGCTTGGACGCCTTCATCCAGTGGGCGATGACCTTGGCCGACGTGGTGACCAGATCGAACTTCAGGTCCGACTCCGGCTTGGCCGCGCCTTCAGCGACCGGGGCGGCGCTGTTGGTGAAGCCGGTTTCCTTGACGTATTCCAGCGTCGAGCCGTCCATGCGGCCCTGCGAAAGCAGGTCGCGGACGGTCAGCCGGCGCTGGGGCAGCGGCAGGATGCCGGGCAGACGGGTCTGGTTCACCGCGTCGCCCACCGAGCCGGCGGCGTCGGTCGTGGCCGAGGTCAGGGTGGCCTTGATCTGCAGATCGCCGCCGCGTGCGCTCTTCGAGAAGCCGGTAGCTTCGAAGGACTTGAAGCCCTCCGACTCCACAAACCGCTCACCGATGGACTTGGCGCGCTCTTCTTCGTGGCCGCCGCCGCGGGCCAGCTTCTGCTCCAGGTCGTCCAGACGGGCCTTGGCCTCGTTCATGGAGATCAGGGCTTCGTCGGTCTTCTCCTTGGCGGAAGTCGACTGATCGATACCCTTCTGGGCGTCCGCGACCGCCTTTTCAGCGATCTGCTTCACGGCGTCGAGCGACTTGTCGAAGTCGGCCTTCACCTCAGCCGCCATTTCGGCAGCGGTCTTTTGCTCGCTCATCGCAAGCTCCTTTTCGATGGATTGGGAGGAAAGAGCCTGCCGCGCGCAGCGGTCAGGCGAGGGTGGTCAACCGCGCAGAGCCGACAGAAAGGCCAGCACGTCATCCGCCTTCGCCTCGGGTTCCCCCCGAAGGTAGGGCTTGCACGCCGAGGCCATGGCGGCCGCGGCGCTCTTCGAGAACCCTGCATCCCGCAGGTGCTCTTCGAACTGTCGGACGGTCGGCTGTGAGCCGCCCTCCAGAATGCTTTTCACATCCGTGATCCGTGCAGCCCGCGACAGAGCGCCGAAGGTCACGATGGAGACCTCTTTCAAGTCCAGCTTCAGCAGGCGCAGGACGCCCTGCTTGTCGTCGTGCGGCTCGGTCTGCACGGTGCGATAGCCGATGGACAGCTCATCCAGCGCGCCGGCCTTGATCAGACCATAGGCCTCGGCCGCCAGCGGCGACACATCCTTCAGTATCCGGCCTTTGACGTAGAGGCCCTTGCTGTCTTCGGCCAGATCATCCCAGACCCCGATGGGCTTGGTCGTGTCGTGCTGCCACAGCATCTTGACCGACCGGCCCTTGCGGCGGCCGTCAACCAGCGACGCCGTGAAGGCTCCGGGCTCGACCACTTCGTTGTAGCTGTCGACGACACCGAAGGCCGAGGCATAGCCCTCGATCACGCCGTCGTCGCCCACCGCCTTGACGTCGAGCGCCAGGCCGCTGTCCTTGGTCTGGAGCATCACGCCCTCCTAAGCCGCTGGCGCCGGCGCTTGCCCGGCCTGAGTGATCGGCTGGTTTTGCATCTGCATGCGCGGGACATCGCCGCCGGGGACCGGGGGCAGGTTTTCCAGCGCGCGAACCTCGTTGATGGTGGTCCAGCCGTTCTGCAGGCCGGATTGATAGAATGCCGCACGAGCGGTGCTGTCGCCTCGCAGGAGGCCTTCGAGATTGAACTCGATCGTCACGCCCGCGGCGCGGTCGGCAGGGGTCAGCAACTGCTTCTCCAGGGCCTGCTCGATGCGCTTCAGACGCTTGCGCAGGGTGAACTTCTGGAAGGCCAGGGTCTGCTGCTCCAGGCCCGTCCCCCAGCTGGTCGACTTCTCGGTGTGGCCGACCATGTGGGGCGGAACGCCGAATAGCCGGCAGACTTCCTCGACCGAGAACGCGCGGCTCTCCAGCATCTGCGCGTCCTCGGGCGAGAACGACAGTTGCTTCACCTCGGAACCGCCCTCGGCGATGTAAGGGCGGCCGGCGTTCATGGCGCCCACGAACTTCTCGACCAGGGCGCGCTCGAATGGGTCGCGCTGCTCGGCCTTCAGGAACTCCTTGAAGGCTATGACGGTCGACGGCCGCATGCCATTGGCAAACATCCCGCCGGCCGCCTGGTTGACGGCGGCTGAAAGGCCGAAGACCTGTCGGCCATAGGCCAGCGTCGACATGCCTCCGAGCGGCGAACCGCCGAATCCGCGGACGTGCAGCATGTTCTCCTGCGGCTCGTCCCAGGACTTGCCGTTCTCGGTCCAGCGATAGCGAAGCGATCCGCTGGAGGTTCGCCGGACAGTCGGGCAGAACACCGGGTGCAGTGCAATGATCCGCCCCCCGATGCGCTCGATCCGGGCGTGCATGTCGCCGCGAAGCTCCAAGGCTGCGACGCCGCCCTCCCAGAAGTCCATCGCACTCTGATCGTAGTTCGGGCTGTCGTGCAGCACCCGATAGAGGGGGTGCGCGCGGTAGACTTCTCGACGGTCGCCGCGGTCGCGGTAGACCATCAGCGGCAGGCTGGCGATGGTCCCGGCCAGCAGGTTGACGCATGCCCACGCTGCCGAGAGGTTCAGCACCATGGTCTCGGTCGGCACCACACCAGACCAGACCGGCTCAGCATCCCACCCATCCGTCTCGGTCAGCCGAAGCTGGCGCACGCTCTGCGTGACCGGCGCCGACTTCAACCCGATGGCGTTCAGCGCCTTGCCGATCAAGCTGGCACCCCCAGGGTGGCGAGGTAGTCGTTCCATCCCGCCTCCGTGGGTTGATCATTCGACAGTGCGGATCCGACCGCCATGGCCGTAGTGACTAGGCCGTCGATCCAGCCGCGTGAGCGCTTCTTGTCGAAGGCCCGGTTTTTCTGGCCGTCTTCCACCACCAGCGCGTTGCCGGCGCAGAAGTAGGTGACAGGGTTGTTGTCGATGACGACGTTTTCGTTCAGGATCGCGTCTTCGAAGCGCTCGATCGACCTCGGCATGCAGAGCTGCCGGTCCTCGAACATGACCCGCGTGCCCTGTGCATGCGCGACCAGCTTGAGACCTTCGCCTTCCGGCTCTTTCGGGCCTTTCCAGCGCCACACCGCGAAGCCGATCTGCTCACAGGCCGCGATGAAGTCCTCGATCATCGCGGCATCGAAGGCGAGGAACTGCAGGTCGTGCTGGTCGAATATCTCAGCGACCTGGGCCGCGACGAACGTCTTGTCGATCACCGCGCCGGGGTGGGCCTCTACGAATCCGTCCTCGACCCATTGAGCCAGGGGCGCGTTCGCCTTCCGCTCGCGGTCGGCCAGCCCGTCCTTCGTCGTCCAGTACCAGGTCTTGGCGTATAGCTTGCCGTCCCTAATCCACACCACCGTCAGGGCAGTCAGGTCGTTCTTCTTGGACAGGTCGAGAGAGGCCCAGCATGGGCAACCCCTGAAGTCGTTCGGATCGACGGAGCCCTGAACGGCGGCCCAGGCCCCTTCTTCGATCCAGAAATCCACAGCGCCTGTCGGGATGCCAAAGTACAGCCGCTTCACCGACATGGCTGTTGAGGTCATCGAGCGGGCCGAAGTCACCTCGCCGCGGATGTTCTCGATTGGGAAGGTCAGATCGAGCGCTGGCAGTGCCTTCACCCACGCCGCCTCGTTGTCGAAGATCGTTTCCCGGTCAGCCTTGTCGACGCGAGCGATGAAGGCGAAAGCCTCGTCGTCGATCACCTCGCCCTTGAGGACGCGCTGGAAGAAATCGCTGTAGCTGGTTCCGACCAGCTGAGTAGACGCTGGAGTGTTGGTGCCCAGCAGCATCATGGCGTCGCCAGGCATCTTCGCGATAGCGCGCTGCCAGGTCTCGATTGATGTGGCGAACTTGAACTCGTGGATCTCGTCGGCCGTGACGAGTGAGGGGCGCGGGCCCGAGATCGCCTCGCCGTTGGCCAGTGCCTGAAACTTCGAGCCCGTGTCCGGGTGTTCGATCTTCCAGGCGTTGTCGCCCTCGCCGCGGATCAGCACTTCGCCACGGCTGACCAGGCTGTCCTCTTCGTCGTCCGGCGTATCCGGCAGGTTGGCGCGGCACATGGCCACCGCATCCTTGAACAGCACGTTCGCCGTCGCCCGGTCCTGCCCGATGGCATAGACCTCGCTGCGCTTCGTGCCGTGCCAGCCCATCATGTAAAGGCCGATGGCGGCCATCAGTGGAGACTTGGCTTGGCCCTTTCCGGTCTCAAGCCAAGCCCGGCGAAAACGGAGACGGCCGCTGGCCTTCTTCCACCCGAACAGGCAACCGACCACGAACGTGTGCCAGGGCAGCGGCACAAAGGGCTTGCCCTCCATGGCGCCGGCCGTGACCGTCAGGACTGCGGGGAAGAAACCCAGCGCCCGCCCTGCGGCTTCCACGTCGAAGAACAGGCCGTTGCCCGGGCTGTTCGCCAAATCCTTCAGGTGGCGAGCCGCGGCGAACTTGCCGAACTCACCCGAGACGATGCGACCCGCGACGACATCCTGCGCCCATCGGGTCGTGGGATCAGCCGCGACCGGCGACCGGCTTGAGGTACGAGTCCGACGCACGTGCCGACCTCGCTTTCCTTTCGACCTTGGCGGCCGTTGACCTGCGGCGGGGCGACAGGCCCAACTCGGCTTCCAGCGTGGCCGCGTCCGAGCCGGCCTCGCGCATGGCCGTGAAGTGCGGGCTGACCCTGGCGATAGCCTTTGGGTTGCCGCGCTTCGGCTTCGTCACCGCGCCATGCTCGGCAACCTCTCGGCTGCATCGGTCGAAATTGATGTAGGCCAGAACCAGACGCTGGATGGCGTGGCGGTTCGTGGGTGAGAGCGTGTTTCGCTCGCGCATCTCGGTCGTAACCATGCGCCAGTAGTCGGAGGCCGAAGCGACCTCCAGCTCATCCGAGAGCAGCAAGCGCCAATGCGGCTCGGGTACAATGTCCCCGGTGCCCGAAACCACTTCCATGCAAGTCCCCTACTACGTAGGGGGTCCCAACTTTTCAGTCTGAAACGCATTTCGGTGCGAATGCAGGGACCCCGCCGGTCTCCAGACCGATCGCCTCTAAACTTTCGACACCCCCCGCCCGGGTGCTCCGGGGCGGTTCCAGGGGTGTCCGATGTCCTTTGGCCGGCCAGCCGCATCACAGCCGGGCTCATAGCCCAATGCCTCGATGCGTTGCTTCCGGCTGGAGTGGCAGCGCCACGGCTCTTCGTCACAGAGCGTCTGAAGCTCGCCTTCCCAGAACAGCCGCTCATCGCCCTTATGCGGGACAACGTGGTCAGCGACGGTGCCTGGGGTGACCCGGCCCTCACTCGCACACATGCGGCAGAGCGGCTCGTCTCTCAGCTGTCGGGCGCGCCGACCGTTTGGCCCCTTCCAGCGAGCGCTATTGTACCAGCTGCGGTACGCTCTGGCCTCTTCGCTTCTGCGGTCCCAGAGCTTGCCCATGGTGTTGGTCCCGGTCGGCCGCCTTCAGGACGTGAGCGGGATTCTCTGCCAGGTGCGCCCATAGGTTCCGTCAAAGCCTATGCGGTCGTGGGTGCTGACGTAGATGCAGCCAGCACGGCGATCGATCTTCCACTGGTCCTCAGGCAGTAGGCGAAGGCGCTCGCTCTCGATGGCTACGTCGACAGGGATGCCGGCAATCCATCCCGCCAGGCGCATGACCCAGGCAGAGGCTTTCAGGCGGAAGCTGAACAGCATCGGCGTGTAGACACGGATGCGAAGGTTGGCGGTCAGTTCACCGATGTTGACCTTGGTCTCATCGATCCGATGACCGAGGCCGTTGCAGGTGGCGGGAATGCTCCGAGCAGGCATGACGCCTCCTGTGTCATTGGTCCCGGTCGTTCCGATCCTGTCACCGCATTCACACACTGCCCGCCAGAGCAGTGCCGCGCCACGGTGTGCCTATGAGCCTAAGGGTCGGCGTGGTGCGCTGCTGTGAGCCGGGTACAGCTCAGCGTGGGAGGGCGCGGGGGAAGGTGGTCGATCAACACGGCTTCGCACTCACCCTCGCCAGCCGGCTCTACGCCGCTGCGTTGGGTGGCGGGTGGCTCGCCTCCGCTGGAGGCCCTTATCGGGAGAGGCGCGTTTGCCCCAAGCCATAGCCGCGACCAGCCGTAGGCTGACCGTGAACGCATAGTGGTTGCGTTCGCCGGGAAACACAAGCCCTTGTGTCACGCCGCCTTCTTTTCGTCCTCGACCAGCTTGAGCTCATCCACGTGCATGCTGGCCTTCCAGTTCAGGGCCTCGCACATCATCAGCTCGACCCGGCCGTCTTTGCCGGACTTGAGGATGCGGCCGATCAGATCTTGGAACGGCCCCTTGAGAAGAACCTTGGCCTTCATGCCAGGCCGGAAGGCGTCGCGCTTCGACGCTGTGTGGTCGAACTCTCCGGCGGCTTGGCGGGCTCGCAGGCCGTAGACGAACCTGGGGTCGATCTCTCGCGCCTGCCCATCCCAGCCAACCACGCCTGTCGCGCTCTCGACTTGCATGGCGAAATAGAGGGACTTGCCGGGCCCGACACCCACGAAGACGTATCCTGGGATCAGGGGCCGCTCCCTGCGCTCCCTGCTGCCTGTCTTGTTTCGCTTCCAGTCGGCCTCGGCCGGCAGGTAGGCGTCGAAGCCGCGTTCCCGCAGGCCGATGACCACCTTGTGCTCGCACAGCGACTTGGTGCGCATGGCGAACCAGACCAGCCGGCATGACGGGTCGGGCTCGGGGAGGGAGAAGACCTCGAGGACGCAGGGCTTGTTCGCGGTCATGCTGCTTTGTCCGTCTGCTGGCGAGAGAGGCGTTTCAGTTCTTCGACCTGGGCCGAGGCGATGCGCTCCGCTGTCCGCCATGAGGCTTGAGCGTCCTTGGCTGTGGTTTGCGGAAGGGCGGTGAAGGCGACCTTGGCCAGGCGGGTGCGGAGGTGGTCGGTCATGCGGCGCGCTGCCGGGCCCATAGCGCCCGCATCTCAGCGCTGACTCCGGTGTCGTCGACCTTGGCGGACGGGGTGGGCTGGCGCGCCTTGGCCTTCAGCTTGGCGAACGGATCCTTGTCGGCCATGGCCCGGTGAAAGTTGGCCATCATCACCTGCACCTCTTCGGCGCTGGGCCGCGGTTCCTCCGGCTTGGGCACCGCGGGCTGGCTGGCGACCACCGCCGCGCGGGCGCGGTTATAGGCCCGCGTGAAGCGGCCGGTGCTGGGCGTCGTCTTGGCGAGGTGGGCCAGCTTGCCCGGTTTCGGCGACCACTCGCTATCAGGCAGAGCGATGTAGGCCACCATTCCGGCTTCGATCTGCGAGGCGGTCAGGCCGTTCAGGGCTTCGAAGTAGTCGGCGAAGAAGGCCGCCCATTCGGCTTCGGTGCGCTCGGTGCGCAGGTCTCCGAACGTCTGCTCGCGGCTGCGGAGGATGCCCATGATGTCGGCGGGCGAGGCGGGGCGCAGGGCCTCTTGGCGAAGCTCGGGCAGCATCATCGAGGCCTGACCGCGCAGCAGATCGCTCTTGGCGATCACGCCGATGGCGACATCGTCAGAGGGCTCTTCGAGCAGCCATGACCTCAGAGGCCCAGTCAGCGCCGGCAGACGCACGGTCTCGATTGGCGCGGCGGGCAGATTGGCGGTCGGAAAGCTGGACATGGGCTGGGCTTGCATGGCGGGCCTCGGGAAGGGTCAGG
This sequence comes from Brevundimonas sp. MF30-B, assembly GCF_004683885.1. Lineage (NCBI taxonomy): Bacteria > Pseudomonadati > Pseudomonadota > Alphaproteobacteria > Caulobacterales > Caulobacteraceae > Brevundimonas > Brevundimonas sp. MF30-B. Next base: position 2,624,847 of record NZ_CP038440.1, on the reverse strand, counting down.
GCGGCTGCGTTGTCGGAGATCGATTGGGCGATGGCGGCGTCGAAGAACTTCCACGACGCGATCAGCGGACCACGCTTGGCGGCGATGGTCGTGACCACCGGTACGACGTCGTGTTCCCAGCTGGCCCCGTCGCGGCGCCAGGCGGCCAAGCGCCCGGCTGTCAGGGTCAGGCCTGGCTGGCGGGCGGGGTCGAGGCGGACCGTCTGTGCGGCTTGGGCCAGAAGCTCGGCGTGGCGGCGTGTGTCGCCCTCGGGCCAGTCGCTGGCCGGGGCTAGAGCTGGCGTCTCGACCACCGCCGGGGAAACCGTCTCGGGTGCCTGCGCAACAGCAGCAGCTTCCTCTAACGGTTCCTCTAACGGTTCAAACGAAGTGAGCCCCGACACTGTGTCGGGTAGGTTTGGACAGGATGTCTGTTTGGTTTGGACAGGCTGTCTGTTAGGTGCGCGCCTAACCGACTTTGTGTCGGGTTGGACGTTCTCCCTCCGTTCGGGGTGTTTCGGCCCCTTGGAGATGATCAGATCCGACGTCCGCGAGCCGTCCTTACGGTGCCGCCGCTCACGCTCGATCCACCCCATACCCTCGAAGGTGGCCAACGCGCGCTCTACGGTCTTCACTGAGCAGCAGGCCTGCTCCGAGATGGTCTCCTGACCCACGAACGTGGTGCCGTCCGGCCCGACGTAGTTGGCCACGACCAGCAGGACGGCCTTCTCCGTCGCGGTCGCGCAGGCTTGCTCCAGCGCCCATGTGATGGCCTGGACGCTCATGCTGCCGGTCTCCAGGCCTGCTGCGCACGCAGGATAGCCAGGCGGGCCTCAAGGACTGCGATCTCATCAGCGACAGGATCGGTCGTAGCGGCGAACGCCGCAGTGATCCGGTCAACGTCCGCAATCAGCTCGCCGCGCTTCATCAGAGCTTCAACCGTCCGGATGCCGTGCAGCACCGTGGTGTGATCGCGGCCGCCCAGCATGGTGCCGATAGCGGGCAGGCTCATCCGGGGGACCAGGAGCCTCATGCAGTACATTGCCACCTGACGGGCGCGCGCTATGTGCCGGGGCCGAGCCTGGCTGCACAAATCCGCGAAGGTCAGGTCGAAGTGGTCGGCTGAAAATATCGCAACCGAGCGTGCGGTGATCCTCATGCGGCCCTCGGCATCAAACCCGCATCCCGGGCACGCCTCAGCTGGGCTTCCACTGCCCCCTTGGTCCGCTTGAGCTTCCTGGCGATCTGACCGTGGCTCAGGCGGCCCTCTGAACAAAGGTCGACCAGCTCTTCCACTTGGGCGGCTGACCACCGGTCTGACGCCTTCGGGCGCGGCTGAAGCCCGAGCTGATCCGCCATGAGGGGTACCCGCTGCCGGCAGACGCCGATCTGGTCCCCGATCAACTGAAACGTCGCGCCGCTCTCCCAGAGGGTCACGAACTCGCGGTCCCTCCGGCTCAGCGGCTTTTTTGGCGTCACCGGCTCGGGTGCCTTGTCGACCACCTTCGCCCCTGGCCCGTCAGCAGGCGAGAGGATGCCCTGCACGTCCACCACCGGACGGCCGAGGTACTTGGCGATCATCGAAGGCGTCGCGCGTGGGCCTATGGCCGCCTTGGCGCGATCAACCTCAGCAGAGGTCAGGGCGCCCTTTCGGGCCGTGGCGAAGAGGCCGGCGCTCATGCCGCCACCTCGATGGCCTGGAACATGCCCTGCTCAGTTGAGATGCGACGGCGCGCGATCTCGGCATACTCGGGGTTCAGTTCGATGATGGTGCAGTCCAGGCCCATGCGGTCAGCCACCAGAGCCGTGGTCCCGGCACCGCCGAAGGGATCAAGGACCGTTCCGCCAGCAGGGCAGCCAGCCCGCAGGCAGCGCTCGGCCAGTTCCGGCGGGAAGGTGGCGAAGTGAGCCTCGGAGAACGGTCGGGTGGCGATGGGCCAGACCTGAACCGGCGCGGGCTCGTAGTTGCGAAGGTTCCGGCCTTCACCGCGCGGTGTTTGTTCGATCCCGGTGTGGCTGATGTGGCCAGCATGGCGCGGGGCCATCGCAGAAGCGCGGAGCGCCTTCTCCTTCGCGTCCCATCGCTCGTTGAATCCAGCCATGCGGCGACCGGATGATCCGCCAGCTCGATCTGCGCATTCAGCGGTCGCGATCTGCTTGTTGCCGCGAACCTTGCGCTTACCCGTGGTGGCGTTGTCGGTAGCGCCGCCGGTGTAGGCCCCGCCTCGGAACGTGTTCGCGTCCTCGTCAGAGGTCCGGCCCTGCCGCACGGCGTCCGCGTCGTAGTGGTAACGCGGCGCCCGGCTCAGCAGGAAAATCTTCTCGTGCGACGTGGCCGGGCGGTCATTGATGCTCTCGGGCATCGGGTTCGGCTTGGCCCAGATGATCTCCGAACGGACCCACCAGCCGGCCTCTTGCAGGGCGATGGCGAGCCGGTTCGGGACCATGCAGAGGTCTTTGGCCTTCAGCGCGCCCCGGATGGTCGAGAAGGGCTTGTCGCGGAACGTTCTGTCGTCGGTGCCGGCCGCCTTTGTGTCGGCAGCGCTGCGACCGTTCGGGCTGGTGGCGTAGCAGTCGCCGTAGTTCAGCCAGAGCGTCCCGGTCGGTTTAAGGACGCGGCGCACCTCTTCGAACACCTCGACCATGACAGCCAGGTGTTCAGCCAGCGTCGGCTCCAGGCCGATCTGACCGGCCACCCCGTAGTCGCGCAGTCCCCAATAGGGCGGCGAGGTGACGACGCAATCGACGGAGTCGGCAGGCATCTCGCGCAGGCGGGCGCGGACGTCGCCAATGAGGATCGATACGCTCATCGGGCCACCTGCCCGTGCTGAGGGGCTTCCAAGGCAGCCAGGGCAGTTTCAGCCGACAGCAGTTCGATGTTCGCTGCACGCAGGGCGTTGCCGGCCGCCTTCATGCGGCGGGTGTCCTGCCGGGCGTTGGCCTGGTTCCATTCCAGGTAAGCCAGCCGGTAGGCCTTCATGGCCTTGGAGACGCGCCGGCGCGCGGCGAGGATGCGGAGGCCGAACATCGTCAGGCGCTCCGCAGGGGCGTGACGTTGCCCCCGTTCATCAGCTTGGCGCGGACGCGTGCGAGAGCGGCTGAGGCCTCGTCGATCTCGCGGACTGCCCGTTCGCGGTCACCACCGAGCAGGGCGGCGTCGATCGCGGCGCCGATGGCCTCACCAGACTCGCGAGAGTAGTTGGCCACCGCCTCTTGGATCGCCGCGGCGCAGGTCCGGTCGATGCAGGGGATGAACAGACCACCGGCCTTGATCGCCAGCCATTCGGCCAGCGCGGTAGCGCCGCCTTCCGACAGGCGCGCGGCCTGCAGCAGGCTCATGTTGACCTTCTTGCGGCCCTCGGCGTCGGGGTCGCCCATCGCGTGGACGTGCTGGCGCGACAGGTCCAGCAGCTCGGCGGCGCCGGTCACGCCGCCTTCCAGCTGTCCGAAGGCGCGCGTGACGGCCTCGTGCACGGACCCTGCCGGCCGGCGCTTCATGGGTTCGAAGTTGCTCATGTGTTCACCCCGATGGGCTGGCGGTTGTTCGGGAAGACGGGTCAGTCCCTCGGGCCTAGGTTTCCCAGGCTGGATAGGGACGGGTTGATGCGAGTGAGAGAGGGACGCCCCGGCGCGGGCGGGAGGGGGAGGGACTGCCGCGCCGGGGCGATCAGAGGCGCCATGGGTCAGGCAGCCTTCCGATTGGGGGAGGGGTCATTGGCCGAGCGATCGGGCATCAGCACCGACGCGGCCTTCACGGCGCCCTTGGTGATCTTCTCGATCATGAAGGCGCGGTCGGGAGAGGTGGCGGACGTGCCCTGGCGGATGCGGCAAGCCTGCGGCTGGGTGCAGCCCAGCTGGTCAGCAAGCCACTGATCGCGGCGCTGATGTTTCAGCATCCACTGGCCGAGGGGGGTCAATCGCTTCTGGCTCATGACTGGAATATGCACCCGACGCATAAACAAGGTCAAGGGCGATATGCGCCTAAGCCGCTAATCCGCGCCGTGTCGCCGCGCGATAATATGCACATGGCGCAAACCGAGCATCCGAAGCACTTCCTGCGGGCCTGGCGAAAGCACCGCGGCCTTTCGATGGAGGCTGTGGTCGAGAAGGTCCGCGCCCTGGTCGAGGATCGGGTGTTGGCCGAAGGCGAAGAGGGCGACCTCAAGCGCCTCGGCATCTCGCAGCCGAACATCAGCCGGGTCGAGCGCGGCGAGATACCCTACAACCAGACCCTGCTAGAGCTGCTGGCCGAGGCCTACGGCACCGACCCGGCCTCCCTCATCATGCGGAACCCGGAAGACCCCGAGGGGCTGTGGTCGATCTACGATCAGATCCCGGCGGCCCAGCGCCCGGTGGCGCTGCGGATGTTGTCTGGCTTGAAGACTGGCACTGACGGGTAGTCAGGCCCCATCAGCCGGGGAGGGCGGATGCAAGAGGTTCGGTTTGGGCACGGGTTCTATTACCCGGACAATCACGACATCCCGCTGAGCGACATTGCGGCGACATTGCTCGCTCACGAGCGACTTCTCCCAATAGTGGCGGACGCGCTCGAAAATATCGTGCCAGGCCTGTCTGTTGATGATAGGAAGATATTCCTTGAGCGGATCGAACGGTCGTCGCTCAAGGAATATTTCTACGTCGCGTTATTTGTCGCCTTCCAGGATGACTTGGAGCAAGAAGTGCCAGCCGTGATCGAGGCGATAACAGGCATGCCTGTCAGCGACCGCTACGACACGATCATCACTGTCCTGTTTATCGTCGCGGTCTATCATGGAGCCAACGCCATTTTTAGGCGCGGCAAGAACTCAACTGACAGTGCCGTTCCGGCCAATATCGTTGAAGACCAGCGCGCCTACACCGAGCTCGCGGCAGAGAAGCTGTCAAGCACGCCGGAGAAGGTGGCTAGGGCCTTCGATAAAGCCATCGGAAAACAGAAGCTGGCGTTAGTGCAGCGCGCTGCTGTGGATTTGTTCCGTCCGGCGAAGCGTGGCCTGAATGGCCGGATCATCCCTCGCGGCCTTGACCCTATCCGTGCCGAAACCGTGGCCGCCTTCCCTGACGCCATCGCGATGGCCGAGCTGGATGATGACGTGGTTCCGGTGCATCTCCCCCGAGCGCGGCTCCACATCCGCGCAACAGATCGAGATAAGACAGACAAGGGCTGGGCGGGGCGGGTCGAAAACGACGACCTGAAAACTAAGCGCCTGCCCATTCGCCTTGCTCCAGGGATCGATCCGGACAAGCTCGCGGAGCTTCACGAGCCCGAGGTTGAGGCTATTCTTGAGAGCCGCTTTAAGGATGACGGCACTACCAAGCCGGTGCGCATCCATGTGTTCCGGGTTCTCTAGGCCGCCTCGGCCGGCACCTCCCCGGCCCGCGCAATCAGGACCGGATCTGACCAGTAATCGGCCTCTGCCGATCCCGTCACCCTGAACACAACCACACCGGCAGCGGCGCCCTTGCACGAGCGCGCCACGCGGATCGCTGCGTCACGGCTCAGAAGCCGCCGCATATGCCCTCTGACCAGGCGGCCGGCTGACCGCTGGAAGGGCTGCACGCAATAGATCGTCCTCATCGCCATGCTCTATGGATTCCCGGTTGATCGCCGTGAGTCCATACGGGCGCGGGCGGCCTACGTCCGAAACGGACGTATAGAAAATGCACGCGGCGCATAATCCTGTTGACAGCAAATATGCGTCGGGCGCATAGTCTCTCCATCGAAGGGAGACGCCATGTCCACCGCCTCAACCACCGACGAAGCCTATATCGACGTCCCCGCCCATCCGCTGGGTATCGCTTTCGATCCGGCATGGGCGTCAGTCCGAGACCGCCTTCACGAGCGCCAGTGCGCCGCCATCCTGAACGCGGCGGCTGAGCGAGAGGCGGCCGTGCGCGTGCCGTTCCTCTCAACCCGCCTGGGTGAGGCGCTGGCCGGCGTCGTGATGATAGGCGGCATGGTCGGGACCGCCTGGTTCCTCGCTATCAAGCTGGTGTTCTGATGGCCGGCTTCTATCGCGCCATCACCGCGCCCACCCCCAAGCGGGACATCGACCTCTTCGGCCCGACCACCGTGCGCATCGAGCGCTCGGACGATAAGGACGGGCCCGGCGTGCCGCTGCTCTACCTTTCGGCCTATGTGCAGGACGCAGAGCGTCTGGCGCAGCGCGTCTGTGGCGGGCTAGCCTGGCTCGACCTGGCCGAGGTGTTGCCGCCTCGGTCGGAGTTGGTGTCACCGGCGCCCTCACGGTCAGAGCTTGCCGCTCCGGCACCGGTCACCTCCGGACGCTACACCATGCCCGAGTTCGTCGAGGACGTGGATTGGTCTGAGCAGCTGTTCCTGCCGGACGAGATCATGACCACCGACTGGAAGGGATGGGCGGCCGCATTCGAGCGCCGCGTGGATCTCGCGCAGTCGTCCAGCGACCTCGCCACCTTCGAGGCGACCAACGTGCTGGGCCTCCGGTCCTGCCCCTCCGCCCACCGCGTCAACATCGGTCGCAAGCTCCAAGCTCGCTATATCGAGACCGCAGACCAGGCGGCGGCATGACCATCGCCGACGACCATATGGACCTGTCGGTCTATCAGGCCGCCCTGGTCTGCACGCTTCGCCCTGGCCAGCTGATGTCCCGCGCTGCGTTTGGCGGCCAGCCGTTCCGGGTCGAGCGTGAGCCGTGGGAGCCCATCGCACCACCGCAGTTGTATCCCGAGGCTCTGGTGCTGGAGATGATCGGCCTTGGGCTGCTCGACGTCCTGCAAGGCACTCAGGAATGGGAGCGGGCACCGGCGCGGCCCTACACCGTCCGCCTCAGCGCCGCTGGAGTCCGAGAGCGGGGCCGCCTCTATGCCGCCGGGATCGGACAGAAGGCGAGGGCGGCCTGATGCTCCGCTTCGACCAGGACCAGCGCAAGATCATCAACGCGGCGAAGGAGCTGCAGCGCGACGCCCGCAAGGCCGCCACGCGCGCCCGGCCCAAGAGCCCCAAGGCCGACCGCGGACGCGAGCGCGACACGGGCTACCTCGCGTTTCTGCGCCGTCAGCCCTGCGTGTGCGGCTGCGGGCGCCCGGCGCCCTCCGACGCCGCACACATCCGCATGGGCAACCTGTCCCTCGGAAAGCTGCCGACCGGGATGCAGGTCAAGCCGTCCGACCGCTTCGCCGTCCCGCTCAACCGAGACTGCCACACCACCCAGCACAGCATGAGCGAGGCCAGGTTCTGGTCAGAGCGGGGGCTGGATCCATTCACCATCGCCGCGACGCTGTTCTCGGCATACCAGCGGGGAGGCTGAGACATGGGTAAGCATACGCCAGAGAAGGTCTTCGGGCCCGACGATCTCCGCAAGGAATTGCTCAAGGCCATGCCCGGCTACGAGTGGACCGTGCACCGGCCGATCGCCAAGACGGGTGCATACCTTGAGGCCACCGGCATCCAGTCCAGCGGGTTCAATCGGCTTTCGACGCTCGCCGTGACGCGTCGGGATCGCGACGGTGTCGTTGAATACGAAGCGAAGTCGGCAGGGTTCGGCAAGCGCGCGCCTTGGCTTCACACGAACCGGGATGGGACGCTGGCCCGCGCTCTCCGTGGTCTTCAGCAGCACTACGCCGCAAAGGCCGCGACGTATCGAGGCCACGCGGCATCGCTAGAGATCGGTCGCCGCGCTCAAGGGGAGGGCTCGGAATGACAAGCTGGGAAGACCTGAGGTCCGACAAGGCCCTCGTCTGCAAGCGCGAGGTCAACAGCGAACACGGTGGCGCGACCGTCTGGATGGTCCTGCTTTCGGACGGCCACCTGCTGGATTGCGGGATCGGAATCGGTGAGCAGCGCGCGATTGCCCTCGCTGAGATCATCAACGCTGGCGGTCCTGAAAGGCTTTCGCACAAGTCGCTCAAGTCATGACCCTCGCATCCCTAATCGAGCGCGTAGAGAAGGCAGAGGCGGGGTCGAGGGAGTTGGATGCTCTCATTGAGGATGTGTTTGACCCGCTAGTGATGTGCGACGGACCTGGTAGCCATGCAGATTTTGTGGGCTATCCTGAGTTTGAGGAGAGCGTCGGTCGATACACTGTGTCAATCGATGCGGCTGTCGCGCTGGCAGAGCGTGCGGGTTTCGACCTGCCGCAACTCTGGAATGACGCTCTAGACGGGCCAGGCGGTCTGTGGGCGCGAGGCTACCAAACCTCCGAATACACGCCGCAGATCGCCCTTGCTCTCGTCCTTGCAGTCTTGCGGGCGAAGGAATCCACCCAATCCCAGGAGCCCCGCCATGTCGCATGACACGCCCCAATCCGGCCGCCCTCTGACTGAGGTGAAGCAGTGAGCCGTTTTCCTGTAGATGAACTTGAGGATCGCCTGCGTCAGGCTGCTGGCATTCCAGCATTCGTAGGGCAGCGCCCGGATGAAGACAGCCGGTCATTCTATGCCCGACCCGATGTCAGCGCCCGCGTGCAGATCGACCACATTGACGGCCGTCCGGTTGGGGGCGTGGCGATCAGTTTGCGCGGCCTCACGCCCGACGCCGCCGAGGCTGTCTTGCGCTTCCTGTCCAGCCGCAACGAACGAAACTCTTTGGGAGGATTCGCATGACAGCCCTCCCCACCGCCGAAGCCGACCGCCGCGCAGAGGGGGTGTCGGGGGAAGGCTACGACCTCAACTACGAAGGCGCGATGTCGGACCTCAACTCGGTCCTCGATGTCCTGATCCGCCGCATCAACGGCGAGGCCAGCCTTGAGAGTGCCGCCGAGTGGGTGCGCCTGAACTATCCCGACCGCGCCAAAGCCCTCTCCACCCGCCCCGCCGATGCTGACAAGGGCGTGGACGCGGGGCTGATCGTTCTGCAAGACCTTCTGCACTCGACCTTCGCGGGTGACCCAAGCCGCCCTCGGCTGTCACCTGATGAAAAGGTCGCGCTGAACCATCTGCTCGTCACCCAGGCCTCTGCCGCCGCTGCCCTCGATGCCGCCGCGCGAGACGGTGAAATCTATCAGCAGCAGGCCGATTACGAGTTCGCGAAGCGCAAGGCCGCCGAAGCCCAGGTCGCAGCGTTGCGGGAGGCTTTGGAGCGGGCGGCGAACGATCTCCGAGACATTGGCGCGCAGTCGCCAATGCCATCGAACAGCGCAGACCCAAAACATGAGAACTATCTGCGCGGAACTCTAATCTCTCTTGGTCAAGTCGGGCATGCGCGCGCCCGCCAAGCCCTGTCCGCCATCCCTACGCCGGGGAGGTCGGAATGAGGAAGTTTGACGGACTAAGCGACGACGCCAAGCTGATGTGCGCGGGCCACCTTTCGTTCGGGGTCAAGACGACACTGACCTTTCAGACGCCTTGGAACGTCACAGACAGAGCGCGACGGGCTCTTGAGGAGGCGGTCAACGCCGGTGTGCTGTCGCGTGAAGTCGGCTCTCAAGGCCTCTACGCCCACACATATCGAGCCGCCGAAGACCTGAACGAAGCGCGCGCGTGGATGAGCAAGAACAGCCATCTGGCCAAAGGTTTCGCCGTGATGGTTTCCGACGACAAGCGCCAGGAACGACCGCCAGCAGCGTGGCCTGTTCCGGCTGGATTTAAAAGGCACCCGAAATGACCCCCCAAGCCCCCGCCACCCCCGACCGTGGGCCGATGCGCCCGCTGATCTTCCACCGCGAGGGGTTCTACTACCCGCTGGACCTGCCGCTTTACGATGACCTTTCAGCCCATGCGGAGTGCAACCCAGGCACCCTGAAAATCACCTGCGCCCTGACCGGCGAAATCCTCTGGAGGCCGCAATGACCACCACCCCCGACACCGTGGTCGTGCCGCCGCAAGCCTTGGAGGCCATCGCGCACAATCTTTGCTCGCTGCATGGCTTCGATCCTGATTTCGTCATGGGCCAGGAGAAGTTCGCGCGCGCCGTGATCACCGAATACCTTCGCGCCGCCCGTCCCGCCGCCACCCCTGGCGGGGAGAGGGAGGACAGCGCGTTCAAGATCGCTTCCGACCTTCACGCCGCATACGAGCAACTGATCTACGGCCTTCCGAAGTATCTGGAAGCCGAGAACCTCACGGACGAAGAGAACATGATCCGCGAGGCCTACATCACGCTCGACGTGACGGCACACCGCCTCGCCGCGCTCTCCCGCCCCGCCCCTGTAGCGGTGTCAGACGCGCAGTTTCTGCACGCCATGACGTGCGCCGCTGAACGCCAAGCAGAGCGAGAGGAACCCGGCTTCTGGCAGGACCGAGCAAGGTCACACATTGCCCGCATGAAGGCGCTGCCCACAGACCATGAAGAGGTTCAGAAGGCGCTGACCGAAGCCCGACTGTTCTTGTCAGACCTAGGCTACGCCGCCCCCACACCGGAGCCTGCCGCCGCGAGGGGTGGGGAGGACCGAGAGGAAACACAAGGTGCCGCGACACTCTGGATGAAGGGCCGCTTCGGCGGCGACCTGTCGGGAGATCAGTTCGACTGGGAGGATATGCAGGACGCTTGGCGCGCCGGCATGGCTTACGCCGCCCCCGCCCTCTCAGCGAAGGGAGGCTCGTGATGGGCGTGGTCCACTGCAAGCGCGAGCCTTACGATGTTTACATCGGTCGGCCGAGCAAATGGGGCAATCCGTTTGAGATTGGCCGCGATGGGACGCGCGGCGAGGTGATCGAAAAATACCGCGAACACGTTCTGACGCGACCGGACCTGATGGCGGCGCTTCCAGAGCTTCGCGGAAAGACGCTCGGCTGCTGGTGCGCTCCGAAAGCTTGTCACGGCGATGTTCTAGCAGCCCTGTCCAGCGCCCCCGAGGGCGGGTCATGAGCGAGGAGCGTTACTGGCCAGAAATGACCGATGAAGAGCTAGGCCGCGATTTCCGCCGGTTTGCTCAGACAGTCACCGACTGGTCCCAAACCGAGTGGCGTGACGATGGAGAGCGTCGGCTTGGCTTGATGCTAATGGGGCTGAAAGAGGCCGCCCGCATGGCCTTTGAGTCCAACGCGGAGACGTTCACGACAAGCCTTGAGGGGTTCCATGTGAAGGGCGTTCAAGCTGGTGACTGGTCCATCACTGTCCAGCGCAACGCCCCACCCCCCCCCGGAGAGCGAAGGAGGGGAATGATGGACGTTCATCTCGAACGCTCGAAGCGGCGGAGCAACTCACCCAGGCAGGATCGGGCGTTGTCACTCCGCAAGGCTGGACTGACGCTAGCCGAAATAGCGGCGCGGGACGGATCGAGCGTGCGCACAGTGAGGCACCTGCTGAGGCGCGCGAAGATCAAGGCCGACAATCGGCTTAGCAGGAAGTTACGACACTTGGCCTCCAGGTATCAGAAGGACGACGAGGTATGATCCGCTCCTGCACCTGCCGGCGCGTGGGCATGGGCTCATATGATGCTCAAGTTGAGCTTGTGCCGCCGCCGTTCCTGGTCAGACCTGACGGGCGCGGAATATGCGTTGATGCCTGTCTTGCGCTGGAAATCACCGAGCTCTGGCGCATGGGTATCCGCACGACGGGGTGTTGTTGTGGTCATGGTGATCTGGAGCCAACGATCTGCGTTGCCGATGAGAGCGCAGAGGCCATGATGAATGCAGGCTATCTCGCTTCTGCCCTGACGGTCGATCCGACTTCCAACGTCTTCACCGCGAAGTCGGGGTGGCCAGCATGATCGAGATTCTGATCTGCGCCACCCTGGCTTTCTCAGACGGCGATTCCGGCCGGTGCCGCACGGCTGACGGAGAGAACCACCGCGTGCGCCTGGCGGGTGTCGACGCAGGCGAGGTCGCCCCGCACACCCGCTGCCGTCAGCAGCCCGCCATCTGGGCCTGCTCCACCACCGGCCGGGCCTATGCCGCCCCAGCCACCCAGCGCGCCCGTCAGCTTGCGCAGGGCGGCGCCCGGTGCCGTGTAGAGGACCGCGACCGCTACGGCCGGATCGTCGCCGTCTGCACCGCCTCGGGGCGGGACATCGGCGGGACGCTCATCACCGAAGGCCTGGCCATTGCCGATCCTCGCTACGGCGCCCGCTATCGTCGCCTCGAGGCCGAAGCTCGCCGGCAGGGAAGGGGACTGTGGAGGGACACGCGATGACCGCGGCGAACGACAACGGGTTCAAGCTGGCCTACACCTACCGCGAGGCTGTGCTGGCCACCGGCGCGAGCCGCTGCACCCTGTCGGCCATGGTCAACTCGGGCGAGATCCAGGCCCGGCGCCGGGGTCGGAGGGTGTTCATTCCACGCTCGGAGCTGGAGCGCCACTTCGGAGCAATCGGTCACGCGGCTTAGGGCGCGTTTTAGGGCGGAAGCGCTCGGCGGGCCGCAAACACCCGCCACGCCTAGAGGCTTCTAATCCCCCCCTCTCCGCCACCGGCCTCTGAACGCCGCCGTCGCCCCTCCCGACTTTGAGGTCCGGTCCAAGGGCGCTCGGGCTGATCTAGTCCTCCAGCGCCGCCTGGCCCCTCAGGATGGCGTCCGCAAGCGACAATGTGTCTGCCCAGTCTGCTTCGGCGCAGGCCACCATCATGAGTTCGGCGGCGTCGCCTCCGGGCGCGGCGGGGTAGGGCGGGGAGGCGTCGGGCGTCGCCGGACCCTCCGTCCCGTCGGCCCGCAGGGCGGCGAAGTCCAGACGGTCGGCGGTCTGGGCTGCGCAGTCGAACGCCCACCAAGACCAGCCGCCGACATAGACGACCTCGCCCACGCTGAAGCCGGCCTCGGCGACCTGCAGCGCGCGCATGCGGGCCTGATCGCCCTGGCGTTCGAGGGAGGCCACATCGGCGTAATGGGCGAAGCGGCCGACGCCGGTCTCCACAAGGCGCGGCTCGCCGGCCAGCAGAGCCAGGGCCAGGGCGATCATGCGACCAGGGTCTCGGCCTGGTTCAGATCGACGCTGACCAGCTGGCTCATGCCGCGTTCGGGCATGGTGACGCCGTACAGGCGGTCCATCCGGCTCATGGTCACCGGGTTGTGGGTGATGACGATGAAGCGGGTGTCGGTGCGTTTGCGCATCTCGTCCAGCATGCGGCAGAAGCGGTCGACGTTGGCGTCGTCCAGCGGCGCGTCCACCTCGTCCAGCACGCAGACCGGCGCCGGATTGGCCAGGAAGACGCCGAAGATCAGCGCCGCCGCCGTCAGCGCCTGCTCGCCACCCGACATCAGGCTCATGACCGACAGCCGCTTGCCCGGCGGGCAGGCGTAGATCTCCAGGCCCGCCTCCAGCGGGTCGTCGCTCTCGACCAGCTTCAGCTCGGCCTGGCCGCCGCCGAACAGGGCCTCGAACAGGGCCTTGAAGTTGGCGTTGATGATGTCGAAGGCGGCGACCAGCCGCTCTCGGCCCTCGGCGTTCAACTCGTCGATGCCGTCGCGAAGTTTCGCGATCGCCTGGGTCAGGTCGATGCGCTCGGACTTCATGCTGTTCAACCGCTCGCCATACTCTGCCGCCTCGTCCTCGGCGCGCAGATTGACGGCGCCCAGGGCCTCGCGTTCGCGCTCCAGCCCGTACAGCAGGCTTTCGGCGCCCGCCGCGTCCGGCGGTCGGGCGATGGCGTCGTCGGTCAGCTTCTGACCCAGTTCATGCGGCGACATCTGCGCCGTTTCGCGCACTGTAGTCTCGGCGTCCGACAGCTTCTCCGCCGCCGCCTCGGCGCGGGCGGCCAGGCCGGCGCGGGCCTCGCGCGCCTGGGACGCGGCGGCGTCGGATGCGCGCGCGGCGCGGTCGGCCTCGGTCGCGGCGGCCTCGGCCACGGCGACGGCGTCGGACGCCGCCTGCTTGCGCGCCTCGGCGGCCAGCAGAGAGTCCATCAGCCGCCCACGTTGCTCGGCGAAGCCCAGCGGCGCGACCTCGGCCTGGGCCAGCAGGGCGGCGGTCTTGTCGGCGTCCTTCTCAAGCGCGGCGACGCGCTGGGCGCTGTCCTTGGCGCGCGATGTCCAGCCCTCCTGCGCGCGGGTCAGGGCGCCCAGGCGCTGCTCACGGCCGGCGCGGTCGCGGGCCTCCTCGTCACGCTGGGACCGCGCCGTCTGGGCGGCCTGGCGCGCGGCGTCGGCCCTGGCGCGGGCGGCGGACAGCTCGCCCTTCAGCTCGATCAGGGTTTCGGACTTCGTGTCGATGCTCTGGGCCGCCTCGAGCGCGCCGCGGGCCTCGTCGACCTCGACCGCGAGACGGGCGACGGTCTCGTCCAGGGCCTGGGCGCGGGCTTCCCGGCGGGTCTGCTCGCGCGTCAGGGCCTCGACGCGATCGCGCGCGCCGGTCAGGGCCTTGTCGGCGGCGAAGGGCTTGAGGCGGGCGCTCTTTACCGCTTCCTCGGCGGCGCGGAAGGCTTCGGCGGCGGCCTTCTGACGACCCTGCGCCTGCTCCAGGGCCGGTTTGCCGCGGTCGATTTCGTCCTCAAGCTCGGCCAGCCGGGTGCGCTGGGCGAGGCGGACGGCGGCGGGGCGCGGGGCTTCGGCTCGGCTGACGAAGCCGTCCCAGCGGTACAGGTCGCCCTCGCGCGTCGCCAGGCGGGCGCCGGGGGGCAGGTCGGCGGCCAGCTCGGCCGCGCGCGCCCGGTCGGCGACGCCGCACAGGGCCAGGCGCGCCCTCAGGGCCTGGGGCGCCTGGACGTGGTCCGACAGGGGCTCGACGCCCGCCGGCCAGGTCGGCGGCGCGGCCTGGGCGCCCGCCCAGTGGGCCGGAGCGCGAGGATCGAGCGCGGCGTCCAGATCGTCGCCCAGAGCGGCGGCCAGGGCCGCCTCATAGCCCTTGGCGGCCGCGACCTTGTCCAAAGCTGGCGGATAGTCGCGCTTGGCCGAGACCAGCAGCTGGGCCAGGCCGCGCGCCTCGGTCTGCAGCCGACCCAGGCGGTCTTCGGCGGCGCGGGCCTCTGTGCGGGCCTCTTGCTCGGCGCGGGCCAGGTCGCCGCGTGCGGTCTCGGCCGCCTCCACCGCCTCGCGAGCGGCGGCCAGCTCGGCCTGGGCGGTCTCCAGGGCCAGGCGGGCGGGCTCCAGTTCGGGAGTCTCGAGCGGACCCAGGGCCTCGCGCTCGCGCCTCGCCTGGTCTTGCTGGGCTTGAACGCGCGACAGGCGGGCCTCGGCGTCGCGGCGGCGCGCGGTTTCGGCGTTGGCGCGCGCCTCGGCGGCCGCCAGGGTGCCGGCGACGCGCTCGACCTCGGCGTCCTCCGCCCTGCGGGCCTCTTCTGCGGCGGACAGCGCCGTCTCGAGCTCAGGCCCACGCTGAGGCGCTGCGGCGATTTCGGCCTTGAGGCGCGCCAGTTCGCCGTCCAGCCGCTCCAGCTCGCGCTGGGCGTCGCCGGCCATGCGGCCCTCGCGCTCCTGATCGGCGGCGATGCGGGCGGCCTCGGCCTTCAGGCGCTCGACCTCGGCGCGGGCCGCCTGTTCGGCCATGTCGAGGCGGTCGCGCTCTATGGTCGCGCGGTTCAGCAGGGCGGTGGCGACCGCATCCTCTTCGCGGGCCGGCTTCAGCCCTTCCTGAGCGGTCAGGGCGGCTGTCTGTGCGGCGGCGGCGGCGGTGGTCGTCTCGGCGACCGCGCGGTCGGCCTCGCGCAGCTCGCTGGCGGCGGCCTCGGCGGCGACCCGCGCGTCGTTCCAGCGGACGTAGAGCAGCGCGGCCTGCAAGGCGCGAATCTCGGCCGAGATCTTCTTGTACTTCTCGGCCTGGCGCGCCTCGCGCTTCAGCCGGTTCAGTGCGGTCTCCAGCTCGCGCCCGATGTCGTCCAGCCGCTCCAGATTGGTCTCGGCCGCCTTGAGGCGCAGCTCGGCCTCGTGCCGGCGCGTGTGCAGGCCAGCGACGCCGCCGGCTTCCTCAAGGATGCGACGCCGGTTCTGGGGCTTGGCGGCGATCAGTTCGCTGATCTGGCCCTGGCGCACCAGGGCGGGCGAGTTGGCGCCGGTCGAGGCGTCGGCGAACAGCAGCTGCACATCGCGCGCCCGAACCTCCTTGCCGTTGATCCGATAGGTCGAGCCCTGGCCTCGGTCGATGCGGCGCGAGACCTCCAGCACCGCACTGTCGGTGAAGGGCTGGGGCGCGCGGCGCTGCGCATTGTCGATGGTCAGCTGGACTTCGGCGTGGTTGCGCGGCGGGCGGCCCGAGGCGCCGGCGAAGATGACGTCGTCCATGCCCTGGCCGCGCATGGCCTTGGCCGAGTTGGCGCCCATGACCCAGCGCAGGCTCTCCAGCACGTTGGACTTGCCGCAGCCGTTCGGGCCGACAATGCCGGTCAGCCCCGGCTCGATCTGCACCTCGGCCGGTTCGACGAACGACTTGAATCCGACGAGCCTGAGGCGCTGGAACTGCATCGCCCGTCCGTCAGCGCCCCGCCGCGGCTTCGGCGTCGCGGATGGCGAACTCCAGCCCGCCCAGGCTGCGGTCGTTGACGCGCCGCCCGTTGACGAAGAAGGCCGGCGTGCCCTGGACCCCGGCGGCGCGCGCCTGATCGGCCTCGGTCTCGATCAGCCGGCGGATTTCCGGGCGAGCGACGCAGGCGTCGATCTGAGCCCGCGTCCGGCCGCTGGCGGCGACGGCGGCTTCGTACCAAGCGTCCTGGCTGCCGCCGTTGAACAGGGCGGCCTGGCCGCCGAACAAGGCGGCCGTCGTGTCAAAGAAGCGCTCCGGTGCCGCGCATCGCGCCAGGGCTGCGGCAGGGAACGACAGCTCGGCCGGTGCCGTGGGCAGGTTGCGGAACACCAGCTTCACTCGTCCGGTGTCGATGAACCGCCGCTTGAACTCGGGAAGGACCAGTTGATGCCAGTCGCCGCAGAGGTGGCAGGTAAAGCTGGCGTATTCGATCACCGTGACCGGAGCGTCGGCGCGTCCCAGCACCCGGTCATTGGCGTGCGCTGCGGGCGGGGTCGCAGGGGTCTGCGAAGGCGCGGCCAGCTGGGTCTGGGCCGTCGCCGGGCTCGCCAGCATCAGGGCGGCCGCCAGGAGAAGGACGCGGCGCATCGCTATTCGCCCGCCAGCAGAGGATCGATGGCCGCCGACAGACCCGACAGCGACCGATCCGCAACCATCTGGCCGTTGATCAGGAAGGTGGGGGTGGCGGTGATCCCCGCCGCTCTCGCGGCCTGGGTCCGAGCCTCGGCGGCGGCCACAGCCTCGGGATTGGTGACGCATTGTGTGAACTGCTGCTCGTTCAGCCCGGCCTCGCGGGCGATGCGGACCAGAACATCACGCGGCGGCGCCCCGCCGAAGATTTCCGGCTGGGCGTCCATGATCTTGCCGACCACGTCGAAATACTGATCCGACCCCGCGCAGCGCGCCACCAGAAAGCCGGCCACGGCGATGTCGGCCGGCGGCGTGGGAAACTCGCGAAAGACGAACCGCACCTGGTTGGTGTCGACGTACTTGGCCTTGAACGCAGGCCACACCTCGGAATGCCATTGGGCGCAGGCGCCGCAGGTGACCGAAGCGTATTCGACCACCGTCACCTTGGCGCCCTCGGCCGCGCCCATCGCCATGTCGCCCTCGGCCGGGGCCTTGCCGGACCCGCCGCCGCACGCAGCCAGCATCAGCGCGGCCGCCGCCAAAGCGGCTCCGCCCAGCCCACGCCTGCTCATCGTCGCCCCCCTCATGACCGTCAACCCGCCAGCAGCGGATCGATGACCGCCGACAGGTCTTCCAGGCTGGCGCCCTCGCCGCCCGAGGACTGAACAACCTTGCCGTTGACGTAGAAGGCCGGGGTGCCGGTCACGCCCTGGTCGCGGGCGACCTGGATGCGGCGCTCCATGGCGGCGACGCCCTCGGGGTCGGCCAGACAGGTCTGGAACTGCTCCTCGGTCATGCCCACGGCGTTGGCCGTGCGCAGCAGCCAGTCGCGCGGCTGGACAGCGCCCGAGAACAACTCGCCCTGGGTGTCCATCAGATGATGCACGACATCGAAGTAGCGGTCGTCGCCGGCGCAGCGGGCGATCATGAAACCGGCCGTGGCGATGTCGGCCGGCGGCGTCGGCAGCTCGCGCAGCACGAAACGGACCTGATTGGTGTCGACGTATTTGGCCTTGAACGCCGGCCAGGTGTTGGTGTGCCAGGCGGCGCAGTGGACGCAGGTCACCGAGGCGTATTCGACCACCGTCACCTTGGCGCCCTCGGCCGCGCCCATCGCCATGTCGCCCTCGGCGGCCCCGCCGGCGTTTCCGCCGCAACCGGCCATCAGGGCCATGCTCGCCAGGGCGGCGGCGCTCAGAGCCGCGCGGCGGCTCATGTCGGCGTATCGGTTCAGCTTGGCGCGCATGCGTCGTCTTCCATCGCTAGAGGCGGATCATCGGCGATTCCGGAGACGTCATCGCACCGCTGGTTTTTGACGACAGGTAAGGCGGATTTTGGCCGTCCCGGTCGCCGATCCCCCAATCAAGGCACGACGGCCGGGCGGTCAAGCCCGGATTGAGCCATCGCGGCTGAAAGCGGTCCTGCTAAAGGTCGGATAAGGTGGAAAGCGGACGCTCAGCAACTAGCCGCTGACTGTCGTCGGTAAGATGACACCCTGCCGATAAGCGATCTTGGCCCCTCCCCAGATGCGCTGCCCTCGCTTGGTCGACTCTAAAGTGATCTGATCGCGCACGATGTCGCACATCAGCACACCGAGACATTCATGGCGAGCGAGGCTGTCTTCCTTGTCGCTTTCGACGTGAAGCATGAGGTGCCTTGGGTCTGGACCCCAGTTCCGCACCACTGCGTCTGGGCCGTAGTAGGCACGAATAGTTGCGAGGACGAACCGCTCCTCCTCTCCTGACAAAGGTGCTGGGTCTTCCGGTGGCAAGGGCGTTTGAGCTTTCGGCATAGCTCAGATTGCAGGTGCCGTTTCATGTCCGCAATGGGTCGAATGCGGTCCTCGGCTTCGCCGCCGTGAGCAGACATTGGGCTTCGGACCGGACAACGGACGCTGGCTGTTTCCGCTAAGGGTGGGAACCGGACGTTGAACGAGCGGAACCAACATGCCAGCTTAAGGTATGGAACCGTCGCCTAGTGTAGCAGCCGCAGTCCACTTTCTCGACGTGGTTTGGAGTGGTGAAGCTCCGACGGACTTAGAGCTCTTAGCCGCACTCGACCGCCTTCTCGGAGCCTACGCGGCAACCCCGGAAAAGGGCGCAGCAGAAACTGATCTAGAGCCTCCAAGCCCCGACAAAGAAGCGCTGAACAAGCAGGTCGCGGGCCGTTTCCCTGCTTACGGCTTTTACCCCGCTGCTGACCCAACAGCATCGTTCGGGGAGGCCGAGCTCACAGGCGACGCAATAGATGACCTCTGCGATCTAACGTCTGACATGCGTGAAATTGTGTGGCGCGCCGAGAACATCGGCCTTGATGATGCACATTGGTTCTTCCGCCTGCTCTATGTTCATTGGGGCCGCCACGCGCGCTACTTGGCTCTGTATCTGCACGCACGACAGTTCGGCTAACGTCCGCAATGGGTCGAAAGCAGAGTTCGAACATCGGCGAAAAAGACGACTTCGGGCGGCGCCGATCCAAAACGTCCGCGCCTCACCTCCCCGTCCGGTCCCGATGCGGGCAGCCGGGCCAGCAGCAGGGGCGACGTTTGCCGGCGTTTAGGTCTTCGGTCACCCGCGCGAGGTGCTTGCGTCGCGTCTCCGGCCGTTTGACGGATTGGACCCAGCAGATCCACTCGTTGCGCGCCAGCGGAGTGATGTCCTCCCAGCGCTCCAGGGCGGCCGGGTCACCGCACAGTACTTGGCGCAGATCGTCCGGCAGGTCGTGAACCACCCCGCCGCTGGGCGCCGACAGGGTTCTGGCCTCAGTCATGCTCGTGTCGGTTCGTCTTCACGGCGCGGGCCAGTCGGGCCAGCGCTCCGCGCAGGACTTCGGGCGCATCGGCCAGGTCCGCCTCCAGCCGCCTCGCCTCGGCGGCGTCCAGCGGCGGGGGCGTGGCGGCCCGCGCGGGGCGGGGCCGTTCGCGTTCGGCCAGCGGCTTCACCGGGCCTTGGGCGATCCTGAGTTTCGCCACCGCGCCCGGCCCCAGGAACAGGTTCACCCGCGACAGGATTTCCTCGGACTGATGCTGCACAAGCAAGGCTGCCGCGCCCGCGACCCGCAGCTCCAGCGTCCCGCCCGCCCCGCCACGCCCGCGCGTCAGCTTCTGTGGTCGCGTGACCCGCGCCAGCCTGTCTCCGACGATCTCGCGCCAGCGCGGCTCCAGCGCCTCGGCGCCGCGACCAAACTTTTCGTCCAATTCGCGGATCAGGCCGGTCAGGGCCTTGCCGGCGCGCGGAGCCGGCCGCATCGGCGGGCGCGTGCGACGGCGCGCCAGGATGTCGCGGGCTTCGGCTTCCGTGGGCAGGGGGCGGCGCATGGGACAGACCATATCCCTTGGACGCGCGGCGCACTACATGGTCGGGCGATGGATGTTGTCGCCGTTCGCCGCGCCCTGATCGACTGGTACGACCGCGAGGCCCGCAGCCTGCCGTGGCGCGTCCCGCCGGGTTCGGACGCGCGGCCCGACCCGTATCGCGTCTGGCTGTCGGAAGTGATGCTGCAGCAGACCACGACGGCCCACGCCGCGCCCTACTATGCCGCCTTCACGACGCGCTGGCCGACCGTCGGCGATCTGGCCGCGGCCGAGGACGGCGAGGTGATGGCCGCCTGGGCCGGGCTGGGCTACTACGCCCGCGCCCGCAATCTGCTGGCCTGCGCCCGCGCGGTGGCGCGCGATCACGGCGGCATCTTTCCCGACAGCGAAGCGGGCCTGCTGGCCCTTCCCGGCGTGGGCGCCTACACCGCCGCCGCCGTGGCCGCCATCGCCTTCGACCAGGCGGCCAATGTGGTGGACGGCAATGTCGAACGGGTCATGGCGCGGCTGTTCGCGGTTCAGACGCCTGTGCCCGCTGCCCGGCCGGAACTGCGCCGCCTGGCCGCCGAGTTCGTGACGGATGAACGGCCGGGCGACTGGGCCCAGGCGCTGATGGACCTCGGCGCGACCGTCTGCCGACCCAAGTCACCCCTGTGCGAGCGCTGCCCCGTCGCCTTCGCCTGCCAGGGCCTGGCGACCGGCGCGCCCGAGCGGTTTCCGGTGAAGACGCCGAAGGCGCAGCGGCCGCAGCGCTTCGGCCACGCCTATGTGCTGCTGGACGGACAGGGCCGCGTCGCCCTGGTGCGCCGTCCGGCCAAGGGGCTGCTGGGCGGCATGCTGGGTCTGCCGACTTCGGATTGGAGCGCCGCGCCCGCGCCTTCGCCGCCGGTCGCCGCAGTCTGGCGCGCGGCGGGATCAGTCGAACACGTTTTCACCCACTTCGCGCTGGACCTGACGGTCCATGTCGCGACGGGCGACGGCGCGTTCGTCTGGATGTCGGTGGAGGACGGGCGTGCCGGCCTGCCCACGGTGTTCAGAAAAGCCTTGGAGAGAGCGCTCGCCTGACCCTTCTCCCCTCGGGGGAGAAGCAAGACACGTCAGCCGAGCACCCGAACGCTGATCCGGTCATCCCTTTCGCGCGGCATGACCACGACATGTCCGTCGACACGCTGGAAGCCCAGGTCCATCTGACCGCCGCCCACCTCCAGCCGCGTGACGTTCAGCCGGTCGATGCCGGGAGGCAGCATGGGCCGGTCGACCTCGATGATTCCGGCGCAGGCGTCGACCGACAGGCCCAGCGACGCCTGGAGCATCAGGAAGACCGACCCCGCGGCCCAGGCCTGGGGCAGGCAGGCGACGGGATAGGCGATCGGCGGCTCGCCGGTCTGGCGCTCGAATCCGCAGAACAGTTCGGGCAGGCGCAGGTTGAAGTGGGCGGCGGCGGCGTTGATCTCGCCTAGCAGCATGGCGACCGCGCGCCGCTCGCCGTAGCGGGCCATGCCCGCCGCCGCCATGGCCGTGTCGTGCGGCCAGACGGAGCCGTTGTGGTAGCTCATCGGATTGAAGCGCGACTGGCCCTTGGCCAGGGTGCGCACGCCCCAGCCCGAGCGGAACTCCGACGACAGCATCCGGCGCGTGACCCGCCTGGCGCGCTCGGCCGACGGCAGGCCGGTGAACAGCAGGTGCCCGGCGTTGGAGCCGATGGATCGGCACTGCTCGCCGTCGCCGTCCAGGGCGATGGCGTAGAAGCCTTCGTCCTCCATCCAGAAGCGGTCCTCGACCAGCTGGCGCGTGCGCTCGGCCTTGACGCGATAGCTGTCGGCGCCCGCCTGTCCGGTCAGTTCGGCGAGATCGGCCATGGCCTGCCAGGCGGCGTAGGCGTAGCCCTGCACCTCCAGCAGCGCGATCGGGCCCTTGGGAAAGCGGCCGTCCCGGTGGAAGATGGCGTCCTCGGAGTCCTTCCAGCCCTGGTTCGACAGGCCGGTGTCCGCGCCGCGCTGATAGCTGATCAGCCCATCGCCGTTGTAGTCGCCGTAATCGGTCATCCAGCCGGCCGCCGCGACCAGATTGGGCCACAGGGCGCGGATCAGGTCTTGGTCGCCGGTTCGACGGCAGTAGGCGCCGGCCAGGGCGATGAACAGGCAGGTGGTGTCCACCCCGCCGTAGTAGAGGCCGAACGGCACCTCGCCGAGCGCGCTCATCTCGCCGCCGCGCGTCTCGTGCATGATCTTGCCCGGCGCGGCGTCCATGAAGGCCGAGACCTCGGTCGCCTGACGGCTGGCCAGATAGGTCAGCACGCCGCGCGCCAGGCTGGGATCCAGCCACAGCATCTGCCAGGCGGTGATGATCCCGTCGCGCCCGAACGGCGTCGAGAACCACGGCACGCCCGCATAGGGGTAGGGGCCGGTCGGCAGGTCGGTGGTCAAAAGCGCCACGTCGGCGCGGGACTGTTCAAGGAAATCGTTGAAGCGCGGACTGCGCGGGCCGCGCACCGAGGCGCCGCGCCGGCGCTTGGCGCGCATCGCCAGCCGGGCCTGAAGCGCGGCGACCCGCCAGCGCGCCTCGTCGGGCGCCTCGCACGCATCGATGCCGCATTCGACGAACATCTCCGTGCGGGCGTTCGGGCCGAGGCTGAACATGAACTCCGCGCGGCCGCCCGTCAGCCGGGCCGGGGGCTCGGAAAAGGCGAGGCAGCTCATGCGCTCGACATCGTCCAGGCCGGTGTAACGGAAGGTCACGCGCCGACCGTCATGTCGAGGCGGCTCGGCCTTGCCGCGCTTGGCGCGGGCGGTGCCACGCACTTCGAAGATGTCGGCGAAGTCGGCGGCGAAGTCGAACGCCAGCGGCATCCACACCTCTTCGACGCCATGGTTGGCGATGGTGATCTTCTCGAAAAGCCGGCGGTCCCAGACGAAGCGCCGCCGCTCGATGTGCAGAACCCCGCCGGGCGTCGACCGCTTGCCCATGGGGGGCAGGGGCCTGTTGGTCGAATGGCAGGTGAAGAAGACGTTGTCCTGGCTGACGCCCGAGCTCAGCCGCGACGGGCGCTGGCCGCCTACGGTCATGATCAGGCGCGAGAGCATGCGCGTATCGTTGTCGAACAGGCCGTCGGCCCCGCCGCGCATGTCGCCCCAGCCGTCGGCCACGACGAAGGCGTCGCCCGACTTGAGCGCCATCAGGCGCTCGAGACCATCCTGCTCGACGGTCTCAACGGCGGGCGTCTGCACCGGATAGGCGTCGTCCATGAGGTCTCCGGCCAAGGCGAGGGCTGAGGGTCACTGCGGAATGCGGAGGCCGCGTGGCCGTTCCGGGGCCTTTGTCGGAAACCGGTCTTCAGCCGCGGGCCAGAAAGACCCGCTCTTCATTCGCCACGCGCAACGGCGCAATGCGGTCGTCCAGCGGCGTTTCGGCGAAGGGGCGACGGGCCAGCAGGTCGCCGTAGACGTCCAGATAGCGCCGGGCCATGGCGGTCGAGGAGAAGCGCAGGTCGAACCGGGCGCGGATCGCCTCGCGGTCCAGAAGATGCGCCCGGCCTGCGGCGGCCACGGCCTGCTCCAGGGTGTCGACCAGAAAGCCGGTGGCGCCGTCCTCGATCACCTCGGGCGTCGAGCCGCAGCGGAAGGCCACGACGGGCGTGCCGCAGGCCATGGCCTCGATCATCACCAGGCCGAAGGGTTCGGGCCAGTCGATGGGGAACAGCAGGGCCTCGGCGCCGCCGAGGAAGTCCGACTTCTGATGATCGCCGATCTCGCCGATGAACTCGATCAGCGGATTGCCGTCGACCATCGGCTTGATGACCGTCTCCCAATAGACCTTGTCGGCCGCATCGACCTTGGCCGCCATCTTCAGGCGCTTGCCCAGCTTGGTGGCGATCTCAATGGCGCGGTCCGGGCGCTTCTCAGGCGAGATGCGGCCCAGGAAGGCCAGATAGCCCTCTGATTGGGGCGAGAAGCGATACAGGTCGCCCGGCATCCCATGATGCACGGTCGCCTTCCAGTTGGCCGAGGCCAGCGGCCGGCGCTGATCGTCGGAGATGGAGACCAGTCCGAACTGCGGCCAGCGTTCGTAGACGCCGCCGATGTCCTTCATGTCCAGGCGGCCGTGCAGGGTGGTCAGGGTCTTGTCGGCGTAGCGCTCGAACAGCGGGAACTGCACCATGTCGGTGTGGAAGTGGATGACGTCGAACTCGTCGGCGCGCCGCAGCACTTCGGACAGCATGACCAGGTGGGCCGCCAGGTCGGATTTCAGCGGGGCGGGGTCCAGCCGGATCGCCTGATCGCGCACCGGAATCAAGCGCGCCCGGGTCTCGGCGTCGGCCGAGGCGAACAGGGTGACTTCGTGCCCCAGGTCCACCAGGGCGTCGGTCAGGTGGGCGACGACCCGTTCAGTGCCGCCATACAGCTTGGGCGGCACGGCTTCGTACAGCGGGGTGACCTGGGCGATTTTCATGCGGAAGCTCCCGCGCCCGCGACAGCCGGGCGCCAGAATCTGGAAACCCGCGACAGCCTGTCACGGTTCCGCATCGCACCATGCAAATTTTCGCCGAAAAGATAGGGGCTTACAGCCGTTACATATGTCCGGTTCCGGTCATTGCATCCCGGCGCGAATCTCGGCTCTCAGGGCGTCGATCGACTTCAGTCCCTGGTCGGATTTGAACCGCCAGTAGGTCCAGCCGTTGCAGGCGGGCGCATTCTCCAGCAGCGCGCCCAGCTTGTGGATCGAGCCGGTCAACGCGCCCGAGATCAGTGAGCCGTCGGCCCGCACCCGCGCCATGCGCTCGCCTTTGGGGCAGTACAGGGTTTCGCCCGGCGCCAGCAGACCGGCTTCCACAAGGGCGCCGAACGGCACCTTGGGCTCGGACTTCTTGGAGCCCATGACCTTCAGGTCATCGGCCGCGGCGGGGATCACCGCCTTGATGCGCGCCTCGGCCAGGTCGGCGTAGGCCTCGTCGCGCTCGATGCCGATGAAGTGGCGGCCCAGCCGTTTGGCGGCCGCGCCCGTCGTCCCGGTGCCGAAGAAGGGGTCCAGCACCACGTCGCCGGGCCGGGTGGCCGACAGCAGCACGCGGTGCAGCAGGGCCTCGGGTTTCTGGGTCGGATGGGCCTTCTTGCCGTCGGCGTCCTTCAACCGCTCCTCGCCGGTGCACAGGGCGAAGGTCCAGTCGGAGCGCATCTGGGTGTCTTCGTTGAAGGCTTTCAGGGCGTCGTAGTTGAAGGTGTAGCGCTTCTGCTCGCGTGAGCGCGCCGCCCAGATCAGGGTCTCGTGGGCGTTGGTGAAACGCGTGCCCTTGAAGTTCGGCATCGGATTGGACTTGCGCCAGATGATGTCGTTCAGCACCCAGAAGCCCAGGTCCTGGATCGCGGAGCCCAGGCGGAAGACGTTGTGGTAGCTGCCAATCACCCAGATCGAGCCCTCGGGCTTGAGCACGCGGCGGCATTCGGTCAGCCAGGCGCGGGTGAAGGCGTCGTAGGTCGCGAAGCTGTCGAACTTGTCCCAGTCGTCGTCGACGGCGTCCACCACGCTGTTGTCGGGCCGCAGCAGGTCGCCTCCCAGCTGCAGATTATAGGGCGGGTCGGCGAAGACCATGTCCACCGACGCGTCGGGCAGGGCCTTCAGCCGCTCGATGCAGTCGCCGCGCAGCACGACGTCAATGGGAAGATCGGACATGGAACGCGGCCCCGTGGACAAGAGCCGCGATGGTGAATCCTTACGGTTAAGGCAGTGTTGATCCCCGCCCAGATCGACGACGATCCGGGCGGGGAGTCGGTCAGGCGAGCATGCGCACCTTGGGCTCGCGATCCCATTGGCGGGTGCGGGCCGGTTCGATGAAGCCGTCGGCCTTGCCCGACAGATCGACCACGCCGTCGTCCGGCTCGACGCCCGCCTTGTCCAGCAGGGGCTGGGCCTGAGGGGTGTGACCTATCGCCTTCAGGTGACCGAAGGCGTCCTTAGCGAAATCGACCGCTGCGCCTTCCTTCAGCAGCATGGCGCAGCCTTCGTCGGACAGGACGATGGCGACCGCGTCGAACAGCACAGAGGGGCTGCCCGCCAGCTGGCCGTCGGCGGCCAGGGTGGAGCCGTCCTTAAGTTTGGCGCCGCCGATCTTGGCCGCGACGATGAAGACCGAGCCGCCGTCGCCTTCGACGGCCTTGCGCACCGCCTCGACGACCGCGCCGTCGGACTCGTCGGCGACCAGGATGGCGACCTTGCGGCCCTCCAGCGTGTCCGGATACTTGCCGACTATGCGTAGGGCAGGCGAGGCGTCCAGGTCGATGGGCGCGACCGCCGGATCCGACGCCGCGGGCAGCGGCAGGTTCAGGCCGTCCGCGACCCGTTGGGCCAGGGTCTTGTCCACGTTCTGCAGGTTGGACAGCACGCGCTCGCGCACATGGGCCAGCGACACCTTGGACAGTTCGAACACCAGGGCGCTGGCCATGTGCGCCTGTTCGATCTCGGTCTGAGATCGGAAGAACAGCCGCGCCTGGCTGTAGTGGTCGGCGAAGCTTTCGGCGCGCAGGCGGACCTTTTCGCCTTCCAGCGGGATCGGCGCAGTGCGGAAACCGCCCTTGGGGTCTTCGCTCGGGCCGCCGTCTTCGCCGGCCTCGGCCAGGCTGTTCGGCTCATAGTTGGCGCGACCCTTGAAGACCTGGGTCTGCATCTGGCCGTCGCGCTGGAAGTTCTGGAAGGGGCAGCCCTTGGCCTGGTTGATCGGCAGCTGGTGGAAATTGACCGTGCCCAGGCGCGACAGCTGCGTGTCCTGATAGGAGAACAGCCGACCCTGCAGCAGTGGGTCTTCCGAGAAGTCGACGCCCGGTACGATGTTGGTCGGCAGGAAGGCGACCTGTTCGGTCTCGGCGAAGAAGTTGTCCGGGTTGCGGTCCAGCACCATGCGGCCGACCACGCGGATTGGATGATCCTCTTCCGGGATCAGCTTGGTGGCGTCCAGGATGTCGAAGGGCAGGGCGTCGGCCTCGGCCTGGCTCAGCAGCTGAACGCCGAACTCCCACTCGGGGAAGTCGCCCTGGTCGATGGCTTCGAACAGGTCGCGGCGGTGATAGTCGGGATCGGCCCCGGCGATCTTGACCGCCTCGTCCCAGCAGGTCGATTGCGTGCCCAGCTTGGGCCGCCAGTGGAACTTGACGAAGGTGGGTTCGCCCTCGGCGTTGATCAGCCGGAAGGTGTTGACGCCGAAGCCCTCGATCATGCGCAGCGACCGCGGAATGGTCCGGTCCGACATGGCCCACATCACCATGTGGGTGCTCTCGGGCATCAGGCCGATGAAGTCCCAGAAGGTGTCGTGCGCGCTGGCGGCCTGCGGATAGCCGCGATCAGCCTCCATCTTCACGGCGTGGATCAGGTCGGGGAACTTGATCGCGTCCTGGATGAAGAAGACCGGGATGTTGTTGCCAACCAGATCCCAGTTGCCCTCGGTGGTGTAGAACTTGACCGCGAAGCCGCGCACGTCGCGCGGCGTGTCGACCGAGCCGGCGCCGCCGGCGACGGTGGAGAAGCGGGTGAAGACCTCGGTCTTCTTGCCGACCTCGGTCAGCACCTTGGCGGTGGTGAAGTCGGCCAGGCTTTCGGTCAGCTCGAAATAGCCGTGGGCGGCCGAGCCGCGGGCGTGGACGATCCGCTCGGGAATCCGCTCGTGGTCGAAGTGCTGGATCTTCTCGCGAAGGATGAAGTCCTCCAGCAGGGTCGAACCGCGCGAGCCGGCCTTGAGCGAGTTCTGGTTGTCGCTGATCGGCGCGCCGTGGTTGGTCGTGGTGCGGGCCTCGGGCGCCGAGGCGCTCTGATGCAGTTCGCCGCCTGCGCCGGTGCGCGGGGCGTCAGTCTTGTCAGTCATAGAGATTTCCCTTCGGCATCGTGCCGATGCTGGACGGGGAACGCGCGGGGGCTGCGATTGTCACAAGCCCTGGCGGGAATCTTTCGCCGCAGGCCTCCGCGCCCTTCGCAGCCGCGGGCGAGCGGTCTATGACGCCGCCATGATCGCTCGTCTTCGTCCCGTTCCCTTCGACATCGGCCCGGTGCACCTTGTGGGCATCGGGGGCATCGGCATGAGCGGCATCGCCGAAATCATGCTCAAGATCGGCTATGTGGTGCATGGCTCGGACGCCAGAGCGTCGGCCAACACCGAGCGGCTGGAAAGCCTGGGCGCGCGCATCTTCATCGGTCACGACGCCGCCCATGTGACCGATGGCGTCTCTGCCGTGGTGCATTCCACGGCCGTGAAGCCGGACAATCCCGAGCTGAAGGTCGCGCGTGAGCGGCGCATTCCGGTCGTGCGCCGGGCCGAGATGCTGGCCGAGCTGATGCGCCTGCAGTTCTCGATCGGCGTGGCGGGCACCCACGGCAAGACCACGACGACCTCGATGGTTGCCGCCCTGCTGGACGCGGGCGGGCTGGATCCGACGGTGGTCAACGGCGGCATCATCAACGCCTATGGCACCAACGCCAAGGTCGGCGACGGCGACTGGATCGTGGTCGAGGCCGACGAGAGCGACGGCAGCTTCCTGCGCCTGAAGTCGACGGTCGCGATCGTCACCAACATCGATCCCGAGCATCTGGACCATTACGGCGACTTCGACGGGGTGCGCCGCGCCTTTCTGGATTTCGTCGAGAACATTCCCTTCTACGGCTTCGCGGCCGTCTGTCTGGACCATCCCGAGGTGCAGCGGCTGGTGGCCGGCGTCGATAACCGGCGGCTGGTGACCTATGGGCTGAACCCCCAGGCCATGGTCCGGGCGGTCAATGTGGACATGGCGCCGGACGGGGCGCGCTTCGACGTGCTGATCCAGCAGCAGGGCCTGGCGGCTCTGGAAGAACCGATCCGCATCGAGGGTCTGCATCTGCCCATGGCCGGCTGGCACAATGTCTCCAACGCCCTCGCCGCCATCGCCGTGGCGCGCGAGCTGGGCGTCGACGACGCCTCTATTCGCAAGGGCCTGGCCGGCTTCGGCGGGGTCAAGCGGCGCTTCACCACTACCGGCGTGGTCGACGGCGTGCGCATCATCGACGACTACGGCCACCACCCGGTCGAGATCGCGGCGGTGCTGAAGGCCGCGCGCCAGGTCGCCAATCGCGGCGAAGAATCCGGCCGCGTCGTCGCCGTGGTCCAGCCCCACCGCTACACCCGACTGCGCGACCTGATGGACGAGTTCTCGACCTGCTTCTCGGACGCCGACAGCGTCATCGTCGCCGACGTCTATCCGGCCGGCGAGGCCCCGATCGAAGGTGTGGACAAGCACGCCCTGGTCGAGGGCGCGCGCCGCTACGGCCATCGCCATGTCCAGGCGCTGGAAAACGCGGCCGTCCTGCCGCGCCTGATCCGCGAAGAGGCCAAGTCCGGCGACATCGTCGTGCTGCTGGGCGCCGGCGACATCACCAGCTGGGCCTACGCCCTGCCGGCGCAGCTGGAGGCGCTGGGGTGAGCTTCCTCTCGCGCTTGATGGGCCGACCCGAGCCCTACCAGAAGGTCTATCAACCCTATTGGGAAACCGTCAGCATCTACGACGGCGGCGCGGTCTTCCTTCGCGATCTTGAAGCCGTCCCGGAGGCTGTGAGGCCTCTGCTCGTCACGCATTGGCTTCAGAGTGAAGTCAACAATGGCGGCTTCGAACAGTTTTTCATGAACTCCACTGGCGTGCTGGCGCCCGAGGCCGCGCAAGGGTTCGTGGCGATCGCGATGCCCAGGGCCGGCGCCGTCGTCGCGGAACTGGTCGCTGCGTTCGGCCCCGAGTATCCGCGTGACAAGGAAGCGAGGAATGACTGGCTGGGTGCTCATGAAGACGCCTTCTACGCCCAGTTTCCGGACGAGAACGCCGCCGACCTGTCGTTGGCGGGGCCGCTGCTGAACTTGCCCAATGCGCTGTTTTGGAAGCTGCTGAAAGAAGAGGGCGGGGGGTATCTCGCTTCCGCCAATCGTTATTCGGAAGGCCTCTCGGCATGACCTGGCGCGACACCCTCCCGTCCGTGCGCGGCAAGCTGCTGCGGGACGAGCCGCTCAGCCCCTTCACCTGGTTCCGGGTCGGCGGCGCCGCCGAGGTGCTGTTCATCCCGGCCGACGCCGAAGATTTGGCGGACTTTCTCAAGGCGTTGGACCCGGCGGTTCCCGTGACCGTGCTGGGCGTCGGCTCCAACGTCATCGTGCGCGACGGCGGGATCGAGGGCGTGGTCATCCGCCTGGCCGGGCGCGCCTGGGGCCAGGTGACGATTGAAGGCGACACGATCATCGCGGGCGCGGGCGCGCTGGATGCGATGGTGGCGCGGGCTTCGGCCAAGGCGGGGCTGGCGGGGCTGGAGTTCTACGCCGGCATCCCCGGCGCGGTCGGCGGCGCCCTGACCATGAATGCGGGCTGCTACGGAGCCGAGACCAAGGACGTTCTGGTCTGCGCCTGGGGTCTGACGCGCGCGGGCGAGCGGGTGGACTACGCGCTGGCGGACTTCGGCTACACCTATCGCCATTCCCAGGCGCCGGCCGACATCATCTGGGTCGAGGCGACCTATCGCGGGACGCCCGACGAGCCCGCCGCCGTCCAGGCCCGCATCGACGAGATCACCAGCCGCCGCGAACAGACCCAGCCGATCCGCGAAAAGACGGGCGGCTCGACCTTCAAGAACCCGCCCGGCCATTCGTCCTGGAAGCTCGTCGACGAGGCGGGCTGGCGCGGCAAGCTGCACGCCGCGCCTACGCCTCATGGAGGAGGCGGCGCCAAGTTCAGCGAGCTGCACTCCAACTTCATGATCAATCCGGGCGAGGCCACGGCCGCCGATCTCGAGAATCTGGGCGAAACCGTGCGTGCGGACGTGAAAAGTAAACTCGGCGTAAACCTTGATTGGGAGATCAAGAGGATCGGCCGCCCGCTCTGAGTTCACCCATGTCCCGCTATCCCGCGAATGCCCACGTCGCCGTCCTGCTGGGCGGACTGTCGTCCGAGCGGGAGGTGTCGCTGAGTTCGGGCCGTGAATGCGCCGATGCGCTTCAGGCCTGCGGCTATCGCGTGACCCGCGTGGACGCCGGGCGCGACCTGGCCCAGGTGCTGGCCGAGCTGAAGCCCGACGTCGTCTTCAACGCCCTGCACGGCGACTGGGGCGAAGACGGCTGCGTCCAGGGCGTGCTGGAGACGCTGAACATCCCCTACACCCACTCCGGCGTCCTGGCCTCGGCCCTGACCATGGACAAGGACAAGTGCAAGTCGGTGCTGCGCAGCGCGGGCGTGCCCGTGCCTGGCGGCGGCCTGTTCGATCGGCGCGAAGTGGCGCGCCGCCACGTGATCGATCCGCCCTATGTCATCAAGCCGAACGCCGAGGGCTCGTCGGTGGGCGTCTATCTGGTGCGGGAGGGCGATGCGCCCAGCGCGGCGCCCGGCGCCGACGACTGGACCTATGGCGAGCAGGTCATGGTCGAGCCCTTCGTGGCGGGCAAGGAACTGTGCGTCACTGTGCTCGGCGAGGCCGACGGGCCGCGCGCCCTGACCGTGACCGACATCACGCCCACCAAGGGCTTCTACGACTACGAAGCCAAATATGCGCCGGGCGGCTCGGTCCACCAGCTGCCCGCGGCGCTGCCGCCCGCCGTCTTCGAGCGCTGCCTGCGTCTAGCGGAACAGGCGCACGTCGCCCTGGGCTGCCGCGGGGTGACGCGATCCGACTATCGTTATGACGATGTTAAGGACGTTCTCGTTCTCTTGGAGGTCAACACCCAGCCGGGCATGACGCCGACCTCCCTCGTTCCGGAGCAGGCCGCCCACGTCGGGTTGGGTTTTCAAGATCTGGTTCGGTGGATGGTGGAGGACGCCTCATGCCCGCGGTAGTGCGCGGCGGTCGGCGACAGGGTTCAAAGTCCGCGGCTCCGCGCTCTGGCCGGGGCGGACCGTCCCATTACGCCGCCGTTCCCGGAAAGGCCGCCGCCATCGGCCGGCTGGACCTGACGCCGCGCGTGGTCGGCGGTCTGCTGATCGCTAGCGTCGCGGTGCTGGGCGTGGTCCTGGCCACCGGCGCGCGGGCCGAGCGCATCGGCGCCTCTTTCGACCGCACCGTCGAGAACGTGACCATCGGCATGGGCTTGGGGCTGAAGCGCGTGCACGTCACCGGGGCCTCGGCGGAGGCGCAGCCCGCCGTGCAGAGGGCGCTGGCGCTTCGTCAGGGCCAGTCCATCGCCACCCTGGACCTGGACGCCCTGCGCCAGCAGGTCGAGGCCGTGGGCTGGGTCAAGTCGGCGCGCGTGGTTCGCCTGCTGCCCGACACCCTGATCGTCGACGTGGTCGAGCATGACCGTCTGGCCGTCTGGCAGATGGCGGGCCAGGCCCACGTCATCGACGCCTCGGGCGAGGTCATCCAGGGCGCCGACGCCGGCCGCCACCCCGAACTGCCGCTGATCGTCGGCAAGGGCGCCGACGAGGCCGCCGTCGAAATCCTGCCCCTGCTGGCCCAGCGCCCGCGCCTGATGGGCCGCGTCGACGCCCTGGTGCGGGTGGATGAGCGCCGTTGGGACCTGCGTCTGAAGGACGGCGGTCTGGTGCAGCTTCCGGCCCTGGATCAGGAGGCGGCCCTGATCCGCCTCGACGCGCTGGATCAGCGCGAGCGGCTTTTGGACCTGGGCTTTGCCCGGGTCGATCTGAGAACACCCGAGACGGTCGCCGTGCGGCCGACCGAGGGCGCGGCGTGATGAGAAGGATTGTGGCGTAATGGCCGTGCGGGATCGCGAAATGGGACAGGACGGGCTGAAGGCCCAGACGCGCGCGCCGGTGGTGGCCGCCCTGGACCTGGGCCAGTCCAAGGTCGCCTGCTTCATCATGAAGCCTGACGGCGTGCGTCACGCCGACCGCACCATTCGCGTGGCCGGCGCCAGCCACATTCAGTCCAAGGGGGTGAAGGGCGGCGCCATCATCAACATGGACGAAACCGCCCAGGCCATCGGCCAGGCCGTCGAACGCGCCGAGCGCGCGGCCGGCGCGCCGGTGTCGGGCGTGGTCGTCTCCACAGCCATCGGCCAGATGGCCAGCCACCGCGTGCGGGCCAAGGTGTCCCTGGGCGCCAATCCGATCGGCGACGCCGACCTGGCGCGCGCCATCGCCATGGCGCTGGACCAGATCCGCCTGCCGAACCGTCGCCCGATCCACGTCCTGCCCGTCGCCTGGTCGGTGGACGGCGCGCGCGGCGTGCGCGATCCGCGCGCCATGCGCGGCGGCTCGCTGGGCCTGGACCTTCTGGTCGTCTCCATGGCCGAGGGCGCCTTCAACGCGCTGGGCCATTGTCTGGAGCTGGCGCACCTGGACCTTCAGGGCGTCGTCGCCGCCCCCGTCGTCTCCTCGCTCGCCGCGCTGGAGGAGGACGAAATGGACCTGGGCTGCGTCTGCATCGACATGGGCGGCGGATCGACCTCGGCGGCCGTCTGGGGCGGGCGCTCTCTGCTGCACGTCGAGTCCGTCAACGTCGGCGGCGACCACGTCACGGCCGATATCGCGCGCGGCCTGTCGACCTCGCGCGCCGGGGCCGAGCGGCTGAAGACCCTGCACGGCTCGGCCATGGCCAGCGCCAACGAAGACCGCGAAATGCTCGAGGCCCCGCCGCGCGGCGAGGACCTGGAATCCGGGCCCGTCATCGTGCCGCGCGCCATGCTCAAGACCGTTATCGCCCCGCGTGTCGAAGAGACGCTGGAGCTGCTGCGCGACCGTCTGCGCGCCTCGGGCCACGGCCTGGAGCCGGGCGCGGGTCTGGTCCTGACCGGCGGCGCCAGCCAGCTGAACGGCGTGCGAGAGCTAGCCGTGCGCGTGTTCGACTGTCCCGTCCGCCTGGGCCGGCCGCAGCGCGCGCCGCACATGGCCGACGCTGCCTCGGGCCCGGCCTTCTGCTCGGCCGCCGGCGTGCTGCTGCGCGCGGCTTACGGCCCGCGTGAAGCGGTTTCGGCCCGCAAGCTGATGTCGCGTCAGATCACGGCCGCCGACGCCCCGCGCATCCACCGCGGCGGCCCGGTGGCCCGCATCGCCGGCTGGCTGCGCGAGAACCTGTAGTCGCCGCACCGCCGTCATGCTCGGACTTGATCCGAGCATCCAGCCACTCTGACCTGCTCGCCTGCAGGGCTGGATCGTCGGATCAAGTCCGACGATGACGGCAAGGAAGCTGGACGCCTCTGGCATCCTCTTCTAAACCTGCGTTTCGATTGGAGACGCACTTGGCCGACGACGCGCCCGTTCTCTCGCGGGGATTGACCTATCCGCTCGGTGATCCGCCCGGTCCCGGCCTGGCGGTCGAAGCCGCGCCCGGCGTGCTGTGGCTGCGCCTGCCGCTCCCCTTCGCGCTAGAGCACGTCAACGCCTATGCGATCAGGGACGGCGACGGCTGGGCGGTGGTCGACACCGGCCTATCCACCTCCCTGACGCGCCAGCTGTGGGAGGCGGCCCTGGCAGGACCCCTCGGCGGCCTGCCGGTCACTCAGCTGATCTGCACACACATGCACCCTGACCACATCGGTCTGGCCGGATGGCTGTGCGAGCGGTTCGAAGCGCCGCTCCTGATGTCGCGGCTGGAATACGTCACGGCCCGGATGCTGCTGGCCGACACGGGAACCTCCGCGCCCGAGGCCCACGCCGCCTTCTTCACCGCCGCCGGCTGGACCACGGCCCAGATCCAGGCGTGGCGCGACGAGTACGGAACGTTCGGCCGGCGGGTCGAGCCCCTGCCGCGCACCTTCCAGCGGCTGTCGGACGGGGATGTGATCTCGATCGGCGGCGAGGACTGGACGATCACCGTCGGATCCGGCCACAGCCCCGAGCACGTCTGCCTGTGGCGGCGCTCGGACGATGTCATCCTGTCGGGCGACCAGGTCCTGCCGCGCATTTCGTCGAACGTATCCTTGTATCCGACCGAACCCCTGGCCGACCCGCTGGGCGACTGGCTGGCCTCGCTGGACAAGCTTGAGGCGCTTTGGCCCGAGGACGCCTTCATCCTGCCCGCCCATGGCGAGCCGTTCCGTGGACTGCACCCTCGGCTCAAGGCTCTGAAGCGCGGCCACGCGGTGTCGCTGGAGCGGCTGACGCGCGCCCTGGCCGAGCCCAGGCGCGTCGTGGACCTGTTCGTCGCCGTCTTCGGCCGTTCCATCGACGACGGCTTGCTGGGCATGGCCACGGGCGAGTGTCTGGCGCATCTGATCTATCTGGAACGTCGCGGCGTCGTCACCCGCGACCGCGCCGCCGCCGGCGTCGACTGGTGGCGGGCCCTCTGAGGAAGAGACAATGAGCGAGATCGAAACCCAGCTGACCGACGGCGTCCTGACCGTCACCCTGAACCGGCCCGACAAGAAGAACGCCATCACCCAGGCCATGTACGAGGCGTTGGCGGAGGCGACCGAGCGCGCTCGCACCGATCCAGCCGTTCGCGTTCTGCTGTTCAAGGGGCAGGGCGACAGCTTTTCGGCGGGCAACGACATCGGCGACTTCATCACCCAGGGCAGCGCCGCGCCGGACGCCAAGGCGTTGGATATGCCGGTCTTCCGCTTCCTCAAGGCCCTGGCCGACTGCGACCGGCCGGTGGTGGCCGCCGTGCAGGGGCGGGCGGTGGGCATCGGCCTGACCCTGCTGCTGCACTGCGATCTGGTGGTCGCAGCCCAAGACGCCCTGCTGTCGGCGCCCTTTGTCAATCTGGCCCTGGCGCCCGAGGCGGCCTCCAGCCTGCTGCTGCCCGCCGTGCTGGGCCATCAGCGGGCGTTCGAGCTGTTCGCTCTGGGCCAGCCCATCGACGGGCGCACGGCCCTGGCCTGGGGTCTGGTCAACCGCGCCGTTCCCGCCGCCGAGGTCGAGACGACGGCGGTCGATCTGGCCCGCCAGCTGGCCGGCCGCGCGCCCAACTCGCTGCGCAAGACCAAGGCTCTTATGCGCGACGCCGAACGCCTGTGGGCCATCATGCAGAGCGAGGGCCACGCCTTCGGTTCGCAGATGCGCAGCCCTGAGGCGATGGAGGCCTTCATGGCCTTCACCCAGAAGCGCGCGCCGGACTTTTCTAAAATCGATTGATAAGCGGCGCGGCAGGCCCTAACGGCGCGCGGCCATGTCCGTTTCCGCCGCGCCCGCCGCACTTCTCATAGACGCCGAGACTCCGTTCGACGCCGCCGCGGTCGAGCGCGTGACCCTGGCCGCCTTCGGTCCCGGCCGCTTCGCCAAGACCGCCGAGCGCCTGCGCGAGCGCGCACCCTTGGCGGCCGGCTTCGTGGCGCGCGAGGACGGCCGCGTAATCGGTTCTGTGCGGCTGTGGTCGATCACGGTCGGCGGCGTCCCGGCCCTGTTCCTCGGACCTATCGCGGTGGAGGCGTCCAGCCGCCGTGCGGGCACGGGCGCGGCGCTCGTCCAGGCGTGCATCGACCGCGCCCGCACCCTGCCGGATTTGGCGGGCGTCCTGCTGATCGGCGATCCGCCCTATTTCGTCCGTTTCGGCTTCCAGCCCGCCCCTGACGTGCGCCTGCCAGGGCCTGCGGATCCGCGCCGCATCATGTGGCTGCCCCTCCGGGCGGCGCATGTTCAAGGGCTCGCGATCTGATCTGAGAATCGGAGACGATTTCTCCTCTCGCGCGACAAGCCATGGCCAGCCCCTCTCGTTCTGCGTGCGTTAACGCGGGTTGACACCTTCGGCCATTGTGTCTCCTCTGTGACGAACAAGCGGCGGAAAACCGCCGGGGGAACCAATTCACGTCGTTACGTGGCTCAATCGGGAGAGTGTTAGTGCGCGCCAGTTCCAAGCGTCTGTTGCTTGCCGCTGTGGCAAGTTCTTTGTTTGTCTCAGCCGGCGGAGCCCTGGCGCAATCGAATCCCACGCCGCCGCCTGGCGGCTTCTACATGGCGAATGGAAGCCGTACGGCGGACTATGCCGCAGCCCTGGAGTCCTGGCGCACCGATGCCCAATTCGCGGTCGACTATTCCAAGCGCTTCCTGGGTCTTGAGCACGCCTACGCGCGCGGCCTGACCGGCGCCGGCCTCACCATCGGCATCAACGACGCGGGCGTCTACGCCGCTCACCCGCTTCTGCAGGGCGCGGGCAAGCTGACCGGGCTGCGGACAGCGGTGCCTGCCGAATATGGCAATGACGGCCTGATCAATCCGCGCCGCCGATATGAGGGCCACGGAACGCATGTCGCCGGCACGGCTGCGGGCGCGCGCGTCGCGGGGCAGCTCATGTTCGGCAACGCCTTCGGCGCCAACATCTATTCGGCCACCACCAACTTCGCCGCCGGCGACTTCCTTTGGTTCAAGGACGCCTTCATCGACGGTCGTACGGTCGCCACGGCGCAGCAGAACATTGTCGATCTGGCCAACACCGGATCGGTGCGGATCATCAACAACAGCTGGGGTTCCGCCAACAGCATTCCGTTCAACGCCTCCATGGCGACCGTGAGGGCGCAACTGGGCCGCAACTACGGAGACTTCTACGACCCGATTCTCGAGAACGACGTTCTGGTCGTCTTCTCCGCGGGCAATGGAGGCGGCGTCCACGCGGGGGTGGATGCGGCCGCACCGCTTTCGGACCCGCGTCTGCGGTCCAACTGGCTGTCGGTCGCCAACTACACCACCGCCGGCACGCCCAGCCCGTCCACCAGCTTCTGCGGCCAGACCGCGACCTGGTGTGTGGCAGGGCCGGGGCACCAGGTGATTTCGGGGGTGCCGACCTTCACTTGGGATCGCAACGCCATCAATGCGCTGTTCCCGTCGTCGCGCTATCCGACGCTGTACAGCCCGACCACGGTGGCGGCGCTCCAGACGGCGGCGAACAACCTCTTCATCAACGTCCTGAACAGCTATCTCAACGCCAAGCGCAACGCCGAGCTAGCCGGTCTCCCGTTTGACGAGGCGGCGGCGCGAGCGAACGTGGCGCGAGAAGCCGTGGCGATTTCGGTGGTCGTCGGCATTCGTCTCAACGATCCGGACGGCCACACCTCCACGCTGGCCAACCTGCTGACGTCGACCAACAACATGGCCATCCTGACGCCGGCCTTCTCGCGTGACGTCCTGATGCAGGCCAGCGCGGAGATGGACCGTCTCCTGACGCAGTCCATGACTTACACCGGCGCGGGCTATGCAGCTTACACCGGCACCTCGATGGCCGCACCCAACGTGTCGGGCTTCGCAGCCTTGCTGATGGAGATGTTCCCTGAGTACAGCACCGGTCTGATCGCCGACATCCTGTTGTCCAGCTCGGTCGACCTGGATACGCCTGGCGTCGATCTGCGATCGGGTTGGGGTGCGCCGCAGATGCAGGTGGCGCTCAACGGTCCCACGGCGCTGCGCGACATCCGCGACGTGACGGTGAATGTCGGCACGGTCGATGTCTGGAGCAACAACATCTCCGACGCCCGCGATCGCTACTCGGCCGAGGTTCTCGCCAACTTCCCGAATGACATCGGCGGCATCGTCAAGAAGGGCGGCGGCGAGCTGGTGCTGACGGGCGTCAACAACTACACGGGCGCGACCAATGTCGAAGGCGGGCTGCTGACCGTCAACGGCAGGCTGACGGCGTCGGACGCGACGGTTTCGGGCGTGGGCATCATCGGCGGGCTCGGTCAGGTTCTGAACCTGACCGCTGCTTCCGGCGGGATCGTGGCGCCGGGCGCTGCGGCTAATCCTTTCGGGACCCTGACCGTCACCGGCGACGCCGTATTCGAGGCGGGCTCGTTCCTGTGGGTCCGTTCCAGCGTCAACGGGACGGCTCACTCGCGGCTGGCTGTGCAAGGCGCCACGACGCTCGAGGGCGGACAGGTCATCCTTAAGGCGGACCAGGGCAACTGGAACCTGCGCACGCGCATGAACATCCTGTCTTCGGCGGGCGGCGTGACCGGAACCTTCGCCGGAGCCTTGAGCGATCTGGCCTTCCTGCGGCCGACCTTGAGCTATCTCCAGAACGGCGTGGTTCTGACGCTGACCCGCAACGACGTGACTATCGCGTCGGTCGGCGCCAATCCCAATCAGCGGTCTGCGGGTCAGGCGCTCGACGTCATGACCAACCGCACCAATCCGAACTCGCCCACCTTGGCGCTGGAGAACGCCATCCTGGACGGCAGCGCCGAGAATGTCCGCGCCGCGCTGACCACGCTGACGGGCGAGGTGCACGCGACGCTGGGCGGCGTCGCCACGGGGGAGACGCGCTTCATCCGGGACGCCATGCTCCTGCGCGGACGCGGCGGCGGCGCCAGCCGCACTGACGCCTCGGGCACAACGGTCTGGGCGACCGGCGTGTTTGGCAACGGTCGGTTCGAGGGCCACGACTGGATTTCCGACTTCCGTAGTGAAAGCTCCGGCTACCTCGGCGGGGTCGAGCGGGCGTTCAGCGGCGGTCATGTCGGCCTGGCGGTCGGCGAGAGCCGCTCGGAAATCCGGTCGCCGGCGGTGCGGTCCGATGGGGATGTCCGCAGCTTCCACCTCGGAGCCTACGGCGCTTACGGCCTGGGTCCGGTCGACCTGCGTGCAGGGGCGTCCTGGATGGACTCCGACGTGCGCACCAACCGCCAGGCGGCCGTCAATCAGTTCAACAATCAACTGAGCGGACGCTACGACGGCGAGGCCTGGCAGGCCTATGGCGAGGTGGCCTGGAAGGTTCAGTTGGACAACACCCTGCTGGAGCCCTACGCCAACTATTCGCGCATCCGCTATAAGGCCGACGTGATCGAGACGGGGGGGCAGGCCGCCCTGTCGGGCGAGGTCAAGCACACCTCCGACCTGGTGACAGCCGGCGTCCGGACCGAAACCCGTCTCACCAGCGGACCTGGGCCCGAAGTCAGCGCCTTCACCAACTTGGCTTGGGCGCAGGACTTGAAGGACGATGGTCCGACCTTCGCCGCCGCCTTCGCCGGCGGGCCCGTCTTCGGCGTTCAGGGCGCGCAAGTCGGAACCGAGGCCCTGCTGACCGACCTGGGCGTCAACATCCAGGCCACGCCGGCCACCAGCATCGCCTTCGGCTATGCGGGCGTGCATCAGGACGACTATCGCGACAACCGCGTCTTCGGCCGCATCAGCGTCAAGTTCTGATACGGGCGGCGCCGCCCCCGATCCCAGGATCGGGGGCGATCGTCCGTCGCGGGTCTGCCCCGGTCGCCCACTATCGTTCGGTCAAGGCGAAGGGTGCCCCCGCGAACGTCGAGCGTCAGTTCGACAGGCTTACACCTCTGAGTTCGCGAAGTTTTCCTGAATCTTCGGTCTCTGAACCCGTCACGCCAACGGGCTGGTGTAGAAACAATAGGGCCCGCGCCACTGACAGGGGACGCCTCCGTTTCACACCATTCACACCATTCACACCCTCTTTTTTCCGCTCAGATCTGCGGCCCTGACGACGCCCGCCATTGGCGGGGACGGCGGCGCGGCTTAAGTCTGGCGCATGACGGGATCCGACCTCGCGGGACTGACAGGCGCAGCTGAGGCGGCCCGGCGGGCGCCCGAGCGCGGACTGCCGCCCGTGCACCTGTGGAACCCCGCCCACTGCGGCCAGATTGACATCCTGATCCGCGCGGACGGCGTGTGGATGCACGAGGGCTCGCCCATCGGCCGACCCGAACTGGTGCGGCTGTTCTCGACCATCCTGCGCCAGGATTCGGACGGTCTGCATCTTGTCACACCGGTGGAGAAGCTGCGCATCAGGGCCGAGGACCTCCCCTTCCGCGCCGTCGCCGTCCGAAGAGACGGGGACGACCTGGTCTTCTCCACCGATGTCGGCGACGAGGTCAGGGCGGGCGCCGATCATCCGCTCGTGGTTGAAACCCAGGACGATGAGCCGCGTCCGCGCATCCGCGTGCGCGGCGATCTCTGGGCTCGCGTCGCCCGTCCGGTCTTCTATGAACTGGTTGAGATGGCCGAAATCCAGGATCAGCGGCTGTGCGTGCGCTCAGGCGGCCGGATATTCGCGCTCGGGCCGCCCGGGGCAGGCGTCGAATGAGCCTCGTCAGCCTGAAATCGCGTCTGCTCGAACGGCTGCGGCCGGTCGATGACTGGGCGCCGGACGCGGGCCCGGTCTTCTCGGATTTCGACCTGAACCCCGACGCGGCGCGCACCGCGCGAGCGCTGAAGCCCGCCGCAGTCCTCGCGCCCATCATCGCGCGACCCGGCGGGGCCGCTGTCATCCTCACGCGCCGCAGCGACGCCCTCGCCAGCCACGGCGGCCAGATCGCCCTGCCCGGAGGCCGGCTGGATCCCGGCGAAACGGCGGTCCAGGCCGCGCTGCGCGAGGCGCACGAAGAAGTGGCCCTCGATCCTGCGGCTGTTCAGGTCTTGGGTCTGGGCGATCCCTACGAGACCGGCACGGGCTTTCTGATCACGCCGGTGGTCGGCTGGTTGGAGGCGTCCCCTATCCTCAAGCCCGCGCCGAATGAGGTGGCCGAGGTGTTCGAGGCGCCCTGGGACTTTCTGATGGACCCGGCCAACCACCGCCGCGACTTCTACGATCCTGAGGGGGGACCTCGCCGCTGGTTCTGGTCCATGCCGTGGAACGAGCGGTACATCTGGGGCGTAACCGCCGGCGTGCTGAAGCGTCTGCGCGACCGCTTGTATGGTGACGAGGCTGCGCCTGCGCGGGCCGTCGATGAGGACGCGGCATGAGGCCCGATCTGTCCCAGGCTGAATGGCTGACGTCAGCGCCTAGCCGGGCCGTCATGGCGGCGCTTCAGACTGCAGGCGGCGCCGATTGCGCCCGGTTCGTGGGGGGATGCGTACGCAACGCCTTGCTGGACCAGCCGGTCGACGACATCGACATCGCCACCCGCCTGACGCCCGACCGGACTCTGGCGGCGCTCCAGGCCGCAGGGCTGAAGGCGATCCCGACGGGGATCGACCACGGCACGGTCACCGCCGTCGCGGACGGGCGGCCGTACGAGATAACCACCCTGCGCCGCGACGTGGAGACGGACGGGCGCCGCGCAGTCGTGGCTTTCACGACGGACTGGGCGGAAGATGCGGCGCGCCGCGACTTCGGGGTAAATGCGCTGTACGCCGACGCCGCCGGCGGACTGCACGATCCGACGGGGCGCGGCCTGAGCGATCTGGCGGCGGGCCGAATCGCCTTTGTCGGCGACGCGCACATGCGGATTCGAGAGGATTATCTGCGCATACTGCGCTTCTTCCGCTTCCACGCCTGGTATGGCTCCGGCCCGCTGGACGCGGGGGGGCTGGCCGCCTGTCGGGACCTGGCCGGCGGCCTGTCTCGCCTGTCGGCGGAACGGGTGTCCAAGGAGTTGCTGAAGCTTCTCTCGGCCCCCGATCCCCGCCCCTCGGTGCGCGCGATGCGCGAAGCCGGGGTTCTGAGGGCGATATTGCCCGAGGCGGAGGATGCCGGCCTGTTTGAAGCCATGGTCGATCTGTCGGCCGACCCGCTGCTGCGCCTGTCGGCCATGCTGCCTGTCGATGCGGAGGGGGTGGATGGCGTCGCGCGCCGCTTGCGGCTGTCCAACGCCCAGCGTGGCCGCCTGGTCGCCATGACCGGCTCGATCGCTCCGGACATCTCCGAAAGGGCGGCGAGGGCGGCCCTCTATCGCCTAGGGCGCGAGGTGTTTTCGGACAGGCTGATGCGCGGCCGGGCCGAGCGGCCAGATGCGGACCCAGCAGCGATCGAGACCCTCGTCGATACCTGGACGCCGCCGCCGCTGCCCATCGGCGGCCGTGAGATCGCCGCCCTGGGCGTGGCGCCCGGCCCGCATACGGGTCAACTGCTGCGCGCCTTCGAAGAGGACTGGATCGCGGCGGACTTCCCGACCGAGGGGCACCAGGAAAGGCTCAGCCGCCTGCACGCAGCCTCAGTTCTGTGACCACGGGCCGGTGGTCCGAGCCGGTGGGCCGGCCAAGCCGCCGCTCGGTGACCACCAGCTCCGGGCTGCGATAGACCTGATCGATGTTGATGCGCAGCGGCCCCGGGGCCTTGGCCGGCCAGGTGCCCGGCCAGCCGGGCGCGGCGGTCAGACCCAACTCGTCGCGCATCTGCCGCCCGATGCGGGCGGTGGAGACGCTGTTGAAGTCGCCTGCGGCGATGATCGGGCCGTTCAGGGTGCGTCGATGCTCGCCCAGCTCCATGACCTGAATGATCTGGCCCCACTGAAACTGGAAGGGCCACGGCCGCGTCAGGTGCACCGCTATCACCTCCACCGGCCCGAAGGGGGCCTGAACGGTGGCGGACACCGTCTCGACTTCGTGCAGGGTCAGCGCGTGCGGTCGAAGCGGGAGACGCGAGGCGATGACGGAACGCACCGCTCCGCCTGCCCCGACACGGCGTCCGCTGACGGCCCGGTGCGGCCAACCCTCGAGCAAGGCGTCTATCTGTTCGCTTGGCGCGTCTCCCAGCTCGATCAGCACCAGGACGTCGGCGTCGGCGGCCTGCAGCGAGGCGCGCATGGCCGCGACATCGTCGTTTCGGCCATACAGGTTGGCGGTGTAGAGCCGCAGCGTCGGTCCTTCGGCCGGGCGGCGGTCCGGCGCCAATTGCGGCCAGACCGCAACCAGCAGAATGAGGCCTGCCAGGCTCGCAGCCGCGGCGGCGCTCCACAGCCTGAGTCCCAGGCACGCCAGGACCAGCAGCCCCGCGCCGGCCGCCGCTGGAGCGGTGAACTGGGCGAGGATGTCGATCCAGCGATGCCCGACGCCGCTCAGCCCCGCCAGTCCTATTGCGGCCAGGCCAGCCGAGGCGCCCCAAGCGAACAGCTGGGCAAGGCCGCGAAGGAGGGTCAATGCAGGCTCCGGATCGAATCTCGTCCTCGGCCTAGCCAACCGGGGAGAAGGTGTCGAGGCGACGCAGCGTCCGCTTGACCTTGAGGGTTCAGTGCCGCCAAGTCAGGCGGCACTGGAGAGCAACCGCCGAATGACGACCGCCCTGACGCGCGACCAACTGGCCGAAGCGCTCGGACGCGCCGGCGCCGGCGACCGGGGCGCCTTCAAGATCGTTTATGAGGCGACGTCGGCGAAGCTGATGGGTGTGTGCCTGCGTATCTTGGGTGACCGCCAGCTGGCCGAGGATGTTTTGCAGGACACCTATCTGATCGTGTGGAGGAAGGCGGAGGACTTCGACCCCGCCCGCGCCAGCCCCATAACCTGGCTGGCCACGATCGCGCGCAACCGCGCGATCGACCGCCTTCGCGCGGCCGGAAGCCGGATCGTCGTCGCCCCGGTGGAGGTGTTGGAAACGCGGCCCGACGAGGCGCCTTTGGCGTCGGACCTCGTCGAAACCGGTGAGGAGGTCGTCCGGCTGAACGCCTGCCTGGACGAATTGGAGGACCGCACGGCCCGAGCCATCCGCACCGCCTTCTTTGAAGGTGTGACCTATGATCAACTGGCCGAGCGAGAGGGGGCGCCGCTAGGCACGATGAAGAGCTGGATCCGGCGCGGCCTCCTGCGCCTGCGATTCTGTCTGGAGCGATGAACGTGCTGGACCCGGACGAGGATCGCGACCTGCTGGCGGGCGAACTGGCCCTGCGGCTGCTGTCGCCCGTCGAGGAGGCTGCCGCCCGCGCGCGGCAGGCCAGAGACCCGGCCTTCGCCGCCGAGGTCGACGCCTGGTCCGAAAG
The DNA here is from genome assembly GCF_004683885.1 of Brevundimonas sp. MF30-B. Lineage (NCBI taxonomy): Bacteria > Pseudomonadati > Pseudomonadota > Alphaproteobacteria > Caulobacterales > Caulobacteraceae > Brevundimonas > Brevundimonas sp. MF30-B. Next base: position 2,580,108 of record NZ_CP038440.1, on the reverse strand, counting down.
GCTCGGCCAGATGGTCGAATCCGCGCCGAGCGAAGAGCCGTCGCCGGCGCTTTGGGCGCGCCTCTCGGCCGTGATCGGTTCAGCCAACGACAACCTCGTCATCTTCTGGCGGCGCTGGGCCGTGGGCTCCAGCGCGCTGCTGGCGGCCAGCCTGGGCGCGCTGATCTTTCTCGCGGCGCGTCCCGATCAGACGCAAGTCGCGGCGTCCTCGCCGACGCCGCCGGCGGTGACGCGCGTGGCCACGCTGACGGTGGAGGGCGGCGGCATGGCCGCGACATTGATCTACGACCCGGTGACCGGGGGACTGTTCCTTCAGCCAGCCGCGCCGATGCCGCCAGGCCGCGTGCCGCATCTGTGGTTGGTGATGGACGATGGAGTGGTGCGGTTGGTCGGCCCGGTCGACGGGACGTCGCAATCGCGTCATCGACTGAGCGGAGGAATGGAGATCATGGCGGGTCGAGCCCAGGCCGTCGCGATATCGATGGAGGCGCCGGGCCACACGCCGCCCGTTGACAAGCCTGATGGCCCGGTCATCGCTTCCGGCGCGTTCCAACCGGTCTGACGCATCCAGGCGTCGGGCGGCGTCGTATATTCTTCAGACGGGATCGCGATGCGCCTGCCGCATCTGGTCCTGACAGCCCGATCCCGTCAGCGGGGAGGTCGCCCAGCCCTTCCAGTCGGCCTCCCCGCACTTTTGGTTGGATAGTCATCCGAGCCCAACACAGCACGTTCTGTTGCGCGAACGGATTGATAAGGCGGCAGGACTTGGATTTCTCATCCGTGCAGCGCGCCTAGGCTTCCTTTCGCCGCACAGTCGCTCCGTCATCAGACGGAGAAGACATGAGCGACCAATCGAGCGCACGCCTAGGACTGCCGTATCTGGCGGCCGGGCAGCTTCAAAAGCACGTCACCTTGAACGACAGTCTGACGCGGCTGGATGTTCTAGTGCAGACTTGCGTTCTCAGCCGCAGCCTTTCGGCGCCGCCGCCTGACGCCGCAGAGGGCGACCTTTTCATCCTGAATGGAGCCGGAACGGGCGCCTGGACGGGCCGACCTTCCGGCGCCCTCTTGCGCCGCGAACTGTCCGGCTGGACCTGGATCGAGCCGACGCTTGGCCAGGTGGCGCTGGTTGTCGACGAAACGGCGCTGGTCGTGAGGAGCGACGATGCGTGGGTGGAGATCGGCAGCACGCTGACCGCCTTGTCGGACCTCGACAGCTTTGGCCTCGGCACGTCGGCGGACGCGGACAATCCCTTCGCCGCGCGTCTGAACAAGGCTCTGTGGACGGCGCGACCTGACGAAGAGGGCGGCGACGGCGACCTTCGCTTCACCCTCAACAAGTCTGGGACGACGGATGTTCTTTCACTGCTGTTTCAGAGCGGATTTTCAGCCAGGGCCGAGATCGGCCTGATCGGCGACGACGCTCTGCGCCTCAAGGTGTGTCCCGACGGCGCCACGTGGCGCAACGTCTTCAGCGTGGACAGCGCCAGCGGCCGGATCAGCTTTGATGGCGGCGCGGTGCGCCAGGAAACCATTCTGTTCACCGCCGACGGCCAACTGATCGTTCCCGCCTGGGCTCGCTGGATCGACGTGGTCGTGGTGGGAGGCGGCGGCGGCGGCGCCGCCGGCCAGAGCGGCCCGGCGGGCACGAACCGCAGCGGCGGGGGTGGCGGGGGTGGCGGGGGCCGCATCAGCGCCCGTCTGCCAGCCGAGGTTCTGGGCGTCGGCGCGGTGCTCGACATCATCGTGGGCCCGGGTGGCGTAAGCGGAGAAGCGAGCGGCCAGTCCGGCGGGGCGGGCGGCCCGTCGAGCGTGGCCCAGAACGGCCAGAACCTCGTCCTATCGCCCGGCGGCGGAGGCGCATCCGGGGCGGGCTTCGGTCTGGGCGGCGCAGCCGGCGCGCACGGAGGCGGATCCTCGTCCACCGGCGTCGGCGCAAACGGATCGGCCGGCGAGGCGGCCGATCAACCTGGCGGCGGCGGGGGTGGCGGCGGTCTGGGCGCAGACAATATCGCTCGGGTCGGCGGCGTCGGCGGCGTCGGCGGACGCTGGAGCGCGCGAGGGGCGGGCGGACTGTCCGTGGCCGGTCAGCCGGCGGGCGAGGGCAGCCCGGCGCTGCTGCCGCCGTTGTCCGTGGGCGGCGGTGCGGGGGCGGGAGGCGCCTCCAATCCAGGAGGCGTCGGCTTCGCAGGCGGCGCCGGCGGGATCTACGGCGGCGCAGGCGGGGGCGGGGGCGCGGGGCTGACAGCCGGCGGGCCTGGAGGCCAGGGGGCCGCCGGCGCCGTGCGGGTCGCGGTGATCGGATGAGGCACCCGCTCGACACCGATCCCGACCTCCGCCTGCTCGAGCCGGACACCTGGGAGACGCCCGATCATCTGACTGATCAAGAGGGCTTCGACGCCCTCGGCCAGGATTGGCGCTGGAGCCAAGGCCTGATCGACGACCCGGAGGCGCAGTGATGACACACGCATCAACCCAGCCCCTGCCGGAGGGCCGCTGGCTTTGGCGACGCCTCTATGTATTCGCTTCGTCAGCGCTGCTGTGGGGCCTCTTGGCGTTCGCCGTCGCGCGCACCGCACCGGACCGCATGCCGGCGGTCGCCCACGGGTTGATGAGCCTGCTGGCGCTTGTGCTGGTGCTGTATCTGGTGGCTCCGAGCGCACAGCAGATCGTCTCGATCCTGGCCGACCTCAGGCTTCGGCTGTCGACGGGAGCTCGCTGATGAGCTTTCGCTTCTCCGCACGGTCGCGGCGCAATCTCGCAGGTCTGCACGCGGACCTGGTGGGCGTGGCTGAGGCGGCGCTGGCTCGCACCCCCATCGACTTCATGGTGACCGAGGGCCTGCGCAGCCGCGAACGGCAAGCCGCTCTGGTGCGCGCCGGGGCGAGCCGGACGCTCAATTCTCGTCATCTGACGGGACACGCCCTCGATGTCGCGGCCTGGGTCGACGGACAGGTGCGCTGGGATTGGCCGCTCTACCCGCCGATCGCGCAGGCCTTCAAGGCGGCGGCCGCCGAGCGCAACGTGTCGCTGATCTGGGGCGGCGACTGGCCGACCCTGCGCGACGGCCCGCATTTCGAGCTCGACCAAAGGCGCTATCCATGATCCGGCCGTCCCCATGGGTGACCTGGGCCTGGCTGCCCCTGGCCGGTCTGATCGTGCTGATCCTCCTGGGTGGCGCCGTCGGTCTGCGTTGGGATCCGCTGGGTCTCGGCGCACGCCGTCTCGCCCACGCTCAGGAGCGCGCCGCGCGCGCCGAGAGCGAGACGGCCGCGCGGCGCATGGAGACACAGGGCGCTCGCGAGGCCGCGCAGCGCCTCGACCTTCACCATCAACAAGGGCTGGCGATCGAACGGGCCACCGCCGCCGCCCGATCCCGCGCGGAGAACGCCCATGACGCCCACCAAAGCCTTGACCCTGATCGCGCTCGCCGGCTGGGCGAGCATGACCGCGAGCTGTGCAGCCTTGCGTCCCATCTCGTCGGCTGCGCCGCCGCGCCTTGACCTGCCTGAAGAGGCTCTCCGCTCCTGCGCTCTGGCGGTCCTGCGGTCTCAAGCCACATACGCAGACCTGGAGGCGGCCTATGCGGAGCGGGGTGGTCAGATCGTGCGCTGTGACGCGGCGCGGCGGCTGGCGCTCGACACACTTGAGGCCGAGCGGGCGCTGGTCGAGCGGTGGCTGAGGGCGCGGCGCTCCTGACCCGGCAAGTCTTGCCTGGCGCCCGGCAGGACTTGCCGGGAGGCCGGTTGATCCTGCCGGGTCAGGCGCATGCTTAACCAGAAGTACCCAAGGAAAAACAACGGCTGAGGATTTGGCGCCGCGATTTCCTCAGCGGCCCTGCTCTTGCTTCGAGCGCTGCGAGCAAAAGGCTCCCGACCGCCAAAACGGCGTCGGACATGTCGAAGACGAAAAAAAGGAGCTGCCAGAATGGCCAGCATCAACACCAACTACGGCGCCATGGTCGCCGCTCAGTCGCTCGCCGCCACCGGCCGCGAGCTGGCTAACGTTCAGAACCGTGTCACCACCGGCATGAAGGTTTCGTCCGCCAAGGACAACGGGGCCATCTGGGCCATCGCCACGACTCAGAAAGCCAACGCCAAGGCGCTGGACGCCACGATCAACAACCTGCAGCGCAGCCAGTCGATCAACGACGTCGGCCTGGCCGCCGGTGAGTCCATCATGGCCGCCCTGACCGAGATGAAGGCGCTGGCCGCCGCCATTGACGCCAACAGCGGCGACATCGGCGCCTACCAAGCCGATTACAACGCCCTCAAGGGTGAGATCGACGACATCATCGCGGACACCGAGTTCGATGGCGTGGACGCGCTGACCGGCCTGACCGTCACCCTGACCGAGGACGTCGCAACCGGTGACGCCGTGGCGGAAATCGACGCCGCCATCACGGCCGCGACGACCTTCCTGCAGGCTCAGGGCACGACCTCCAAGTCGCTGGAACGCCAGATCACCTTCAACACCAAGCTCCAGGACGCCCTGGAAGCTGGTGCGGGCAATCTGGTCGACGCCGACCTGGCCAAGGAAAGCGCTCGCCTGACCGCCCTGCAGACCAAGCAACAGCTGGGCGTGCAGGCGCTGGCGATCGCCAACTCGTCGAGCTCGATCCTGCTCGGCCTGTTCCGCTAAGCCGACCGCCGGGGGCGTCGAAAGCACGACCCCCGTCGTCTCGGTTCTCCCCTGGCGCGGTTTCTGACCGCACCAACCGACCGCCAAAACGGCGTCGGCCCCTCAGAAGAGCAAGGAGGCCAGAATGGCCAGCATCAATACGAACTATGGCGCCATGGTCGCCGCCCAGTCGCTCGCCGCCACCGGCCGCGAACTGGCGAACGTCCAAAACCGCGTCACCACCGGCATGAAAGTCTCGTCGGCCAAGGACAACGGCGCCGTTTGGGCCATCGCCACGACCCAGAAAGCCAACGCCAAGGCGCTGGACGCCACGATCAACAACCTGCAGCGGAGCCAGTCGATCAACGACGTCGGCCTGGCTGCTGGTGAAACCATCATGGCCGCCCTGACCGAGATGAAGGCCTTGGGCACAGCTATCGAAGCCGCGACCGCTGCGGGTTCGAGCACGACGGCCTATGTCGCCGATTTCACCGCTCTGTCGGGCGAGATCACCGCGGCCATCGCGGCGGCGAACTTCGACGGCGTGGCTGCCTTCGGCGCTTCGCCGCCGGCGGTTCCGGCCGCTCAGACGGCCGCGGGCGTCCAAACCTCGATCGACGCATGGGCCAGCGCCCTTCAGGGCTTGGGCACGACCTCCAAGTCGCTGGAACGCCAGATCACCTTCAACACCAAGCTCCAGGACGCCCTGGAAGCTGGTGCGGGCAATCTGGTCGACGCCGACCTGGCCAAGGAAAGCGCTCGCCTGACCGCCCTGCAGACCAAGCAACAGCTGGGCGTGCAGGCGCTGGCGATCGCCAACTCGTCGAGCTCGATCCTGCTCGGCCTGTTCCGCTAAGATCAACAGGGTTCGGGGACGGCTTCGGCCGTCCCCGGGCTCGCTTCAGAGGGCGCGGTCCCCATCGCGCAATAGGGTGATGTCAAACCATGTCGCAGGAGTATCCCCAGTAGCGTCCTCGGGCTTCGGAGCTTTTCAGGATCCGAATCCCCGACCCAGTCCTCCGCCTCCCCCGCCTGCCGCCGAGCGCTATCGGCTGCTGATCGAGAAGGGCGAAAAGGGCTTCATCTACAAGACCCTGGACCGCACGACCGGCGAAGTCATCCGCCAGTATCCCAGTGAGGAAATGGTCCGCCTCAGCCAGTCGCCCGCCTACGGGCCCGGAGACGTCATCGTCACCGGCGCCTGACCTCGAGGCCCCGAAGCGCACCAACGCCGCCGAGCGATCGGCCGGCGCTTTCCGACGTCCGGGGGCGTTAACCATACGCTCAGCTTTTCCACGCCATGCTCTGCTCGAATCAGAGCAAGGCGAGAAAGCCATGACCAACAGCGTCCACACCAACGCCTCGGCGCTCATCGCCCTGCAGAATCTCAACGCCACGAACAAGAATCTGGCGTCCGCCCAGAGTCGCGTGAACACCGGGCTCAAGGTCCAGGGCGCCAAGGACAACGCTGCGGTTTGGGCCGTGGCTCAGAGCCAACGCTCGGACATGCGGGCGCTCGACTCTGTCAAGAACAGCCTGAACCGCGCCACCTCGGTCGCCGATGTAGCCTTGGCCGCAGGGTCGCAGATATCCGATCTGCTCACCCAGCTCCAAGAAAAGGCGACCGCCGCGGCCGACCCGTCCGCCTCGGCCGCCACCCGCAAGGCCTATGACGACGAGTTCCAAGCCTTGCTGAGCTCGATCAGCTCTTTCGCCGCCAATGCGACGTTCGACGGCGAAAACATCCTGAACGGCGCGTCCGCAACCGCGCTGGACTTTTTGGCCAACGCCTCAGCCAGCGAGACCATCTCGCTTAACCGTCAGGATCTGACACTGGCGGGGCTGGGTCTGACCGGTCTTGATCTGCTGGCCACCGCCGACGCCGAGACGGCCCTCACGGCGGTCAAGACCGCCCTGACCACGGCCAATGAGCGGCTAGCGGAACTGGGCGCCCAGTCCAAGCAGATCGAAAATCACAACATCTTCGTCGGCAAGCTGATGGACTCGCTGGAAGTCGGCATCGGCAATCTGGTGGACGCGGATCTGGCCCGCGAAAGCGCACGGCTTCAGGCGCTTCAGGTTCAGCAGCAACTGGGTGCGCAGGCGCTGTCCATCGCCAACCAGTCGCCGCAGATTCTGCTGTCGCTGTTCCGCTCCTGATCAGCGCACAGAGAGGCGCGCCGGGCTGGCCCGGCCGATCTCTTCGGCCGACCTGTGCGGGCGCAACGGGGCCTTGGGGCCAAAGCCGTACAGGCCCAGGATGGATCGCAGCATCTGTCGTGGTTTCATCACGCATCTCCCAAGGAACATGGCCCCGAGGCGCGCTTTCAACAGCCTGCGTTATGTCAGGTTCCGGCACGCGCGATCACGCTCGCGTTAACCGGCGGTTACCCCGGCCCCGCCACACTGACGGCGAAAGGGTCGCGCCGTGATCGACAACAGCTATCTGCTGGGCCTTTACGGCCAGAGCTGGGGCTCGTCCGGCGCGGGAGGCGCGGCCGCGACCGCGCGCAAGACGCAGCCTACCGCACCCTGGTCGCCGTCCGCCAAGCCGACCGAGACGCCGGCCCTGGTCCGCGCCGCGCTGGCGGGCCGCCGGATCATCGACGAAACGGCGCCGCGCCTGGACCTGGCGGGGGCGTCGGCGGACTACCGCAAGATGTTCGCCCTGTATCAAGGGCTTGAGACGCTCAAGGCGCTGGCCGAGCGCACGGGCGGCAAAGGCCTGCCGGCGTCCGAGGCGGCCCTGATCGCCAAGCGCTTCTCTTCGGGCCTGGCGGAACTGACGACCTATCTCGCCGGCGCCAAGTTGGATCAGGTCAATCTGGTTCAGGGCGTGTCCAAGACCACCACGGCGACCACAGCCGCCATACCACGCGGCGCGCCGGCGGTGGTGACGCCTGCGCTGCACGAGGGTTCCCTGGCCACGCCGGTGGCCGCCTTCGAGGGGCCGACCGCCTTCGCCGTGACCGCGAAGAAGGGCTCGCAGACGATCCAGGTCGAGATCGATCTGGATCAGATGGGCGGTCAGCCTCGCACATTCGACAACGTCGTCGCCTTCATGAACGCAAGGCTGGAGGCGTCAGGCCTGGACACGCGCTTCGCCCGCCAGCAGGTCGACGCCGAGCCTCGGACGCTGAAGGTTGGTGATCGGACCATCACCCTGCCTGCGCTCGGGGACCGCTGGGCCCTGGCCGTGCGCGGCGTGGCGACGGAGACAATCGCCTTCTCCGCCGCGCCCCAGGCTGATTCCGTCCAGGTGATCCAGGACACCGGCGCCGGCCGGCAGGTGCTGAAGTTCGCCGCGGACGGCTCGGCGGGGCTGGAGCGGCCGGGTGAAACCTTTTTCGTGGACGGCCGCATCGGTCAGTCCAGCCTTCCGCCGGGCGTGTCGGCCGTGCGCGCAGCGGCAGCGGGACCAGACGGCTCCACCTGGATCGTCGCCGACCTGGCGTCCGGCGCGGACCACCAGCCGATCAAGGGCCGTACCGACGTCGCGCTGATGCAGCTGGATTCGACGGGCCGGGTCGTCACCACACGGCTGCTGGGCGCGGCGGATCAAGCCAGCGGCTATGCGATCTCGGTCGCCTCCGACGGGCGCGTGGCTGTCGCTGGATCGGTGGTCGGGGCGCTGGAGCCCGGGCAGGCGGGTCATGACGCGGCCCTGGCCGACAGCTTCGTCACCGTCTTCGACGCCGCCGGAACCGAGATGTGGACACAGCGACGCGGGGCCAGGGCCGAGGATGAGGCCACCGCGGTGGTGTTCGGCGACAACGGCCAGGTCTTCGTGGCGGGCCGCGCCCGTTCAGCCTTGCCCGGCTCGGCCGCCCTGGGCGGCTGGGACGGATATCTGCAGACTTTCCAGGAAAGCCGGCTTCACGATCTGGCCCCGGTCAGGGCGGCGATGGCGGGATCGGTGCAGTTCGGCGGCGCAGGTGACGACGCCGTCCAGGCCCTAACGCGCGACGGGGACGATCTGTACACCGCAGGCGTCGAAGGCGGACGGCTGGTGGTGCGGCGCTTCACCCTGGATGGCGATGGACGTCCGCAACTGACCGCCAGCCGGGACCTGGGCGTAGCCTCGGGCGAGATCGCCGGCCTGTCGGTCGTCGACGGCCGGCTGGTCCTGGCGGGCGCGACCCGCAATCCGGCGCTGGATGTCGGCGCGCCTGCGACGACCCATTCCGGCGGCTCGGACGCCTTTGTCGCGGTGATGAGCGCAGACCTGTCGCCTTCCGGGGAAGACCGGCTGACCTATTTCGGCGGCCAAGGCGACGACACGGCCGCCGACATGAAGGTGCACGACGGCAAGGTCTGGATCACCGGCGTCCATGACCGTCCCGCCGGCGCCAAGCCCGAGGATCCGACGCGGGCCTATCTGGCGCGGCTGGATCCCCTGTCGGGGCAGGTCGAATGGTCGCGCGACTGGGCCGGAGAGGGCATGATGGCCGCCCCGACCGCCCTTTCGATCTCAAGCGGCGGCGTCAGCGCGCTGGATCGACTGGGCCTGCCGCAGGGCGAACTCCCGGGCGCGGAATCGCGCCGGCTGGTGGACGCCACCGCCCTGCGCGTGGGCGATCGGTTCCAGGTCCAGGTCGGAACCCGCAAGACCACCATTACCATCGAGGCGCGCGATACGCTCGAAACCCTGGCCTTGAAGATCGAGCGAGCCTCCAGCCTCGCGCTCAGGGTGACGGTCACGACCGTACGCGACAAGGACGCCGGGCCGCTGTCCCTGGACGCGCAGAGGCTGCAGCAACTGACCCTGACCTCGCGCAACGGCAAGAGTGCGGTGCTGATACCGGGCGAGGCCGGGCGCGACGCCCTGGCCGGTCTGGGTCTGGCCTCGGGTCACGTCGGCCCCTCCGCCGACAAAGGGCCCAAGACGTTCGGCCTGGACCTGCCGTCGTCCCTTTCGCTGTCGGGCGCCGATCAGATCAAGGCGGCGATCGATCGTCTGACGGCGGCGATGACCACGGTGCGAAGCGCCTATCGCGCCATGAATCCCGTCAACGCCAACGCTCGGCCTGTCACGGGCGAGGCCCCGGCCTATCTGACCAATCAGATCGCCAACTATCAGTCGGCCCTGGCGCGTCTGGCCGGGGGTTGATCCGCGAAAGTGCGTTGACGGCCTAGGGGCCCGCGGGGTTATTGGGGCTCCAGTCCGCGCGAGTTTCCATGGCCCTTTCCAAAGACACACGCACCATCCTGCTGATCGGCGGCGGCGTCGCCGTGGTTGCCGCCATCGGCCTAGCCGTGGTGATGGGCGGGGGGCGTGACGACGGACCCGACCCGGCGTCGCCGGCCGATCGTGGCGGCCTCGTGGTAGACTTGGCCGACGCCCCCTCGCTGGAGCCGACCCGCCAGCTTCGCTGCTTCGTCGACGGCCAGTTCGTGGGCCAGGCGACCCTGGCCGACTGCGCGCGTCGCAACGGCGTCGCCACGGGCGCGCTGGACGTGGGTCTGGACGCCTCCGGCGAGCTGGCGGCCGCGCCGACGGCTGCCTTCGCGCCGCCGCCGGAGCTGCCGAGCTTCGAGTTCGACGAGCCGGCGCCGATCGACCCGGGACAGCCGGCGGCAAGCCAGCCGTCCCGGCCGGCGCCCGCGCCGGTTTCCGGCCCCGCCTGCCTGCGCCATGTGGGCGGGGAATGGCGCGCGGTGGGGCAGGGGCTCAGCCTGAACGCCTGCGTGCGCGCGCTCTACGCCGGCGCCTGCGTGCGGCCTGGCGAGGCCGACTACGGCCGCTGGGGCGACACCACCCTTCGCCTGGTTCCGCGCCGTGTGGAGCAGTCGGCCGACAACAACCGCTTCCGCACGCTGGCGGAGCAGGATCGCAACTGCCAATTCCCAGGTCTGAACTGATGCGCGTCTCGCTTGCCGCCCTCGCGCTCTGCGCACCCCTGACGCTGGCCGCCTGCGCGGAGACGATCGAGGCGCCGCGCGATCCGGGCGTCTGCTATTCGGTGGCGCTGACGGACGACGGCCGCAACATCGAACGCCTGAATGTCCTGGCCGAGGACCAGCCGCAGATCGAATTCTGCGCGGCCCGTCTGGAGGAGATGCGGCTGCGTTTCCTGAGCATGGGCGGCTCGAACCGTGAGGCGATCGGGGCCTATCAGGGCCAGTTCATCTTCATCGACCGCGGCGGAGTGTCGTTCGGCAAGCAGCTGACGGGCCCGCGCTTCTTCGCCCTGGCGAGGACTGGCGACGGCCGTCTGGCGATCCCGGGCGCCATCCAACGCCGCATCGACGGCGCGCCGGTGGCGGTCGCCCCGAACTAGAATTTGAACACGCGCCCTGCTAGGTGTCGCGAGCGAGAACGAAAAAGGAACATTAGGTCATGGCGGGCAGCGTCAACAAGGTCATCCTCATCGGCAATCTGGGCAAGGATCCGGAGATCCGGACGCTGAATTCCGGCGACCGCGTCTGCAATCTGCGCATCGCGACCTCGGAAAGCTGGCGCGACAAGTCCTCGGGCGAGCGCAAGGAGAAGACCGAGTGGCACCAAGTGGTCATCTTCAACGAGAACATCGTCAAAGTGGCCGAAAACTACCTGAAGAAGGGCTCCACCGTTTACATCGAGGGCTCGCTGACGACCCGCAAATACACCGACCAGCAGGGCGTCGAGAAATACACCACCGAGATCGTCATCCAGCGCTTCAACGGCCAGCTGACCATGCTGGGCGGCCGTGACGGCGGGTCCGGCGGCGGCGACCGCGGCGGCTATGGCCGCGGAAACGACGACGACTACTCCTCAGGCTTCTCGACCGGCGGCGCCAACAAGCCTTCGGGTCCCAAGGAAAGCTATGACCTGAACGACGACATTCCGTTCTAAGGCTCGCGCGATGAGGTAACGGCGCGTCATCGAATGTGAGCCGACGCGCCGTCAGCCCCGTGCCATAGGCCGCTGATGCACGATCAGCGCCTCACACCCATCGAAATGGCCGCGATCCTGGCCGTGCTGATCATCTGGGGCGTGAACAACGCCGCGGCCAAGGTGGCCACCGAGGTCATGCCCCCGCTGCTGGTCGGCAGTCTGCGCTTCGCCCTGGCCGCGGCCTGCCTGGTCTGGTTCGTGCGGCCTCCCTTCCCGAACTGGAAAAGCCTGGCCATCATCGTCCTGGTTGGCGGGCCGCTGCACTACGGCTTGATCTATCTGGCCTTCTGGCTGGCCCAGGACGTCAGCCCGGTGTCGGTGGCGACGCAGCTTTGGATCCCTTTCACCGCCCTGTTCGCCTTTCTCATCCTTGGCGAGCGGCTGTCGCGTCTGGCGCTGGCCGGCATGCTGGTGGCCTTCTTCGGCGTCGCCTGGATGACCCTGGACCCGCACGCGCTGGAGGATTGGAAGGCCATCCTGGTCGGAGCCGCCGGCAGCGCGGCCTGGGCCCTGACCACGGTCATCGCTCGCCGCACCACCTCGATCCCGCCGCTGAAGATGCAGGGGCTGCTGGCCCTGGTGGCCCTGCCCAGCCTGGCCATGGCGTCCGCAGCCTTCGAGACCGGACAGGTCGCCGCTCTGATCCAGGCCACGCCTCTGGTATGGGTCAGCCTCCTTTGGGCTGGCGTCGTGTCTTCAGTCATCGCGACCAGCCTGGTCTTCTGGCTGGTTCAGAAGCGCGAGGCTGGACGGGTGACGCCCTATCTCCTGGCGACGCCCATCGTCTCGATCGGCATAGGCTGGGGCTTCATGGGCGACGTCCTCACGGGGCAGATTCTGGCCGGCGCGGCGCTGACCATGGGCGGGGTCGCAGTTGTGGCCATAGCAGAACGCAATCTCAGGGCGGGCGCCGCCAAGGCGTGACGTGGCTGATCCCTCGCAGCTACGGCGACTCGCCTCTTCTGCTAGGCTGGCTCGGCAATGATAAAATACATCGGCTCAAAGCGCGCCCTCTTGGGCCATGTCACCGGCGCCGTCCGAGCGGCGTTGCCGATGGGCGGCATGGTGTGCGACCTGTTTTCGGGGACTGCGCGTGTGGGCCATGCGCTGAAGCGCCAAGGGTACGGCGTATGGTCCAATGACGTCACCGCCTTCGCTCACGCCCTGGCGACCTGCTATGTCCAGGCCGACGCCCAGGTTTGGAGCGAGCGTGCGTCCCGCCTGATCGCCGAGCTGCGACACGCCCCGCCCCGCGACGGATGGTTCACCGAGGCCTACTGCCGGAAGGCCCGGTATTTTCATCCGGAGAACGGTGCGCGGATCGAAGGCGTGAGGCAGGCCATTGCAGGCCTGGCTCTCGAGCCTGAGCTGGAGGCGATAGCGCTAACGAGCCTGATGGAGGCCGCCGACCGGGTCGATTCCACAGCGGGCCTGCAGATGGCCTATATGAAAGCCTGGGCGCCGAGAGCGTTGCGGCCTCTGGAGTTGCGGACGCCCGACCTCACTGAAGGCGTCGGCAAGGCGACCCTCGCTGACGCCCTCGAGATCGCCCCGAGCGTGACGGCCGATCTGGTCTATCTCGACCCGCCCTACAATCAGCATTCGTACCTCGGCAACTATCACGTCTGGGAGACCCTCACGCTCTGGGACAGGCCCGAAACCTATGGCGTCGCCAACAAGCGCATCGATTGCCGAACTAGGAAAAGCGTCTTCAACAGCCGTCCCGGCATCGGCCCGGCCCTGAAGTCGGTGATCGACGCCATCGACAGCCCGCGCTTGATGGTCAGCTTCAACGACGAGGGCTATCTGGACCGGGAAAGCCTGGTTGACATGCTTTCGGGACGCGGCCCCGTGCAGGTGATCGAGATCGAGCGACCCCGCTACGTCGGAGCCCGCATCGGCATCCACGATCCCAGGGGGCGAAAGGTGGGCGTGGTGGGCCGCCTGCGCAATGTCGAATACCTCTTTCTGGCCGGGATCGAAGCCCGCATCCCGGAGGCGGCCTGACGGAACGCCTTGAGGGCTTTCGCCGTTGAGGCCTCATGGAAGAGCTGAGCCTTAGCCCCCGTCGCTACGCCATAAGAGAAACAGCAGCCTGGCGCGCTCCCGGGCCTTCGCGCTTTGACGGCCGGGCGGCCAACGATCAGACCATCGAGGAACACGTCAAGGCGCAACTGATGCCACGCTGGCTGCTGATCGTCGGCGGAGCCGCGGCGGCGGCCCTGATTGGCGCGGCCCTTGGCGGGGCGATGGCCATCTAGGGCATTCGCCACACGCGACTGCGCTTTACTTCCTGATCCTCGAGTTCACGGGTTGTCGCAACCGTGTACTCGGCCAGAAGCTCCAGCCCCTGCCTTGGGAAATAGGTCCGCCCCGGATCGCCGATCAGCACTTCGGAACCGGCCTCGCGCGCCTGCCGCAGCCAAGCCAGCACGCGCTCCGTCATCGGCTTCTCATAACACACGTCTCCAGCCAGCATCAGGTCGGCGCTGGGCGGAGGGTCGTCCAGCAGGTCCGCTTCGGTGAAGGACAACAGCACGGCGTTGGCCTGGGCGTTCAGCGCAACCGCCGCCCGGCAAAACGGATCGATGTCGGCGCACAGCACCGAGGCGGCGCCCGCCTTCATGGCCGCCACGCCGACGAGCCCCGATCCGCAAGCCAAGTCCAGAACCACGCGGCCACGCGCCGTCTCCGGATGATCCAGCAGCCACCGCGCAATCGCCTGGCCGCCCGCCCAGGCGAAGGCCCAGAACGGCGGGGGCAATCCCATCTCGCCCAGCTCCTCCTCGGTCAGACGCCATAGGGGGGTGACCTCGTCGGCCAGCCACAGTGAGATTTCCGGTGCGTGCGACACCGGCTGCAACCGTGTGTTGGCCAGGATGAAGTCGCGGGCCGTGTGCGGCGTAAGCAGGGTCGTCACGTGCGCGACGCTGCTCGCTTCAGCACTTCGATATAGCCGTCAGCCCGCTCCATACGTCCGCCTTCGACGCTCGACGCCAGTGCGCGGTTCAACGCCGGGAGCTTCCAGCAGGGCACATGCATGAACAGGTGATGCTCGGCGTGGAAGTTAACCCAGTACGGCGCGACGAAGGCACGCTCCCACCAGCGGGCGCGGGTGGTGCGCGCGGCGCGGAAGGCGTCGTCAGCCGAACCCTCGACACAGGCGTGTTCTGCGATGTTGCGGATGCGGGTGACCATGGAAAACCAAGTCGCCATCGGCAGCAGCCATAGCACGAAAAAGGCCCACCAGAGGCCGGCAAGGGCGAGCGCCGCCCGCAGGCCGAGGTTCCAGATCACGAAAGGCAGGATGGACCGACCCGTGACCAGAGCCTCGTAGGCGTGGTCGTCGGTGGCGCGTCGCGCGGTGCGCCCCCGGGACGCGGCCAGCGGCAGCAGCACGCGCTGCTTGAAGAAGGTCTGGCCCGTGATGTCGCGGATCAGCTTGCGCCGCAGCGATGCGGGGCTGACCGGAAAGGGCGACGACAGGGCCAGGTCGGGATCCTCCGGCTGCTGGGTGAAGCGATGATGGGCTAGGTGGTAAGGACGATAGGCGGCCAGGCTGGCGCCGACGGGCGCCGCGCACAGCCATTGGCCCAAAAAATCGTTCAGGCTCGCCTTGGTCGATAGGCCGCCGTGGGCCGCCTCGTGCATCAGGATGGCCAGGCCCAGCTGCCGCGCGCCGATCACCATGACACACAGGGGAATGAGGATCGGCCAGATCACTGCGACCATGATCGCCAGCCCGATGACCGACCAGCAATGCGCTAGGAGCAGGGGTCCAACCCACGCCTTACGAGTTTGGAAAGGCGCCCAGGCCTCGCGGCTAAAAAGGGCAGAGGGCGCGATGCGGGGAGCGGCGGGCATTCAACATCATACCGCTTCGACACGGGCGATCCAATGTCAGGCTGCCCTGATAAAAAGTCAGGTTGACATTACACATGACCGGTGTCAGGGTGGCCTTACATTTTAGGGAGGCGATGATGATCAGAGCATGGAATGGGGGCACGTCTGCGCACCGGCGATACGTCATCCGCACCATGGCCTTCATGGGCCCGTACATGCTGATCTGCCTGGCGGCGATGGGTGGCGTGTTCGACGAGGTGATCGGCAAGCCGGCAGGCTGGATTCTGGCGATTGCGGTGTCCGCGCCTGTCATCGGCCAGATTTGGGCCACCCTGGCGCTGATCCGCGACA
The DNA here is from genome assembly GCF_004683885.1 of Brevundimonas sp. MF30-B. NCBI lineage: Bacteria > Pseudomonadati > Pseudomonadota > Alphaproteobacteria > Caulobacterales > Caulobacteraceae > Brevundimonas > Brevundimonas sp. MF30-B. The sequence continues at coordinate 2,564,417 of NZ_CP038440.1, read as the reverse complement.
GCGATGAATACGTGCGCGCAATGACCGCCAGGCAGTTCATCCTCGCCACGGGCATCGCCTTGGCCGGAGCGACCCTGTGGGGCTTCGGCGAGACCTTCGCGGGCGCGCCGCATCTGCCCGCCTGGCTGGTCTATCCCCTGTTCTGGGGCGCGTTCGGCTGCATCGCGCCCTTCGTCCAGAGCTCCAGGGCATGAGGAACCGGCTCAAGCTGCTGCGCACCGAGCGCGGCTGGACCCAGGCCGATCTGGGCGAAAAGCTCGGGGTCTCGCGCCAGGCGGTGAACGCCCTGGAGACCGAGAAGCACGACCCCTCTCTAGACCTCGCCTACCGCATCGCCGCCCTGTTCGAGCAGGCGGTGGAAGACATCTTCGACAATCCCCACGCCTGAGGCGCGGGCCGCTTTTCAAAGGAGCCGACAATGTTGAACGCCCTCATCCGCGGGCGCGTGAAGACGCGCGCCCAATCGACCGCCAAGTCGTCGCGCTGGAAGGCGGCCCTGATCGGCCTGGCGGTGTGCGCGCCCAGCCTGATGGTCGCCGCCCAGGCCTGGGCGGAGACGCCCGGCGCCGTCCAGGCCGCGCCCTTCGCCTCCGACCGGCTGTCGGTCGAGGTTCTGGGGCAGGGGCCGGACGTGATCCTTATCCCCGGCTTCGCCTCGTCTCGCGAAGTCTGGCGCGCCACCGCCGAGCGGCTCAAGGCCACGCATAGGGTTCATCTGGTGCAGTTGGCCGGATTTGCGGGCGAGCCGTGGACGCACGGCGACGGCCCGTTCATCGACCCGGTCGTGGCCGAACTGGATCGCTACATCCGGTCACGGAGCCTCTCTGCGCCGGCGGTGGTGGGTCATTCGATGGGCGCCCTGATCGGGCTCAAGCTGGCGCACGCCCATCCAGGTGACGTCGGCCGGCTGATGAGCGTGGACAGCCTGCCGTTCTTCTCGGCCCTGTATGGTCCCCAGGCCACGGCCGAGACGGCGCGCCCGTTCGCCGACCAAGCGGCTCAAGCCATACTGACGACCGATGAGGCGGCCTTCCGGGCGGGACAGGGCGGCGCTGCACAGGGCTTCAGCCGCGATCACGACACGCGCGCGGCCATGGTGGATTGGTCCATGACCTCCGACCGCCACGCCATGGCTGCGGCCATGCGTGAGGTCATGACCACGGATCTCCGACCTCAGCTTTCGACCATGACCACCCCGGTCACCGCCCTCTACGCCGCCGACGCCGACGGCGGCGCCCCCGCGGCCATGGCCGACGCGCTATGGTCGCGTGAATACGCAGCCCTGCCCAATGTCCGACTGATCCGTGTCGACGACAGCCGCCATTTCATCATGGCCGACCAGCCGGAGCGGTTCGCTCGGCTGTTGGAGGCCTTCCTGGCCGACTAGCTTTGGCGCGGGGTGACGTCGCCGGTCCGCGTCGGCTGGCCGGCGAACTCGCCTGCGTAATCGCTGGCGATCAGCTGAGCGAAAGCGCTCTGGGGGATTGCGATCTGATAGGCGCCCTCGGCATACGGGCCGACCTGATAGGGGCCGATGAGGAAGGTCAGGCCGCCGGCCTTGCCCGGCGTGGTGCCGGGCGTCAGCACGAAGGGCGTGGCCGACGCCCGTGGGCACGACCAGTCCTTGCCGCCCAGCGTCAGAGGCTCCGCCGATGGATCGCGGGCCTTCTTCGCCGTGTTGATGGCGGCGCACAGCGCGCGGTCGAGCGGCGACAGGTCGGCCCCGCGCGCGAACAGCTCGGCCGGCGTCACCATCCGCTTGGCGGTCTTGTCCCACAGGGCGGCGGAATACAGCGTGTTGGGGTGCGCCCCGCCCGTGTAGTCGAAGTCGCGACGCTGGAGGCTGAACAGCCGGCCGGTCTCGGCGCCGGCGAAATAGTCGGTCTGTTTCTCATACGGCGGCAGGCCCTGGTCACCGCCGGCCTCGGTTCGGTCGGCCTGGGCGCCCTCCACGAACTGTCGGAGGTCACGTGTCGCCTGCGCGTAGATCGCCTTGTGCAGCTCGGGCTGGGCCTTGATCGGCTCGGGCAGGGTCAGCTTGACCGAGGCGAACTGGTTCGTGCTCTCATAGGTCATCGGCGCCTGGGCATCGGTCGGCGCGGTCGCTGCCGCCTGGTCTCCGGGCGCAGGCGGGGCGGTGGTGGCGGCTTCGCGGCGGTCGCAGGCGGCCAGCACGGCGGAAGCGGCGACCCCGAGGATCAGCAGGCGAAGATGCGCGGTCATCCGTGAAGACTCCTGGACATGAACTCAGACGGTCAAGCTTCCCAACGCGATCGCGGCCAGAAGGATCAGCCCCGTCGTGCGATTGCTGCGGAACAGGGTCAGGGCGCGCATGGGATCATCGAGCCGCAACCGCCTGACCTGCAAGACCAGATGCGCCGCATAGACAATCAGACCCAGGAAGAAGATGGGGCCCAGGCCCGCCGCCAGCCCCGCCAGCAGAGCGAACAGCACCGCGAGCGCATAGAAGATCGCCACTCCCACGCCGGTTCTTCCGCCCAACCGCCGGGCCGAGGATTTCACGCCCACCATGGCGTCGTCCTCGATGTCCTGCAGCGCGTAGATGGTGTCGTAGCCCAGCGTCCAGACCACTCCGCCCAGCCACAGCAGCACGGCGGGCCAATAGGCGGCGGGATGCAACGCGACGGTCCCCGTTTCGGCCGGCGCCTGCCACAGAAAGGGGCGCAGTTCGCCGCGCAGCTCGGGCGGCAGGATGACGGCGGCGGCCAAGGGCAGGGCGGCTGCGAACCCCATCAGCGCGCCCCAGTTGAACGTCAGGCCCAGCCAGGCCTGCGGCCACCAGGTGATGCGCTTCATGAACGGATAGGCCGCCACCAGCGCAAGCGAACCGACACCGAGCAGAATGGCGGCGACCGGCAGGGTCAGCAGGATCAGCAGGCTGATCAGGCTGCAGCCGATCAGGAAGCCCCAGGCTTGTTTCACGCTGATCTGACCGGACGGAATAGGCCGAGCGGCGGTGCGCGCCACCTGGGCGTCGAAGTCGCGATCGACGATGTCGTTGAAGGCGCAACCCGCCGCCCGCATCAGGCAGGCCCCAATCGTGAAACCCAGCACAAGCCACCACTCATAAAGTCCCGGCGTCGCCCGATACTGCGCCAACGCCAGGGCGATCCCCTGCAGGCCCGGCAGAAGCAGCAGCCAGATGCCTATGGGCCGGTCGAACCGCCCCAGCTTCAGCCACGGCTTCAGCCCGTCTGGCGCATGCCGGTCCACCCAGTTCGATCCGGCGTCGGGCAGGGGGGGAGAGGTCATCAAAGGCTCATAGCTGCGGGAGGCCGCCTCGTCATTACGGGTTTCTAACGTGCGTCGCCGGATCGCGGGGGTTAGCCATTCACGACGACAGGAGGCCCGCATGACCATCCCACGCCGCGCCGTGCTTGGCGCTTTCACCGCAGCGCCGCTGGTGCTGCCCAATCTAGCCGCGGCGCGCGGCGCGGATCGTGACGCCTGGCTGGACGCCGCCTTCGCTGAGGACGGGCCGCCGGCAATTGCGGCGGCGGTGGTGGGCCGGCAGGGTCTTGAATGGTCTGGCGTGCGCGGCGTGAGGGCGCTGGGCGAAACGGCGCCGGCGACGCTGAAGGATCGCTGGCACCTGGGCTCCAACACCAAGGCCATGACCGCCGCCCTCTACGCTCGGCTGGTCGATCAGGGCCGGATGGCCCACGGAGCGACCTTGGCTGAACTGTTCGCCGGCGCAGAAATCCATCCGGCGCTTGCCGCTGTCACCGCCGACGATCTGATGAACCATCGGGCAGGGCTTTTGGATCGCGAACTGATCACGCGCGAAGTTTTGGTCACCGCCCACGGCGATCAGAGGCCGCTGCGAGAACAGCGCGCCGCCTTCGCCGCATCGACGTTGGCCAAGGTTCCGGGCGGCGCGCCCGGCTCCTTCGCCTACAGCAACGCCGGATATGCGCTGATCGGCGCAGCGATCGAGCAGGCGCTGGGTCAGACTTGGGAGGACGCGCTTACGACCGAGATATTCCAGCCGCTTGAGTTGCCCACAGCGGGCTTCGGAGCGCCCCAAGGCGATGAGCCCCGAGGCCATCGGTCAGCCGCAGGCGGAGCGACCATCTCCGTTGATCCGGCGCGCGGCGATAATCCCGCGTTCATGCGGCCAGGGGGCGGGACGCATATGTCGGTCGCCGACTACGCCCGGTGGCTGCAGGTTTGGTTGAGCGGCGGCGAAGGCCTGCTGTCCAGTGAACGCTTCCGTCACCTGACCACGCCGCCTGCGGGCGAGGGCCGTCCGTACGCACACGGGTGGATCATCAATCCTTCAGATCCGCTCGCAGGCGGAACGCGATCTCTGGCGCACGAAGGCTCCAACACCCTGTGGCACGCTATTGCGCTCGTCGCTCCGGAGCAGGGGCGAGCGGTCTTCGCCCTTTCCAACGATTTCGCCAAGGGCGCGCCGGCCGGCAAGGCCCTGGCGGCACGGCTGATGCAGGAAGTCTAGGGCGCCACGCGACCCCGAGCCTTGCGGGCCGGGAAGACCACGTCGGGGTCGGGGCGTTCAGCCTTTAAACCCGGCCGGCCCAGGCGCGTCAGGATGTGGCGCATCACGTTCAGACGAGCGGTCTTCTTCTTGTCGGTGGCGATGATGGTCCAGGGGCCGTCCTCGTGGTCGGTGGCCTCGAACATCCGGTCGCGCGCGGCGGAATAGTCGCTCCAGCGCGCCTGGGCCTCGGCGTCCAGGGACGAGACCTTGAACCGCTTCAGCGGATCCTCCACACGCGCGGCCAGCCGCTCGGCCTGTTCGCCCTTGGTGATGTCCAGCCACAGCTTGATCAGGGTGATTCCGTCATCGGCTAGCATGCGCTCGAAATGCGGGGCGTCCTTGAGGAAGCGCTCGTACTGCTCGGGCGTGCAGAAGCCCATCACCGGCTCGACGCCCGCGCGATTGTACCAGGACCGGTTCAGGATCACCGTCTCGCCCGCCGCCGGCAGGTGGCTGACATAGCGCTGAAAATACCACTGGGTCTGTTCGCGGTCGGTCGGCTTGGGCAGGGCGATGACGCGGGTCTGTCGCGGCGACATGTGCTCGGTCAGCCGCTTGATGGCGCCATCCTTGCCCGCGCTGTCGCGGCCTTCGAACACGATCAGGGTCCGCAGACCCTTGTCGATGGTCCAGGCCTGGGTCTCGACCAGCTGGATCTGGAGACGCTCCAGCTCGGCGTCGTAGTCGTCGCGTTTGCTCATGGCTGCGACTGTGGGCCGCAGCCGGCGGAGCCGCAAGCGTGTCTGCGGCGTTGCGGTGGCCATGAGACGCGATCTGGCGAACTTCTGGACCGGGCTGAGCCTGCTGGCGCTGGCCGCATGCGGCGGCTTTCTGTTGCTGGACCGGTTCGCCCCTCCACAGGATCTGCCCTGGACGCCGCTGGATCTGAACCAGCCGATCGGCATGGCGACCTCGGCCAAGGTGGCGCGGCTGGACGTGGCGCTGAACGCCTCGGAGGACGAGGTAGAGGCCGCGACCGAAACCTGCATGGCCCTGCTGCGCGACGCCGGTGTCCAGGTCAGTCGAGCCGCAGACCGCAACGAGGGCGGCTTCTGCATTGTCCAGGGCGCGGTGCGGCTGGGCGATGGCGCCACGCCTCTGGCGCCCGCCGGCGTCATCATGCAGTGCCCAATGGCGGTGCGCCACGTATTGTGGGACCGCCACGTCATCCAGCCCGCAGCCCGCGAGGTCATGGGGGCTGAGGCGACCGGCATCGACAATCTGGGCACCTATGCCTGCCGCCGCGTGTACGGCTCGCAGAGTTCGGTCGACCGGCCCAGTCAGCATGCACGCGCCAATGCGCTCGACGTGGCGGGCATCCGCCTGGACGACGGTCGGACGGTTTCGGTGCTGCGCGACTGGGACGGAGAGGGGCCGGCGGGCCCCGAGGGCGCCGAGTTCCTGCGGCGGCTGCGCGACGGCGGCTGCAGGCTGTTCGGCAATGTTCTGACGCCCGATTACAACGCCGCCCACGCCGATCATTTTCATCTCGACGCCGCGCGTCGCGGGATTTGCGCCCGATCGTCTTAACCACGGGCTGCGCCTTTGCGGTTGACCGGTTCCATTTCGCGGGAGACAAAGCGTCCGCAGCCCGGATTTCGCGGGGTCCAAACCCGCGTCTCGCTCCTTCGTCCGAACGAGCTTGTCCAGATGGGCTGACGGGTCATCCTGCGTGGAGGCCCGCCTGGCAAAGCGCGTTTACGGAGACGCAGACATGGCGACCGGCACGGTCAAGTGGTTCAACTCCACCAAGGGCTACGGCTTCATCCAGCCCGATGGCGGCGGCAATGACGTGTTTGTTCACATCACCGCCGTTCAGAAGGCCGGTCTTCAGGGCCTCGATGAGAACGCCAAGGTCGAATACGAGCTGGAAAACCAGCGCGGCAAGACGTCGGCGATCGATCTCAAGGTCCTTTAAGGCCTGAAAATCTAGATCGACACGGGCGCGGGGGCTTTGGCTTCTGCGCCCGTTTTCGCTGTGGGCGGCAGGCTGCGGCTCGACCATTGCGCAAGCACCACGCCGCCCAGCACCAGCGCGCCGCCCAGCGCCTGCACCGGCGTGAGGGTCTCGGCGAAGATCCACCAGCCCAGCAGGCCCGCCGTGACAGGCTGGATCAGCACCGTCACCGCTGTCAGGGACGCCGGCAGCCGGCCCAGCGCCCAGGCCACGCCGCCCTGACCAAACACGTGCATGACCGCCAGGCCGATGCAGGCCGCCCAGCCGCCGGCGCTGGCCGGAATGATCCGTTCGCCCAGCATCAGCGCGACCAGCAGCAGTGGAACCACGCCCACCGCCGTGGCCCAGAAGGTGATGCGCATGGCCCCGGCCGTCGCTCGCGCCGCCTTCACCGCCAGGAAATAGCCGGCGTACCAGAGCGCCACCGACAGGCTGAAGATGTCGCCCAGCAGGGGATTGGTCCCCTGCGCGCCGTCCGCGCCCGCCGCCATGGCGAACGCTCCGCCGAGCGCCAGACCGAGCGCCAGCATGAACAGCCGCTTGGGCGTCTCCTTGAAGACGATCCAGCCGAACGCGGTCACGACCACGGGCGTCAGGTTGCACAGCACCGTGGCGTTGGCGACCGAGGTCATGACGATGCCGTAGTGCCAGAAGCTGAGGTCCAGGGCGAAAAACGCGCCCGCCACCACCATCCACTTGGCGGGCAGGCCCAGGCCCCCGCCGCCCGGTCGCGCGCACAGCAGCGCCAGAAGCGGCAGGGACAGCAGGAAGCGCCAAAAGCCCGCCGCCGCCGGCCCGGTGTCGGTCAACCGCACCAGGATCGGGGCCAGCCCCAGCACGGCGGCGCACAGGATCAGAAGGCCGAGCGCGGCCAGGCGGGGCGAGGGGCGTGACATGTCGCCACGCCCTTAGGCCGGGTTTCGCACCCGCGCCAGCAGACTTTCGTCAGGCCGCCTGGGCGACGTAAGCCCGCACCTCGGCGATGCGCGCGGCCTTGTCAGTCTCGGGCAGGAAGCTGCCTTCGAAGCTGTTGATCGCCAGCTGCGTCAGCTGCTCGCGGGTCAGGCCCACGGCGTCGGTCAGCTGGGCGTAGTTGGCGTTCACATAGCCGCCGAAATAGGCCGGATCGTCGGAGTTCAGCGTCACGTGCAGGCCGCGGCGCAGCATCTCGGGAACGGGATGCGCCTTCAGATCATCGACGACGCAGAGCTTGAGATTGGACAGTGGGCACACCGTCAGCGTCATCCGTTCGGCCGCCAGGCGCGCGATCAGGGCTTCGTCCTCCATCGAGCGATTGCCGTGATCCATGCGGTCGATGTGCAGCAGGTCCAGCGCCTCGTGCACATAGGCCGGCGGGCCTTCCTCGCCCGCATGGGCGACGCGTTTCAGGCCCAGCTCGCCGGCCCGATCGAAGACGCGGGCGAACTTGGACGGCGGATGGCCGACCTCGGACGAATCCAGCCCCACGCCCGCGATCCGGTCCAGATAGGGTTCGGCCTGACGCAGGGTTTCGAACGCCGCATCCTCTTCCAGGTGGCGCAGGAAGCACAGAATGAGCTTTGAGGTGACGCCCAGCTCGCGCTCGGCGCGCTGCATGCCGTCCCACAGGCCCTCCAGAACCGTTTCGAAGGCCACGCCGCGGTCGGTGTGAGTCTGCGGGTCGAAGAAGATTTCGGCGTGGCGCACCTGGTCGTCGGCCGCGCGCTGGAAATAGGCGAAGGCCAGATCCTCGAAGTCCCGACGCGTCAGCAGGACGTTCGCCCCCGCGTAATAGATGTCCAGGAAGTCCTGGAGGTTCGAGAAGTCGTAGGCCGCCCGAACCGCCTCGACGCTGTCGAAGGGGATCGCCACGCCGTTGCGCCGCGCCAGCTCGAACATCAGCTCGGGCTCCAGCGAGCCCTCGATGTGCAGATGCAGTTCGGCCTTGGGCAGGCCGGCGATGAAGGCGTCAAGCGACATGAACTGGGGCTCCGAATGGCGACCCAGTCTAGACCATTTTCGGTCCAGTCGGCATCGACTGAACTCAGAACAATGGTCCAGAGTCATGCTGGAGCGAATATCTGAGCTTAGCTGGATCGCATCCAGCTAAGCCGATTTCGCTCTAGCCTACATCCGTTCCGGCGTGTCGATGCCCAGCAGGTTCAGCGCTGTTTCGAGCTGATGCAGCGTCGCCTCAGCCAGCGCCAGACGCGAGCCGCGCGACGCTTGGTGGCCCGGCGCCAGGATCGGGCAGGCGGCGTAGAACTTCGAGAAGCTCTGGGCCAGCCGATAGGCGTGCTCGGCGATCAGATGGGGCGCGCGCTTGTCGTAGGCGTCCGATGCGGCCTGATCGAAGGCGTCCAGCGTCAGGGCCAGATCGCGCTCGGCCGGTTCGGCGATGACGATGTCGGCCGCCGTCGCGCCCTGATCCGCCGCCTTGCGCAGCAGCGATTTGATGCGGACGGCCTGGTACAGCAGGTACGGCCCGGTCTTGCCCTCGAAGCTCATGAAGCGGTCGAGGTCGAAGACGTAGCTGGTCGTGCGGGCGTTCGACAGGTCGGCGAACTTAAGCGCCGCGATCGCGACCTTGTGGGCGATGGCCTCGAACTCTTCGGGCGGCAGGTCGTCGCCCAGCTCGGCCTCGCGCAGACGTTCGCGCGCCTTGTCCGTCGCCTGATCGATCAGGTCGCGCAGTTTCAGCACGCCGCCCGCGCGGGTCTTGAAGGGCTTGCCGTCGGTCCCGTTCATGGTGCCGAAGCCCAGATGCTCCAGCGAGCCCTCGGGGGCGTAGCCGGCAAGATAGGCGGCGCGGAACACCTGTTCGAAATGCTCGGCCTGCCGTTCGTCCACGACATACAGGATCAGGTCGGGCGACAGCGCCTTCTTGCGATCCAGAATGGTGGCCAGGTCCGTGGTCCCGTACATGGCCGAGCCCTCCGACGACACCACCAGCAGAGGCGGGGGCGAGGGCGCCTCGATCACCGAGCCATCGGCCAGCTTCTTCTTGCGGGTCTCGCCGGGGCGAGCGACATGCACCACCTGGGCGCCGTCGTCTTCAACCAGCAGGCCGGTGTCCTTCAGGTGCGCCAGCATCTCGGCCATCTGCGGATCGGCGTCGCTTTCACCGTTCCACAGGTCGAAGTCGACCGACAGGGCGGCGTATTCGCGCTCCAGCGCCTCGCGGCTGACCGACACGAAGTGACGCCAAAGGGCGCGATAGCCTGGCCGGCCGGCCTGAAGCTCGGCGGTGGCTTTGCGGGCGCGGTCGCGGAAGGCAGGGTCTTCCTTGGCCTTGGCGGCGGCCTGAGGATACAGGCGGTCCAGGTCAGCCAGGGTCACCGGCGTCTGCTCGGGGAAGGGACCGTCGCCCTCCGCCATGAAGGCGTCCGCCAGGCCCTCATCACCACAGGCGGTGATAAGCAGGCCCATCTGAAAGCCCCAGTCGCCAAAGTGCGCGTCACCCGTCACAGCATCGCCGCGGAAACGGAACAGCCGCTTCAGGCTTTCGCCGATGATGGCGCTGCGCAGATGGCCGACGTGCATCGGCTTGGCGACGTTGGGGCCGCCGTAGTCGATGACGACCTGGCGCGCGGCCGAGACGGGCGCGGCGCCGGCGCGGGCGTCGTCCGCCTTCACCTCGGCGGCGCGTTCGGCCAGGGCGCTGTCGGCGACCTTCAGATTGATGAAGCCCGGGCCCGCCACCTCGACCGAAGCCAGACGCGGATCGGCCTGCAGCCGTTCGGCCACGCGGGCGGCAAGATCGCGCGGATTGGCCTTCAGCGCCTTGGCGGCGGCCAGCGCCCCGTTGGACTGGAAGTCGGCCAGGTCAGGTCGGTCGGACGGCGTCACCCGGGCCAGGGCCGCATCCACGCCTTCGGCGGCGAAGGCGGCCTGGACCGCTTCGCCCAGCGTGGTCTTCAGCGCGGTCATTGGGCGGCGGGGCGCTCGGCGTTGGCGGCGCCCGCATCGATGCGGAAACGGCTGCCGGAACGATTGAACTCGGCCATCTCGGGCGTCACGTCGAAGCCGATCAGGATTTCGAAACTGCCGCCGGAAGTTGTCGCCGAGGCGCGAGGAATCACAATCTGCTGCTCTTGCGGCACCTGGACCACTTGACCCCCTCGGAAATCGACCGGCAGGTCGAAATACTCCTTGGCCAATATCGCGTTATTGCGTTCCGTGACGGCGATCCAGTAGCGGTAGGTATGCTGACCTGCTTGCGCCTGAGGGCCGCGGCCGAGGTTGAACAGCATGTTGACGTCCACGGTGATCGGCTGCGACTCGCGATAGCGGCAGTCCGAATTCACCCCTTCGATCTCGCCCGTGAAACCGACCGCAGAGGCCGACAGACGGTTGTCGGCCAGCTCCACATAGCGCGCCGCATCGTAGAGAATCTTTACAAACGGGCAGGGGCCTGCGTTCGCCTGACGGCGGAGAGGGGCGAAGCGAGGCGTGTTGTCGGAAGACTGCCCGGATTGTGACTGCTCTTGTTGCCGTTGGCCCTGCTGGCGCGTCGACTGGGCTTCGGCGATTGTTGGCAGGGCGCCGGCGGTCAGAGCAAGGGCGGCGAAAGCGGTCAGGAGTCGACGCATCAGGCTTGGTTCCCGGCGATCATTAAGCTTATGGGCGGCGTATGGAATAACGCCACCCGTCTTTCGGTTGAGACCGTCGCACTATTGCGCAGGCGGTCCAAGAAGTTAGAGGCCGGGTAGCTTGAAGCCGCCACTGCGGCGCGGCTGAATGACGATCGCTTGGCCGCCCGTCAGCTCCTGGAGGCGCGCATGTTCGCTTGCGCTGTCGATGGTGCGCGATCCATTAGCCGTCTGAGTTGTTGTGACAGCCTGCGACGCGGGGTCGTTGCGCCGCCAGAACAGCAGGCGACGAGCCCAGCTTTCTTCCTTGTGGGCGAGGTCGCCGAACTCGTCGTCGATCACATAGCGGGCCAGGGGATCGGCGCGGTCAGCGCCGGCTTGGGCGACGAGCGCCTGCTCGCCTGTGGTGCGCGTCACGGCCTGGCGCTGGCCCAGCAGGATCTGCCGCGCGGCGCTTTCGGGCGCTAGCTCCTGAGGACGCGGCTGGCCGAGCGCAGGCGGACGAAGGCCGTATTCCGGTGGGACTGTCAGCGGAGCCGTCGAGACGGTGACGAATTCATCAGGTGTGACGCGCGAGATGCCCGCGCCCTGACGAAGAGCGCTGCAGCCGGTCATGGCGACGGCGGTGGCGACGAGAAGGCTCAGGGCAGCGACGCGACGAAGAGTCATGGCAGGCTTGGGCTCCGGGCGCGCTCCATAGCGCGAGAGGTCGGCTCTTAAGGACCGGTTGATTACGACTTTTCGGGGGCCGCGCCAACCTTGGCCGGCCGATCTGCGATCAGGCTGTCCAGGATCAGCAGGATCACGCCAATGGTGATCGCGCTGTCGGCGACATTGAATATCCACGGGAACAGGCCCGTGCCGGAAAAGTCCAGAAAATCCACGACCCCGCCGAATCGAATCCGATCAATCACGTTGCCTATGGCCCCGCCCATGACGAGACCGATGGCGAAGGTCAGCAGCTTGCGATCAGCGCGGGTCGCCCACCAGGCCAGCGCGAGAGCGACCACGATGGAGAAGACGCTGAGCGCCCAGCGCGCCGCGCCGCCGCCGAAGAGACCGAAGCTTACGCCGTCGTTCAGCACGAAGCTGAAGTTGAAGATCGGCGGCCAGACTTCGACGCGGCCGACCTCCATGAGGTCCAGGCCGTTCAGGATCCAGGCCTTTGTGATCTGGTCGATGACGATGACGACAAGGGCCAGGCCGTAGGCCATCAGTGCGAGACGCGAAAGCTTCATGCGGCGCGGTTAGCAGGCGCCGCTCGGGTGGGGAAGGGGGCGCCCCGTCGCGCAGGCCGCCGCCGTCGACTATCCGGACGAAAAAGGCCGCCCGACGCGGGTCGGGCGGCCAGCTTCGATCCGGCCCGGCCTAGCGGGGTCGGTTGGCGGGTCGCCAGACCCGGCCGGACGAAGGGTTCCGAGTTCGCCTGCTCTCAGCCCTCGAGGTCCTGCCCCTCATCAGGCTCCGGCGTGCCGAGCAATTCGTCGGCGATCTTGTTGGTGGATTGGCGCACGGCCTTCTCGATCGCCTCAGCCATGTCGGGATTGGCCTTGAGGAAGTTGCGGACGTTCTCGCGCCCCTGGCCGATGCGGGTCGAATCGTAGCTAAACCAGCTGCCCGACTTCTCGATGACTCCGGCCTTGACCCCCAGGTCGATGATCTCGCCCAGTTTTGAGATGCCTTCCCCGTACATAATGTCGAAGATGACCTCGCGGAACGGCGGGGCGACCTTGTTCTTGACCACCTTCACCCGAGTGGTGTTGCCGGTCACCTCGTCGCGGTCCTTGATCGCGCCGGTGCGGCGGATGTCCAGACGCACCGAGGCGTAGAACTTCAGCGCATTGCCGCCCGTGGTCGTCTCGGGCGAGCCGTACATCACCCCGATCTTGTGACGGATCTGGTTGATGAACAGGACGATGCACTTTGACTTGCTGATCGAGGCGGTCAGCTTGCGCAGCGCCTGGCTCATCAGGCGCGCCTGCAGGCCAGGCAGACTGTCGCCCATCTCGCCCTCGATCTCGGCGCGGGGCGTCAGCGCCGCGACCGAATCGACCACCACGATGTCCACCGCGCCCGAGCGCACCAAGGTATCTACGATCTCCAGAGCCTGTTCGCCGTGGTCGGGCTGCGACACCAGCAGGTCGTCCAGATTCACGCCCAGCTTGCCGGCGTAAACCGGATCCAACGCATGCTCGGCGTCGACGAAGGCGGCGACCCCGCCCTTCTTCTGGACCTCGGCGACGGTGTGCAGGGCCAGCGTCGTCTTGCCCGAGCTTTCGGGCCCGAACACTTCGATCACGCGCCCGACCGGCAGGCCGCCGATGCCCAGAGCCATGTCCAGGCCCAGCGAGCCGGTCGAGACGCTTTCGATCTCGGCCACCACGCCGGCCTTGCCGAGTTTCATCACCGAGCCCTTGCCGAAGGCGCGATCGATCTGCGCGATCGCCGCCTCCAGGGCCCTTTGCTTGTCGCCGTCGTCCTTGCCCACCAGTTTCAAAGCCGCCTGTGCCATTGCCTTCGTCTCCCTTGCCATGATTCCCATCTGCGCTTGGGAGAGACCCGCCATGGACCCGCCCCCGTCTCAGTGGGCTCACTATGATCATGGTTTGTTCTCGTTGCCAATATGTTCTTTTCCACAACCCCGCCCTGTTGCGTCCGATCCTGACGTCACGGCGTTTCGACGAGCCGCTGGATCAGGGCCTGGGCGGCGGCGGGGTTGCGCACCTTGGCGCCCGAGATGAAGTAGGCGAACACCTCGCCACGCCTGGCCCAGTCGCGGGCGCGCGCGGCGACGGCGTCCAGTTCGGCGCCGGTCAGGCCGGTCGGCTCGTCCTCGCGGCTGGACATCAGGCGGGCGTATGTGAAGTCGGCGGTGGGCTGATCGATCCGCGGCCATTCCGGGGCCTCGTCGTCCTCGGCATAGACGATGGCGCAGCCGTATTTCGCCGCCAGATCATAGAACTGCTGAGTTTCGAACGAGGCGTTGCGCACCTCCAGGGCATGGCGCAGGCGCAAGCCGTCCTTCTCTTTCGGCAACAGCTTCAGAAAGCCCTCGAAATCCTCGGCGTCGAACTTTTTGGTGGCCATAAACTGCCAGTTGATCGGCCCCAGCTTGTCGCCCAGCGCCGTCAGCCCCTGGTCCAGAAAGCGGTCGAAGCTCTCCTTGCCCTCGCTCAGCACCTTGCGGTTGGTGCAGTACCGGCTGGCCTTGACCGAAAAGACGAAGTCGTCCGGCGTCTCGTCACGCCACTTGATCCAGCTGTCGGGCTTGAAGGTGGAATAGTAGGTGCCGTTGATCTCAATGGAGGTCAGAGCCCGGCTGGCGAACTCCAGCTCGCGCTTCTGCACCAGGCCCTCGGGATAGAAGACCCCCCGCCAGGGCTCGAACGTCCAGCCGCCGACGCCGATGTGAATGGGGTGGGTCATGGTGAACTCCCGTGTCGCGCCAGGATCGCAGGAAACGGGAAGGTCTTACAACGGCGACGGTAGGAATGTCGGCGAAGGGCGGAAAGCGGACGTTGCCTACTGGATGGGTTCGAGCGTGCTGCGGTCGTGGAGGTCGTCTCGAAGCCCTTCTTCGCGAGGCCGTCCTACGTTCCAGATCAGCCGGGCGCGTTCAAGCGACCGAATGACAAACCAGCCGGGATCGACTTGCCCTTTTTCCAATCCAATCCGTGCGGACTCGGGGAAGGCATGATGGTTGTTATGCCAGCACTCGCCGTAAGTGAGCAGCCCCAAGCCCCGCAGATTGGTCGCCTGGACATAGGCACCCTTTACGGTCCACCGACCGGGGCCGGGATTGTGACAGAAGTAGGTGATCGTCCAGTGCCCAACCGTGCTGACAATAACCCGAACAGCCACGCCCCAAACCACCCAAGGCCAGCCGCCGATGAGGAAAAGCGCGACTGCTATCGGGCCCTGCTGCCACCGCCATGAGGCTTCCAAAAAGCGGTAGAATGGATCGCTCGCTATGCTCGACTCAATGGTCAGGGTCGGGGCGTGACCGAAATCGAAGCGGTAAAAGAGTTGCCAAGACAGGTCGCGCCAGAAGCCACGAGTGTGAGCGAAAAAGTCGTGGCAAACCGGCTGTCGCTGAGCCCAGTCTCGCATGTCGTGGACGCGGATTATGCCGAAGGGACCGGCAACGCCGACGATCACGCCCACGTAGATCAGGAGGCGTTCAAGCGGCTTGGAGCATTGGAACGAGCGATGGATCAGCATTCGATGCATGCCGACGCTATGGCCTACGAGCAGGGTGAGGTAGGTCAGGATCACGAACAGCGCGAAGGCCGACCAGCTAAAGAAGAGCGGGCCAGCGACAACTGAAGTTGCGAGCAAACTGCCATTCCAGACCGCCTTGGGCCAGTCGATGACCGGCCTACCTTCGCAGGGATTTGCGCCCGCGCCGTTCATGCGGAGAACGGGTTTCATCATGATCAGCCAGCCCCGCCTCTCCGATCCGCCAGAACCAGTGAGCCTAACAGTTCCCCAACCGAATGTCCGCTAAGGGTCGCAAGCAGCCTATGGCGGTAGCCCGGGGAGCAGACCTTAGCAGCCGTCTGAATGTCGTGGTTCCGGCGGTCATCGAATAACCGCTCCTGGCGCTAGCCGGCAGTCATGACAATCCTGACGAGTTCCGAAAGACTGCCCGCCTGCATCTTGGTCATCGCGTTCGCGCGGTAGACCTCGACGGTGCGTGGGCTGATGCCGAGATCGAAGGCGATAACCTTGTTGGCGTGTCCCTTGACCAGGCCATCGACCACGTCGCGCTCGCGGGGCGACAGCGATTCCAGCCTGGCGACGAACTCGCGGCGATCGGCGTCCGCAGAGGTCGCCCTCGTAGCCTGCTCCAGCACGCGATGGATTGAGGTGAGGAGAACCTCGTCATCAAAAGGCTTTTCGATGAAATCGACGACGCCGGCGCGCATCGCCTCGATTGCGAGGGGGACATCGGCGTGTCCGGTGATCACGATGACCGGTTCAACCGAACCGGTGTCGCGGAGCCTGCGGGCGAGTTCGAGTCCGGTCATGTCCGGCATGCGGACGTCGGTCACGATGCAACCGGCCGGACGATCGTTCTCCGCGAGGAAGGCGACAGCGGACTCATAGGTCCGCGCTGTCAGGTCGGCCGTCTCCAGCAGAAAGGCGATGGAATCTCGCACGGCCACATCGTCGTCGACGATGTGAATAATGGTGTCAGTCGTCATCGGCAGCCTCCTCCTCGATACGGGCGCGCTGAAGCGTGAAATGGAAGACCGTCCCGCCGCCCGGGTTCGGTTCGAACCAGATTCGTCCGCCATGGGTCTCGATGATGGTTCGGGAAATAGATAGTCCCACGCCCATCCCGCTCCGCTTGCTGGTCACGAAGGGCTGGAACAATTGCTCCGCGAGGTCCTGGCTGACGCCCGCTCCCGTGTCCGCGACCGAGATCCGCAACAGTTCGGTGTCGACCGCACCCGCGGCGATGAGGAGCTCCCGCGTCGGTGACTCCTCCATCGCGTCCATGCCGTTGCGGATCAGGTTGAGCAGAACCTGTTGGATCTGCACCTTGTCGGCCAGAACGCGATCGGCGGAGGAGTCGATGTCGAACCGCACCCGCACGCCGTGTTCACGGGCACCGACGAGCGCCAGCGCGCTGGCCTCCTCGACGAGCTTTGGCAAGTCCTCGATGCGTCGCTCCGTTTCTCCGCGGGACACGAACTCGCGCAGCCGCCGAATGATGACACCTGCCCGCAAGGCCTGATCGGCCGCCAGATCAAGAGCGCTGGCGATGCGACCCTCGCCGAGGCCCCTCGAATCCAGGAGTCTCCTTGAGCCCTTCAGATAGTTCGAGATGGCGGTAAGCGGCTGGTTCAGTTCGTGCGCCAGCGCCGAGGCCATCTCGCCGAGGGCGGTGAGCCTGGAGACCCGCACGAGGTCGCTCTGCAACTCCTGCATCCGGGCCTCGGCCTGCTGACGTTCGGTCAGGTCCCGGACGAAGCCGGTGAAGAAGCGGCCCTCGGCGGTGCGCATCTCCCCGACGGCGAGCTCCATGGGGAAGGTCGAGCTGTCCTTGCGCTGGCCGACAACGATCCGTCCGAGACCGATGATGCGGCGTTCGCCCGTCCTGTAGTAGCGCTGCAGATACCCGTCATGCGCCTCACGGTGAGGCGCGGGCATCAGAACACTGACATTCTGGCCGATCGCCTCGCCGACGGACCAGCCGAACAGGCGCTCCGCTGTCGGGCTGAAGGCGCGGATCAGACCGGCGTCGTCGATCAGGATCATGGCGTCGGGAATGGTGTTCAGGATCAGCCTGAGATGGGTCTCCCGAGCCGAGAGGTCACGATGGGCGCGCTGGAACCACTCACCTCCGAGAGTGACCGCCGCCGCCACTCCCAGGAACAAGGCAGCCTCTAACCCGAGGGCCGGGCTGAGGGGCGAAAGCAGTAGCCCGGCGCCAAGACCGATCAGGGCCGCCGCGGTTCCGGACATCCAACCGCCCAGGGCCGCACCGACCACGACCGCCGGGACGAAAACCAGAAACGCGCCGTGGTCACCGATGCGCTCGCCGAGGGCGACGCGCAGCCCCGCGCCGGCAAGGGCGACGACCGCCGCCGCCGCGACCGCCACCCATGGCGAGGCCGGCCGGATGAGGGCCGAGGGCGCGGTCTCCGGGGACTGAAAGGCTCGCATCGATGCTCCTTGCCCCGTCCAGCGGGTGCCCGCGCCTCCGGGATTTCCCTTAGGGCGAAGACCCGAATACCGGCGTCGGGCGGTCGCCTCTACACCGGTCGCATCTTCAAGACGCCGCCGCAGCGGCCCGGAGCGCTCTCCGGATCACCAGGAGCCAAGGCCCATGACCGCCCCCCTCGTCGATCTTTCGATCCATCATCAGCCCAAGGGACTGTCGGACCGGGTCGCCTTTGGCTTCACCAAACTGCTGCGCTTATGCGCCGACACCTTCTTCGCCAAGCGCTACGGCCACCGCGCCGTGGTGCTGGAGACGGTCGCGGCGGTGCCGGGAATGGTCGGCGCCACCATCAACCACCTGAGCTGCCTGCGCCGGATGTGCGACGACAAGGGCTGGATCAAAACCCTGATGGACGAGGCCGAAAACGAGCGCATGCACCTGATGACCTTCATCGAAATCTCGAAGCCGACCCTGTTCGAGCGCTTCGTCATCGTGTCGGTGCAGTGGGTATTCTATCTGTTCTTCTTCGGCCTCTACCTCGTCTCCTCGAAGACGGCCCACCGGGTGGTCGGCTATTTCGAGGAAGAGGCGGTGATCAGCTATACCCACTATCTGGCCGAGATCGATGAGGGCCGCAGCCCGAACGTTCCGGCCCCGGAGATCGCCAAGCGCTATTGGGGCTTGCCGGACGACGCGACGCTGCGGGATGTAGTGCTGGTGGTTCGCGCCGACGAAGCGCATCATCGCGACGTCAACCACGGCTATGCCAACGAGCTCGGCGGACTGCCGATCCAGGCTGTAGCCCCATGCCCGCCGCATGCGGCGCTGGAGCCGACCTGGAAAGCAGCGGCCTAACCTAAGCCAACTATATCTGACCCTCCCGTGTCGCCGTCACGGGAGGGCTTCTCTACGTTGATTGCGTTCTAGCTCGGCTGCGAACCAACGATCCTCAGCGTCCGGTTTCCGGCTGTGAGCCAATGCCCGCTGCTGGCGCATTGCGGCCGCCAGCGACGACTTTTCTGACCGCTTCTGGTACACTCCCAGACGTGCCGAAAATCGCTGCGATTACCGTGGCCGTGGTGGCCATGTGGTGACCACGAGCATCTGCCCAGTTGGTCGGTGCGAAGTTTTGGCAACGTGCACACTACCTTATCGGTGCGCATAAGGCGTTTTAAATTACCTCTACTGGGACATCGAGCTGGAACCCTGAGGCGAGGCGTCGCGTGGCGGCAACCTGCCCGCCGCATGCGAGTTCGCCTTGGTCACAGCAGGAGAGTGACGAATGGGGCAGTTGGTGGATGGCGTCTGGAGCGCTGGCGAGGTCGGAGCCGACAGCGATGGCAGCTTCAAGCGCAAGGCGAGCCGGTTTCGGAACTGGGTGACCGGGGACGCCGCCGCCGGGCCCACCGGCGAGGGCGGTTTCGAAGCCGAGCCGGGCCGCTATCACCTGTACGTCAGCTTGGCCTGCCCCTGGGCGCATCGCACGCTGATCATGCGACGATTCAAGGGGCTGGACGGGATGATCGGCGTCTCCACAGTCCACTGGCTGATGCGCGACGACGGCTGGACCTTTGCTGAGGGGCCCGATGTGACGGGCGATCCCATCCACGGCGCCGACTTTCTGCATCAGGTCTATACGGCGGCGGACGCGGACTACACCGGCAAGGTCACCGTGCCCGTGCTGTGGGACAAGGCGCGCGAGACCATCGTTTCCAATGAATCCGCCGACATCATCCGCATGTTCAACAGCGCCTTCGACGGCGTCGGCGCGACCGAGGGCGACTATTATCCCGAGGCGCTGCGCGGCGAGATCGATGCGGTGAACGACCGCGTCTATGCCGAGGTCAACAATGGCGTGTATCGCGCCGGCTTCGCCGAGACCCAGGCCGCCTATGAAGAGGCCGTCGGGCCTCTGTTCGAGGCGCTGGACTGGCTGGAGGCGCGCCTGTCCGACAGGCCGTGGCTGATGGGGGATCGGCTGACCGAGGCGGACATTCGTCTGTTCACTACCCTGGTGCGGTTCGACCTCGTCTATCACGGCCACTTCAAGTGCAACCGCCGGCGGATCGTCGACTATCCGGCCCTGTGGCGTTTCGTGCGGGACTTTCACGCCTTGCCCGGCGTGGCCGAGACGGTGAACGTCGACCACATCAAGCGGCACTATTACGAGAGCCACCGGCGCATCAATCCGACGGGCGTCGTGCCGGTGGGGCCGGACATCAGCTTCGCGGTCTGAGGGGCGGGATCACGAAGGCGAGAGCGCCGATTGCGGACCCGCGCAAATCATCCTTACCTCTAAGTCCCTGTTCAACAGTCGAAAGGAGGTGATCCAGTGTCTCATTGTCATCAACCGCAAGGTATGGCCGCGCTCTGGAGCTTCCAGGGGGATCACGCCTGAGAAGGCGCGACTGACGGCCGACCGCCACGCGGTCGACAATGAAGGGCCGGCGGCGACGCCGGCCCTTTTTGCGTCTCAGAACAGGCCGGCGATCCAATTCCAGGCCAAGTGACCCAGGTGGACGACCGCAGACGACACCAGCACCATGTAGACGCCGCATACGACCACCCCGATCCAGCCCGCAATCACCATCGCACCGTCGCGCTGCATCAGCCCGAGGGAGAGCAGGATCAGCGTCACGGCCGGCAGCATGTCGCCGAACGGGATGGGCAGGGCCATCATGATCGCCAGCAGCACGCAGGCCGCCCCGATCGCCACCTCGCCCAACGGCGAGGTCAGGACGGCCAGCCGCGGCCGGCTCAGGTTCTCGACGAAGCGGACCGGGCGCAGGGCGTGGCGCACGGCCCGGGCGTAGGCGCTGCGAGGCATGGAGGCGCGCAGCATCCAGCCGGGCAGCCAAAGCGTCTTGCGCCGCACCGCCAGTTCGCAGGCCAGAAGGATGATCGGGGCGCCGAACACCGCCTTGCCGCCCGGCGGCCAGGGCAGGATGGCCATCAGCGACAGGATCAGGATCATGGCCCCGATGCCCCGCTCGCCAAAGGCCTCGGCCACCTCGGCGATGCTGAGGCGCTCGGGTCCGACGGACAGGGCCTCGAGCACTTCGGAGAAGGTGCGCTCTCTGCCGGTCGCGGTTTCGATCAGGGTCATGCGGCCGGAGGAACGTGGGGAGCGTGAAGTGGATGCGTCATCTAGGCCTTGCCGCGACGCGGCGCCAGCGCCCTTGACCATGCCCGCCGCGCGTGGCCTTTGCGCCGCTTCATGAAGACCTCTGACTTCGATTTCGACCTGCCCGAGGACCGCATCGCCCTGCGCCCGGTCGAACCGCGCGATGCGGCGCGGCTGCTGGTCGTGCGCGACGGCGGGCTGGAGGATCGCATCGTGCGCGACCTGCCGGACTTCCTGAAGCCCGGCGACGCCTTGGTGTTCAATGACACCCGCGTGATCCCCGCGCGCCTGTCGGGCGTGCGCCAGCGGCTGGGCGCGGAGGGCGAGACGCTGACGGTGGAGGTCGAGGCCACCCTGCATCACCGCGACGCGCCCGACGTCTGGTCTGCCTTCATGAAGCCGGGCAAGCGGATCAAGGCGGGCGACCGCATCCGCTTCGGCGTGGTCGAGGATGGAGCCTGCGCGCTGGGCCGGCTGGACGCCACGGTCGAGGCCAAGGGCGAGGACGGCCTGGTCGCGCTGCGCTTCGATCTCGCCGGACCGGCGCTGGACGACGCCATCCGCGACTTGGGCGTCATGCCGCTGCCGCCCTACATCGCCGCCAAACGGCCCGAGGACGATCGCGACCGGTCCGACTATCAAACCGTCTTCGCCGAACACGACGGCTCGGTCGCCGCGCCGACGGCCGGCCTGCACTTCACCCCGGCTCTGCTGGAGGCGCTGAGGGCGCGGGGCGTATCGACCCATGCGGTCACCCTACACGTGGGGGCCGGCACCTTCCTGCCGGTCAAGGCTGACGACACGGCGGACCACAAGATGCACAGCGAGTGGGGTGAGGTGTCGCAAGAGACCGCCGCCGCCTTGAACGCCGTGCGCGCCGCCGGCGGCCGCATCGTCTGCGTCGGCACCACCTCGCTGCGGCTGTTGGAAAGCGCAACGCGCGAGGACGGGGTGGTCCAGCCGTTCCACGGCGACACGGCCATCTTCATCACGCCGGGCTACCGCTTCCGCGCTGTCGATGTGCTGATGACGAACTTCCACCTGCCCAAGTCGACGCTGTTCATGCTGGTTTCGGCGTTTGCGGGTCTGGAGACGATGCGAGCGGCCTACGCTCATGCGATCGACAAGAGCTATCGCTTCTATTCCTATGGGGACGGGAGCCTGCTGTTTCGGCAGGACGCTAAGGGGCACGATCTATGAACTATCTGAGGACTGCGCCATTCGGTGGCCTGTTCACCGTCACCTTTAGCGTCGCCGCCGCTTTTCAGATCGCCTTTGCGCTTCTGGGTTTGCTGCTGGCGGTGCTGAGCCCAGGCCTGTTCCAGATGAACGGAGAGCCCGCTACCTCCCCCGCAGGTGCTATCGGCGTTTTGCTGTTCCTCCTGGTTTTCATCCTGATTGTGAACGCGGGCATGTCGGCGCTGGGCGCCGTGATTGTTTTGGCCGTCCGTCGGGTTCTCCCCACCGCCAAGACAAGCTGACGCCTTGGTGAAGGACCTCCCTGAGCCGCTGGAAGCGACGCTTGACATCCTGGCCTCCGTGGGAGGCGAACTTCAGGATCCCTGGTGGGTGTTCGGCGGCTCAGCCATGATCCTGGCGGGACTGGACGACATTCAGGCGCCGGACGTGGACGTCATGGCCAGCCCGCGCGATGCGCGACGTCTGATCGCCGCCCTGGGCGGCTCGGTGGTCGAGGATCCGGGCGAGGGCCTGTTCCGCTCGCGCGTCTTCGGCCAGATCCTGACCACGCCGGTACCGGTCGACGTCATGGCCGAGATGGACGTGCGCTCGAACGGCGACTGGGCGCCCGTGCGCTTCGAGACCCGACTTCCGGTGGCGATGGCGGCCGGCCGCATCTACATCCCGACGGTCCAGGAGCAGATCGCCACCTGCCGCCTGTTCGGCCGCCCCAAGGATCTGCACCGCGCGGATCAACTGGAAAGACTGCTGCGCTGATGGCCTTCGCCTTCGACATCTCCGCCACCGACGGCCGCGCGCGCACAGGCGTGCTAAAGACGCCGCGCGGCGACATCCGCACCCCCGCCTTCATGCCGGTCGGCACCGCCGCCACCGTCAAGGCGATGACGGTTGATCAGGTAAAGCAGACCGGCGCGGACATCATCCTGGGCAACACCTATCACCTGATGCTGCGCCCCGGCCCCGAGCGGATGGAGCGGCTGGGCGGCCTGCACAAATTCATGCGCTGGGACGGGCCGATCCTGACGGACTCGGGCGGGTTTCAGGTCATGAGCCTGTCGGGCATCTCCAAGCTGACGGAGGAGGCGGTGACCTTCTCCAGCCACATCGACGGCTCCAAACATGTCCTGACGCCCGAACGGTCCATCGAGATCCAGGCCGACCGTCTGGGTTCGGACATCGTCATGCAGCTGGACGAGTGCGTCGCCTGGCCGGCGGAAGAGGCGAGGGCGCGCGAGGGGATGGAGCTGTCGGCGCGCTGGGCGCTCCGGTCCAAGACCGCGTTTGGCACGCGCAACGCCCAGGCCCTGTTCGGCATCCAGCAAGGCTCGACTTTCCAGAACCTGCGCCGCGAAAGCTCGGACCGGCTGCAGGAGATCGGCTTCGACGGCTACGCCATCGGCGGACTGGCGGTGGGCGAGGGGCACCAGGCCATGTGCGAGGTGCTGGACTATGCACCCGACATGCTGCCGGCGGACCGGCCGCGCTATCTGATGGGCGTGGGCAAGCCGATCGATCTGGTCGAGGCGGTGTGGCGCGGCGTGGACATGTTCGACTGCGTGCTGCCGACGCGTGCGGGCCGCCACGGCCAGGCCTGGACCTGGAACGGGCCGCTGAACCTGAAGAACGCGCGCTTCGCCGAGGATCAGGACCCGCTGGAGCTCGACGTCCCGTGCCCAGCGTCGCAGGACTATTCAAAGGCCTATCTGCACCACCTGATCCGCGCCGATGAGATCCTCGGCAAGATCCTGCTCAGCTGGCACAACATCGCCTTCTTCCAGGCGCTGACGGCGGCCATGCGCGCGGCGATCGCCGAAGGTCGGTTCGAAGCCTTCCGCCGCGACTTCCACGCGAGACAGACGGCTGGGCGCTAGGGCGCTGTTTCTTCAACCGTACCGCACGCCGGTCAGACGTTCGGACTCGTCCCAAAGCCGTCTGGCGACATCGGCGTCCTTAGCCTGCGGCTTGATCTCGGCCACGCCGGGCGGGCCTTTCGCTTCCTGGAAGCCTTGCGGGCCGTAATAGCCGCCTGGCGCGACCGTCGGGCTGGTGGCGGCCAGAAGCGTGGGCAGGGCGCCGTCGGCGGCCGAATGGCTCATGAACTGCGCCAGGATGCCGGACGCTAGTCCGAACAAGCCGCCGCCGTCGCTGGACGGGCCGTTGGCGATCAGATCGGTGCGGGCGAAGCCGGGATGGGCGGCGACGCTGGTCAGGCCCCAGCCGTTAGCGTCGCTGCGTCGTTGCAGTTCGATGGCGAACATCAGCATGGCCAGCTTGGACTGCTGATAGACGGGCCAGGGGCGATAGCCGGTCTGGTAGTTCAGATCGTCCAGGCGGATCGCGCCGCCGCGGTGCGCCATGCTGGACAGTTGCACCACCCGGGCGTTCGCCGCCGTCAGCAGCGGCAGCAGCTGGCCGGTCAGGGCGAAGTGCGACAGATAGTTCGTGCCGAACTGCATCTCGAAGCCATCTGCGGTCGTCTGGCGGCGCGGCAGGGCCATGACGCCGGCGTTGTTGATCAGAATGTCGATCGGTCGCCCCGACGCCAGCTGGCGGTCGGCGAAGGCCGCGACGGAGCCGAGGTCTCCCAGATCCAGCAGATCGAAGCGGGCATCGGCCGTCGGATGACGCTCGCGGATCAGACGTTCGGCCTCGGCCCCCTTGTCCGGATTGCGCGCCGCCAAGACCACCTCGGCGCCTTTGGCCGCCAGGACGAGGGCCGTCTCAAGCCCCAGGCCGCCCGTGGCGCCGGTGACGACGGCCAGCCTCCCGCTCTGGTCGGGAATGTCGTTCGTGGTCCAGTCGGTCATCGGCGCGGTCCTGTCGCTGGGGACGGGGAGGCGCAAGGGCGCGTCCGTCGGCATGATGGAGCCCACGGTCAACGTCCAAGAGACGAACTCCGATCCGACGCTGGCGACCCGACCGAAAAGCGCGTCCTCAGGCCGCCTGGTTGGAGCCCTGGGGCGCGGTCCAGCGCAGCACCGGCGAGCGGGCGGCGCGGGTTTCGTCCAGGCGACGCAGGGGCGCGTGGAAGGGCGCGCCCTTGAAGCGGTCCACATCGCCGGCCTTGGCCGCGCCGGCCAGCGCGCGCATCGCCTCGATGAAGCGGTCCAGTTCGGCCTTGGACTCCGTCTCGGTCGGCTCGATCAGCATGGCGCCATGGACGACCAGCGGGAAGTACATGGTCATGGGGTGGAAGCCCTCGTCGATCATCGCCTTGGCGAAGTCGAGCGTGGTGATGTCCGTGCCCTTCAGCCATTCGTCGTCGAACAGGGCCTCGTGCATGCAGGGGCCGTTGGGGAAGGCGGCGCTCATCAGGTCCGACAGGCGGGCCTTGATGTAGTTGGCGTTCAGCACCGCGTCCTCGGCGACCTGACGCAGACCGTCCGAGCCGTGGCTCATCATGTAGCTGAGGGCGCGGACATACATGCCCATCTGACCCTGGAAGGCGCACAGGCGGCCGAAGGCCTGCGCGGCGTCTTCTTCAGCGCGCTCCAGCAGCTTGAAGCCGTCGCCGTCATTGACCACCCAAGGGGCCGGGGCGAAGGGCGCGAGCGCTTCCGAAAGCACCACCGGACCCGCGCCGGGACCGCCGCCGCCGTGGGGCGTGGAGAAGGTCTTGTGCAGGTTGATGTGCATGGCGTCGACGCCCAGGTCGCCAGGGCGCACCCGGCCGACGATGGCGTTGAAGTTG
This sequence comes from Brevundimonas sp. MF30-B, assembly GCF_004683885.1. Taxonomy (NCBI): domain Bacteria; kingdom Pseudomonadati; phylum Pseudomonadota; class Alphaproteobacteria; order Caulobacterales; family Caulobacteraceae; genus Brevundimonas; species Brevundimonas sp. MF30-B. Next base: position 2,538,679 of record NZ_CP038440.1, on the reverse strand, counting down.
GCCCCGTCGCAGTAGAAATAGGCGCCGGCCTCATGCGTCAGGCGGCTGATCTCCAAGATGTCGCGCTCGAACAGGCCGCAGGTGTTGGGGTTGGTCACCATGATGGCGGCCACGTCGTCGCCCAGCTTGGACGCCAGATCAGCCACATCCACGCGGCCGTCGTCGGTCTGGGCGACTTCGACCACCGAATAGCCGACGAAGGCGGCTGTGGCCGGATTGGTGCCGTGGGCCGAGGTCGGGACCAGCACCTTGCGACGCTTCTCATGCTGGCCGGACGCCTCGTGCGCGGCGCGGATGGCCATCAGGCCGCACAACTCGCCGTGGGCGCCCGCTTTCGGGGAAAGCGCGACGGCGGGCATGCCCGTCAGGGTGGTCAGCCAGTGGGACAGCGTGTCCATCAGCTCCAACGCGCCCTGCACCGTCGATTGCGGCTGCAGCGGGTGGATGTCCGAGAAGCCGGGCAGGCGCGCCATCTTCTCGTTCAGGCGCGGGTTGTGCTTCATCGTGCACGAGCCCAGCGGATAGATGGCCAGGTCGATCGCGTGGTTCTTCTGGCTCAGACGGACATAGTGGCGCATGGCCTCGGGCTCGGACAGGCCCGGCAGGCCGATCGGATCCTTGCGGACCAGGTCGCCCAGGTCGGCGCCGTCTGTCTTGGGCTTCGGCAGATCGACGCCGGTCTTGCCCCAGCCGTCGCCCTCGAAGATCAGGGCTTCGTTCTGCAGCAGGCCGCGGCCGCCGGTCAGGGTGGCGGGCTTCTCAGAGCCCGCGTTGGGGGTGGTCGGACGGCCGACGGTGTTCATGGTGCTCATGGTCTGTCTTCCGTTCAGGCGGCCAGGACCTTGGCGAGCGCACCCGCCAGGATCTTGATGTCGGCGTCCAGCGTCGTCTCGGTCGCGGCGACCAGCAGGAGGTCGTCCATGCCGGCGTCGGGGGCCAGACGGCTGTAGGGCACGCCGGCCAGGATGCGGTGTTCGGCCAGGCGCTCCACCACCTCGGCCGCCGGCTTGGGCAGCTTCACCGCGAACTCGTTGAAGAAGCGCGGGGTCAGCACTTCCACGCCCGGAATGGCGGCCAGGGCGTCGCGCGTGGCGACGGCCTTCTCATGGTTCAGCAGGGCCAGGTTGCGCAGGCCCGTCTCGCCCAGCAGGCTCATGTGGATGGTGAAGGCCAGGGTGCAGAGGCCCGAGTTGGTGCAGATGTTCGACGTCGCCTTGTCGCGGCGGATGTGCTGCTCGCGCGTCGACAGGGTCAGGACGAAGCCTCGCTCGCCCTCCGCATCAACCGTCTCGCCGCACAGGCGGCCGGGCATCTGGCGGATCAGCTTTTCGCGCGTGGCGAACAGGCCGACGTAGGGGCCGCCGAAGTTCAGGGCGTTGCCGATCGACTGGCCCTCGGCCGCGACGATGTCCGCGCCCATTTCGCCGGGCGACTTCAGCAGGCCCATCGAAACCGCTTCGGTGACGACCACGATCAGCAGGGCGCCGGCGGCGTGGGCGGCCTCGGCGATCTTCGTGACATCTGTGGCCGTGCCGAAGACGTTGGGGGTCTGGACGACGACGCAGGCGGTGTCGGCGCCGATCTGGGCGATGACGTCGGCTTCTGCATCGACGGCGGCCGGCAGCACCTGGGTCTCGACGCCGACGGCGTGCACCACGGTCTCGGTCGCCTGGACATAGTGGGGGTGCACGCCGCCCGAGATCACCGCCTTGTTGCGGCGGGTCACGCGCGTGGCCATCAGCACGCCCTCTGCCATGGCGGTCGAGCCGTCATACAGCGAGGCGTTGGCCACCGGCATCCCGGTCAGGTTCGCGACCTGGGTCTGGAACTCGTACAGATACTGCAGCGTGCCCTGGGCGATTTCCGGCTGGTACGGTGTGTAGCTGGTCAGGAACTCCGAGCGCTGGATGACGTGATCCACCGTAGCCGGGACGTGGTGCTTGTAGGCGCCGGCGCCGCAGAAGAAGGGCGTCGTCCCCGCCGTGGCGTTCTTGCCCGCCATGGCCGAGAGGGCGCGCTCCACCTCCAGCTCGCCCGCCACGCGCGGCAGATCGACGGGGCCGTCCAGCCGCGCCGACTGGGGCACGTCCACGAACAGGTCGTCGATGGATTTCGCGCCGATGGCGGCGAGCATCTCCGTGCGGTCGTCGGGCGTCAGGGGGAGGTAGCGCATGGTGGAGGAGAGTCCTTACGGGAAGTCAGCGCGGCTCGATCGTCACGTCGCCACGGATCGAGTTGGCGAGGTAACAGTCGGCGTGGGCGAGGTGGTGGACTTGGTTGACGACGGCGGGATCGGCCTCGCCCTCGAAAGTGATCCGTGGACGCAGCGTGAGAGTGGACAGATAGAGCTTGCCGTCCGCGTTGGGCGTCATCACCCCGTCGGCTTGATCCTCATAAGACGTGACGGTTAGTCGATGCTTTCGCGCATAGGCCAGGAAGAACATCATGTGACAGGCCGAGACGGCTGCCACCAGCGCCTCTTCCGGGTCCACCGCGGCGGGGTCGCTGCCGGGTGACGGCGGCGCGGACGACCCGCGAACCAACGCCCCGCCGTCGAACCGCCAGTCGTGAGCGCGGCTGTAGCGGCCGGAGCGATGAGCTTCGGCCGGAGCGCTCCAGGCGACCGTGGCGGTGTAACGATGGTCCATCTGAGTCTCAGAGCGTGGTCAGATACTGGTCGTAGGCGGCCTGGTCCATCAGACCGTCCAGCTGGGCGGTGTCGCTGACCTTGATCTTGGCGAACCAGCCGTCGGCTTCGGGCGCGGCGTTGACGGTTTCCGGGGCGGTCGAAAGGGCGTCATTGGCCTCGACCACTTCGCCCGAAACGGGGGCGTAGACGTCGGACGCCGCCTTGACGCTTTCGACCACGGCGAAGCTGTCGCCCTTGGAGACGGTCTTGCCGACTTCAGGCACTTCCACGAACACCACGTCGCCCAGGGCGTCGGCGGCGTGCTTGGAGATGCCGACAGTGGCGATGTCGCCGTCCAGGCTGACCCACTCGTGATCCTTGGTGAACTTCATGGTCTGATCTCTCAGGCTTTGGGTTTGCGATAGTAGCGTTGGGCCACGAAGGGCATGGCGACGACCTCGGCGGCGGCGGGCTTGCCGCGCACGATGACCTTCAACTCGGTGCCCAAGGCGGCATGGGCCGGCGGGACGTAGCCCATGGCGATGTTCTTGCCCAAGGTAGGGGAGGGGCCGCCCGAGGTGACCTTGCCGATCACGTTGCCGTCGGCGTCGGCGATCTCGGCGCCCTCGCGAGCCGGGGCGCCTTCCTTGACGACCAGGCCGACGCGGACGCGGCCGGGGCCGTCGGCCAGCTCCTTGAGGATGCGGTCGGCGCCGTTGAAGTCCGCCCGTTCCTTCCTCGACTTGGACAGGGCGAAGGTCAGGGCGCCCTCGACCGGGCTGGTGGTCGGATCGATGTCGTGGCCGTGCAGCGGCAGGCCGGCCTCGAGCCGCAGCGAATCGCGTGCGCCCAGGCCGATCGGCTTGACGCGGGCGTCTTCGAGCAGAGTGTTCCAGACGCGCTCGGCCTGGTCGGCCGGGACCGAGATCTCGTAGCCATCCTCACCGGTGTAGCCCGAGCGCGAGACGTAGCAGTCGGCGCCGAACAGCATCAGTCGGGCGCAGTCCATGAAGCTCATTTCCGCCAGCACCGGCTCGTGGGCGGCCATGACCTCGGCCGCCTCGGGGCCCTGGATGGCCAAGAGCGCGCGGTCGTCCAGCACCGTCAGCGTGGCGTCGCCCTGCAGGTTGGCGGACCAGAAGGCGAAGTCCTCGTCCTTGTTGCCGGCGTTGACGACGACGAACAGGCCGTCGTGATCGGGGCGACCGGCCATCAGGTCGTCGATGACGCCGCCCTGTTCGTTCAGCAGCAGCGAATATTTCTGCCGGCCCGCCTTCAGGATCGCATAGTCGCCGGGCACGAAGCGCTCGAACTGGCTGACGGCGTCCGCGCCGGTGATCTTGCACTGGCCCATGTGCGAGACATCGAACAGGCCGGCGTGCTCGCGGGTCCAGCGGTGCTCGGCCAGCACGCCTTCATACTGGACCGGCATGTCGTAGCCGCCGAAGCCCACCATGCGCGCGCCGGCGGCCCGGTGCGCCGCGTTCAGAGGCGTGGTTTTCAGTTGCGCGTCGGCCATCGGATCACTCGGTCGCGTGTTGGGGCGGACAGCTCCGCCGTGGTCGCGCCCCCGCTGTCCTGAAGCCTGAGAGATTCCGGTGTCGCCACCTTGCTCCGTCGGCGCGCCCTCAGACCGCAAGATCCTGGGCGACTTTCCAGCGTCCGTGCGCCGTCGCGGTCCGTTTGCCTGAGCGTTTCCGGGGCGGTTGCGCCTTCGGCGTCGGGGGCCAGTTTCCTGGTCCGATCTCTCCCGCGAGAGCGCCGGACCCTGTGCCGCAATCCGGCGCGAAGTCAAGCGCGGCGGAACCGGGCAAACGCGGTCGCGGTTGATGATCGCAAGGCTGTCTCACACCCCCGCAAAGCCCCTCAGGAAAACGAATGTCCATCCTCGACAAGATTCTCGGCAACGACGAACCCCGCGACACCCCCGCAAAGCCCGATCACAATATGCAGAAGGTGCTCGACGAGCTGGCGGCGCTGGGCCCCAAGCCAATTGAGACGCTAAGCCCCGAAGAGGCCCGTCGCCAGCCGACGCCGACCGACGCGGTCAAGTCACTGCTGCGCAAGGACGGCAAGAACCCCGACGACGACCTGGGCGTCGCCACCCGCGACTTCACCATCCCCGGCCCGGCCGGCGCGATCCAAGCCCGGCTTTACGGCCCCGAGACTGACAAGGACACCGACAAGCTGCTGCCGGTGGTCGTCTATTTCCACGGCGGCGGCTTCGTCTTCGCCGATCTGGATGTCTATGACGGCGGCCCGCGCGGCACCTCCAAGATGGCCGACTGCATCTTCGTGTCATGCCACTATCGCCAGGCCCCGGAGAACAAGTTCCCCGCCGCCCACGAGGACGCCGTCGCCGCCTACAAGTGGGTGAGCGAAAACGCCCAGAGCTTCGGCGGCGATCCGCAGAAGATCGCGGTCATGGGCGAATCCGCCGGCGGCAATCTGGCGATCAACGTTTCCATGGCGGCGCGCGACCAGGGCCTGCCGCTTCCGGTCCATCAGGTGCTCGTCTATCCGGTGGCTGGCGTGGACATGGACAATGAGTCCTATCGCGAGAACGCCAACGCCAAGCCGCTGAACAAGCCGATGATGGAGTGGTTCGTGAAGCACATCTTCAACGATCAGACCGAAGCCCAGGACCCGCGCATCAATCTGGTCGGCGCGGCCAATCTGGCGGGCCTGCCGTCGACCACGGTGATCCTGGCCGAGATCGACCCGCTGCGCACCGAAGGCGAGCAACTGGCTGAGAAGCTGGAGCAGGCCGGCGTGGACGTGCGCCACAAGACCTTCAACGGCTCGACGCACGAATTCTACGGCATGGCCACGGTCGTCCCTGACGCCATGGCGGCCCAGACCTTCGCCGCTCACGAGCTGAAGCGGGCGTTCGGCACGGCGATCCTGCCGATCTGAGTCGGCAGGCCGAAACGACGGAGAGGCGGGTTTCGGCCCGCCTTTTTCTTTGCGCGATCTCGCCCGACAGGCGAGCGGCATTGAACCTTTCCCGCGATTCCGACTTAGGTGATCCCAGGCATTAAGATTTGGGTAACCATGCTGCGCGCCATTCGCATCGGTCTGTTCATCGGCATTGTCATCGGCATGAGCGCCTGCGCCGCCTTGCCCGAAGGCGGCTCGGAATCGGGCGCTTACGGGTCTGTCGAAGTCGGGCGGACTCGCTGAGGTCTATGAATCTCGTGGCGCGGCGGGGATTCCTCGCCTAGTATCGCCGGGCGGACGCCGAATGATGCGCCGCGTCTTGGGTCCTTCCCACCTCGATGTTGACCATCGCTATCGCCGTCGTGCTGCTGCTTGTGGTGCTGAACGGCCTGTTCGCCATGACCGAGCTTGCGGTCGTGTCCTCACGAAAATCGAGACTGCAGAGCCGCGCTGAGAAGGGCGATCGAGGCGCGCGCAAGGCGCTGAAGCTCTCGGAAGAGCCGACGCAGTTCCTGTCGGCCGTGCAGGTGGGCATCACTCTGATCGGCATTCTGGCCGGCGCCTATGGCCAGGCGACCATCGCCGGCGAGCTGGACAGGATGTTGGAGACCGCCTTTCCGGCGGTCGAGCCGTATTCGCAGTTCTTCGCCACCGCCTTGGTGGTCGTGCTGATCACCTATGTGTCGCTGATCGTCGGCGAACTGGTTCCCAAGCGCCTGGCGCTGATCTTTCCCGAGACCATAGCCTCCAAGATGGCCGGCCCAATCTCGACGCTGGCGGTTCTCCTGAAGCCGTTCGTGCTGCTGCTGACGGCCTCGACCTCGAGCATTCTCAAGCTGATGGGAGTCAAGGACCGCGACGGCTCCGACGTCACCCAGGAGGAAGTCGAGACCATCTTGGCGGAAGGCACTTCGGCGGGGCTGATCGAGCCCGAGGAACAGGAGATGATCGAAGAGATCATGCGCCTGGGCGACCGCCAAATCCGTGTCGCCATGACGCCGCGCCACGAGGTCTTTTGGGTCGCCCTGGACGATTCCGAGGAAATCCTCCGCGGAGAAATCCGCTCCTGCCCCTATTCCCGCATTGTGGTGGCCCGCGATAGCGACGTCGATAATCCGCTGGGCGTGGTCCACAAGAAGGACCTGCTGGACAGCTTGCTGGACAATGGCGAGTTCAACGTCGAGACCCTGGTCCAGACGCCGGCCTTCATCCCGCAGTCGACCTCGGTGCTGAAGGCGCTCGAGATCCTCAAGGGCTCCAAGGTGCACATGGCCTTCGTGGTTGACGAGTACGGCGCCTTCGAGGGCGTGGTGACCGCTACGGACCTCTTGGAGATGATCGCCGGCGACTTCGACGAAGGTCACGACGAGGGCGAGGCCTTGATCCGCGCCCGCGACGATGGAACCTGGATCGTCGACGGCCGCACCGATCTGGACGAGCTGGAAGACGTGCTGGGCGAGGACTTCGGCGAGCACGAAGGCTTCCACACCGTGGCCGGCCTGGTCCTGCACCACCTTTCGCGCGTGCCGGTCGAGGGCGAAATCCTTCAGCTGGGTCGTTTCGAAGTCGAGATCATCGACATGGACGACCGCCGCATCGACAAGCTGCTGTTCAAGACGCTGATCGCCGCCGAGGCCGAAGCGCAGGCGCGCGAAGAAAAAGCAGAGGCCTGAAAGCCCCGCGCCGCTTGAAATGCCTGACAGGGTCGGGCATACGCCCCGGTCTGGCGAACGCGCCCTTTCGGGGGTGCGGTCAGTGCTAGGAGTTTAGCTCAGCTGGTAGAGCACCGGTCTCCAAAACCGGGGGTCGTGGGTTCGAGTCCCTCAACTCCTGCCATTCCCTCTGTCGCCTTCGGGTGGGGCATCCTATCTGAGGGCGAAGGCATCAACCGTTAGAAGAGCATTCGATGGCGAAGGCGAAGACCCCCGGCGGACGCCGCCCGGCGGGGAAACAATCCGGTCCCGCGGCCGGATCGACGGTGACCGTCGATCAGCCTGCCGTCGCCAAGCCGCGCGTGACGCCAGCCCAGTTCGTAGGGCAGGTGCGCGCCGAAGGCCGCAAGATCACCTGGCCGTCGCGCAAAGAGACCTGGATCACCTCGGTGATGGTCTTCATCATGGTGACGATCGCCGCCGCCTTTTTCTGGATCGTGGACATGGGTCTGGGCTTCGCTTCCGAATTCATCCTCGGCCTCGGCCGATAACAGGAGACGCGCGAAATGACTGACGCCGCGCCCGAAAAGCCCGCCGCCAACCCGCGCCACAAGTGGTATATCGTCCAGGCCTATTCGAACTTCGAGAAGAAGGTCGCCGAGCAGCTGCGCGAGCAGGCCCGTCAGCGCGGGCTTCAGGACAACTTCTCCGAAATCCTGGTTCCGACTGAGGAGGTCGTCGAGGTTCGTCGCGGCCGCAAGGTGAATTCCGAGCGCAAATTCTTTCCCGGCTATGTGCTGGTGAAGATGGAGCTGACCGACGACGCCTATCACCTGGTCAAGGACACCCCGAAGGTGACCGGCTTCCTGGGCGCCGCGGGCGGCACCAAGCCGCTGCCGGTCTCGGAACGCGAAGTTCAGAACATCATCGGCGCCGTGGAAGAGGGCGTCGAACGTCCCAAGCCCACGATCCGCTTCGACATCGGCGAAACCGTCAAGGTCATCGACGGCCCGTTCGCCAGCTTCGACGGCCAGGTCGAAAGCGTCGACGAAGACAACGCCCGCCTGCGCGTCGCCGTCTCCATCTTTGGCCGCGCCACCCCGGTCGATCTGGAATACAATCAGGTCGAGAAGGTCTCGGGCTAAAGCTCAGACAATCAGAATTCGCACGGCGGCTCCGACGGAGCCGCCGTTTGCGTTTGGGGCCGCCCTCCGCTATAGGCGCGCCTCCCGTTTCGGCGGGGCAAATCCGTGGGAGGCCGCCATGCCGCACCACGGCTCACCGGTCCGGACACAGCGTCCGGGTCATTCATAGGAGAGACCAATGGCCAAGAAGATTCTCGGCTACATCAAGCTGCAGGTCCCCGCCGGCTCCGCGACCCCGTCGCCGCCGATCGGTCCGGCCCTGGGTCAGCGCGGCGTCAACATCATGGGCTTCTGCAAGGAGTTCAACGCGCGGACCGAGAAGGAAGGCAAGGGCACCCCCCTGCCGACCGTCATCACCGTCTATCAAGACAAGAGCTTCACCTTCGTCACCAAGACGCCGCCGGCGACCTGGTTCCTGAAACAGGCCACCGGCCTGAAGTCGGGCGCCAAGCTGACGGGTCGCGAGACCGCCGGCAAGATCAAGCGCAGCCAGCTGCGTGAGATCGCCGAGAAGAAGATGAAGGATCTCAACGCCAACGACCTCGACGCGGCGACGAAGATCATCGAAGGCTCGGCCCGCGCGATGGGCCTGAACGTGGTGGAGGGCTAAGCACATGGCCAAGCAAGCCAAGCGCATTCAAGCCTGGACCGGCGATCGCGACACGGCCCTGCCGTTCGCCGACGCCATCAAGGCCGTCAAGGACAACGCCAAGGCCAAGTTCGACGAGTCGATCGAGATCGCCGTCAACCTGGGTGTCGATCCGCGTCACGCCGACCAGCAGGTTCGCGGCGTGGTCAACCTGCCGTCGGGCACGGGCCGCGACGTTCGCGTCGCCGTCTTCGCCAAGGACGCCAAGGCCGATGAAGCCCGCGCCGCCGGTGCGGAACACGTCGGCGCCGAAGATCTTTACGAGAAGATCAACGGCGGCTTCATGGACTTCGACCGCGTCATCGCGTCGCCGGACATGATGGCCCTGGTCGGCCGTCTGGGTAAGGTGCTGGGCCCGCGCGGCCTGATGCCGAACCCCAAGGTCGGCACCGTGACCCCGAACGTGGCCCAGGCGGTCAAGGACGCCAAGGGCGGCGCCGTCGAGTTCCGTGTCGAGAAGGCGGGCATCGTGCACGCCGGCATCGGCAAGGCCTCGTTCACGCAGGACGCGCTGGAAGCCAACGTCAAGGCGATCGTCGACGCCCTGAACAAGGCCAAGCCGTCGGGCGCCAAGGGCACCTACGTCAAGAAGATCAGCCTGTCGTCCACCATGGGCCCGGGCTTCAAGATCGACCCGGCTTCGCTGGGCGCTTGACACCTGGCCGCGGTCAGAAGGCTCCGCCTTCCCGATCCGAAGCGGCCTGCGGCCTCAAGTAGCGCGCAAGCGCGGTAGGCCAATGATAGAAGACGGCCCCGGAGAGCGATCTCCGGGGCCGTTTTGCTTTGAGGGAGTGGTGATGGCGGATGTTCTGAAGGTCGCCGTGCTGATCGGCAGCACGCGCGCGGGCTCGATCAACCAGTCACTGGCCGGGGCGCTGGCGGGACTGGCGCGCGGCCGCATCGAGTTTGACCTGCTGCCCATGCGCGCGTTGCCGCTGTACGACGGCGACCTGGAGGTCAGCCCGCCCGACGCCCTGTGGGACTTCAAGGCGCGGATCGAGGCGGCCGACGGCGTGCTGTTCGTCAGCCCCGAACACAACCGGTCGGTCACCGCCTTGATGAAGAACGCCATCGACTGGGCGTCGCGGCCCGCCGGCCGCAACTCCTGGCAGGGCAAACGCGCGGCGGTCTGCGGGGGCTCGCCCGGCACGCGCGGGGCCGACATGTCGCAGATGCATCTTCGCCAGATCGTCGTCGCCCTGGGCGTCGAGACGATGCCTCAGCCTGAAGCCTACCTTCACCTGGGCGAGGGCGCCTTCACTGCAGAGGGCTTCGCTGATCCGGCGACCCAGCGTCGCCAGGCTCGTTTCATCGAGGCCTTCGACGCCTGGCTGCGTCGTTAGATCCAGGTTGAACCGCGGGCCGGCTGGCGCGTTGCAGCCGCTCGAAGGGCCGGAGTCACTTGATGAATTTGTTCGGACGACGGGGCGACATCGCCTCGCCAGGCTGGTCGCCGGCGAAGATCGTGTTCGCGGCCGTGGCTCTGGTCGGCGTTTACTTCGCCTTCCAGCTGGCGATCGCCCTGTCGCAACTGTGGGTGATGATGTTCGCCGCGGTGGTCGTGGCCGTGCTCATCCGATCCGTCGCGGACCCGATCATCAAGCTGACCCGCCTGCCCGCGGTTGTGGCGGTGATCTTGTCCGTCGTGCTGATCATCGGCGGGTTGGCCGCTCTGTTCTACCTGTTCGGATCTCAGATTTCGGCCCAGGTCGCCGACCTGGCCCAGCGCCTGCCGCTGGGCTGGAGCCGCGTCGAAGCCGCCATCGAGGCCCAGCCCTGGGGCCAGCAGCTGATGGGGAGCATGGACCAGCTGAGCGGCTACGCCGAGCGCGCCATAAGCTGGGCTCAAACCTTCGCGATGGGGGTCGCCGCCGCCTTGACCGGCCTGTTGCTCGTTTTCGTAGCGGGCATCTATCTGGCCCTTTCGCCGGACAAGGCGCGCGAGGGTCTGATCGGCCTGTTCCCGATGGATCGTCGTCCGCGCATCCGCGAGGTGCTGAACACCACGGGGCGCGCGCTGAAGGGCTGGCTGCGGGCGCAGCTGATCGCCATGACTCTGGTGGGGCTGCTGTCGGGAATCGGGCTGGCGTTGATCGGCGTGCCGTCACCGGTCGCTCTGGGCGTTCTGACCGGTTTGCTGGACTTCGTGCCCATCGTCGGACCGATCGCGGCGACTATTCCGGCGCTGCTGATGGCGGCCACGGTCGGCTGGGAGCAGGCGGCATTGACGCTGGTGCTCTACATCGTCGTCCAGCAGGTCGAGAGCGTGCTGATCATGCCCCTGGCGCAGAAGAGCGTGGCCAATCTGCCGGTGATCATCACCGTCTTCGCGGTCGTGGCCTTCGGAAGCCTGTTCGGGCCGCTGGGCGTGTTGTTCTCGGCGCCGCTGGCGCTGACCCTCTATGTGCTGGTCACCATGCTGTATCGCCAGGATGTGCTGAAGGACGACGAGGCCGAAGCCCCCGGCGAGCTGGGATAGCGCCAAGCCGGCAGTTCGCGGCGATGAATAAGGCCAGGCGGGCTGGTCGTTCCCGAAGATCCTGCACGCCGTTGATTTCCGCCGAAAGCCGTGTATAGAGCGCGGCTTCCCGTCGTCGGTTCGCCGACGACGGTCCTGTCCGAGAACTTCGGGGTCTGGGGGCCGCCCAGACCGTAACTGTCAGAGAGCCCTCTGACGCCGTGGGGAGATGGGGACGCAAACTGACCGATGTCGGCCCGGCCTCCCGGGATGGACGCCCGTCAGTCGCTTCCTTCGGACAATACGACCGGCCCAAACGTTTCGCAGCGATGCGACGCGCTTTGGCCAATCCGTCGTCGGGAATAAGCCCGGCGGCGTACGCCAAGACTGGAGACCGCAATGGATCGCGCACAGAAGGCCGAATCGATCGAGTCGCTCAAGGGCGTCTTCGCCGATGCCGGCAGCGTGGTCGTGACCCACAACCTGGGTCTGACCGTTGCGGAAATGGAAGACCTGCGTGGTCGTCTTCGTAAAGAAGGCGGCGCGTTCAAGGTGGTCAAGAACCGCCTGGCGCTGAAGGCGCTCGAGGCCGAGGACGGCAGCGAATACCACCCCCTGTTCAAGGGCCCGGTGGGCATCGCCTACGCCGAAAACCCCGGCACCGCCGCCAAGGTCGTCACCGAATTCGCCAAGGGTAATGATCGCTTCAAGATCGTTGGCGGCTTCATGGGCGCGACCGTCGTCGACCAGAAGGGCGTCGAGGTTCTCTCGAAACTGCCCACGCTGGACGAAGTCCGCAGCTCGCTTATCGGCCTGCTCAACGCGCCCGCGACCAAGATCGCCGGCGTGCTGCAAGCACCTGCCGGTCAGCTGGCCCGGGTGTTCAACGCCTACGCCACCAAGGACGCGGCGTAAGCCGCACCTTTCATCTCCGCATTCCTCTCTAAACCTCATCCTCCGAAGGAAAACTGACAATGGCCGACCTCGCCAAGATCGTCGAAGACCTGTCCGCCCTGACCGTTCTGGAAGCTGCCGAACTGTCGAAACTGCTGGAAGAAAAGTGGGGCGTCAGCGCCGCTGCTCCGGTCGCCATGGCCATGCCGGCCGGTGGCGCGGGCGCTCCGGCTGAAGCCGCTGAAGAGCAAACCGAGTTCACCGTCGTCCTGGTTGACGGCGGCGACAAGAAGATCAACGTCATCAAGGAAGTCCGCGGCGTCCGTTCGGACCTGGGCCTGAAGGAAGCCAAGGACCTGGTCGAAGGCGCTCCGCAGAACGTTGTCGAGAACGTCTCCAAGCAGGCCGCCGAAGAGCTGAAGAAGAAGCTCGAAGACGCCGGCGCCAAGGTCCAGATCAAGTAACCTGGCCTTCGGCTGACGCTGAAATCGGGAAGGGCCCGGCGGGAAACCGCCGGGCCCTTTCTTTGTTCGGCCCTCGCGGCGCAGGCGTGCAAGCCCCATGTGTCGTCTTCGACATATGGAGCGAGCCCGATGAAGATTCTGATGGTCCTGACATCCCACGATGGGCTGGGCGACACTGGCAAGAAGACCGGCTTCTGGCTGGAGGAGTTCGCCGCGCCCTACTATGCGCTGAAAGACGCCGGCGCCGAGATCGTGCTGGCCTCGCCCAAGGGCGGCCAGCCGCCCCTGGATCCCAAGAGCGACGCGGACGACGCGCAGACCGAAGACACCCATCGCTTCAAGGCCGACGCCGATGCACAGGCGGCCCTGGCCAATACGGTCAAGCTGTCCGAGATCGACGCCGGCGAGTTTGACGCCGTCTTCTATCCCGGCGGTCATGGCCCGCTGTGGGACCTCGCCGAAGACCCCCAGTCGGTCGCCCTGATCGAAGGTTTCGCCAAGGCGGGCAAGCCCACCGGCTTCGTCTGCCATGCGCCGGGTGTGCTGAAGTCCGTCAAGGCGGCCGATGGTGCGCCGCTGGTCAAGGGCCGCAAGGTGACGGGCTTCACCAACAGCGAGGAAGAGGCGGTCGGCCTGACCGACGTGGTCCCCTTCCTGGTCGAGGACATGCTTGTCCAAAATGGCGGAAAGTATGTGCGCGGCGAGGACTGGTCGTCCTTTGTCGTGACCGACGGGACCCTGGTCACCGGCCAGAACCCCGCCTCGTCACGCGAAGCCGCCGACGCGCTGCTGGCCTTGCTGAAACGGTCAGCGCGAGCGTCTTGAAAAGAACGCCCACATGGCCTCGTTGTCGGCGACCCAGCTGTGGCCGCCGTCGCGGGTGACGTGGGCGACGACATCGGCGTCCTCGCGGCAGGCGGCGTAGCCTTCCTCATAGACCTTGGGCGCGATCCACCGGGTCGGGCGCACGGTCGCGCAGCCGTTGATCTGGGCCCAGCGCTGTTCGGCCGCGTGCATGGTGTAGCTCCAGTACCCCGCGCCGCCGCCCTGGATGGGATTGACGGTGTCGGCGTCGCCGGCGAAGGCCATCACCGGCATGGGCCGCGACGGCGTGCAGGTCGCCGGGTCAGGTCGAGCCGGGTCTTGCTCATCCGGATTGCCGGCGCGCAGCCCCACGACCGGGGCGATGGCGGCGAAGCGGTCCGCGGCGACGCAGCCCAGCCAGGACGCCATGCGTCCGCCGCCCGAAAGGCCGGTCACATAGACACGAGCGGGATCGACGCAGCCCTGGGCCGCCAAGGCGTCGATGGCCGTGGTCAGATAGGCGACGTCGTCGGCGTCGGTGGGGCCGGGAACCTCGCCGGTTATGGTCGGCACGCCGGGGATGTTCCACACGAAGCCCCGCTCGACCGGTATGCCGGCGTCGGGCGCCACGACGATGAAGCCGTGCCGGTCCGCCGTGTCCGCGAGGCGAGAGTCCCGAAGGATCGCCTCGCCCGTGCCGCCGCTGCCGTGCAGGACGAACATCAAGGGCGAGGGGCGGGCGGCGTCCAGCCCGCGCGGCAGATGCACGACCAGCGACCGTCCCGTGTCCGCGACCGGAAAACGGAAGGTGCTGCCTGGCTGACCGGGGCCGCAGGCGGCCAAGGCGGTCGGCCCCCACGCCAGGGTCAGGGCGGCGATGAGGAACGAGAGCAGGCGGGCCATGCTTGACCTCACCTAGCGCCGGCGCGGCGCCAGGATGTCTCCCAGGCGGTCCGGCGTGCCGGGGATGCGCTCCAGGCGCGGATAGCGCAGGCCCTCGTGATAATCGAAGACCACGGTGCGGTAGCGGTCGCCGTTTTTGATCAGCAGGCTGATCGGCCGGTCGGTCCCCTTGGCGGCGGTGACCGCTTCGCGCAACACCTGGGCGGAGGCGGCGCGGTCGTTGACGGCGACCAGGTCCCAGCCCGGCCCGATGTCCGCCTCGAAGGCGCGCCCGCCCCAGCGGATGCCCGACAGCCGGTTCGACGCGCCCGACAGGGTGAAGCCCAGCGAATACTGGAAGTCGTTGGCCCAGCCGGACTGGATCCGCTTCTCAGCGGCCGTGAGATCGTCGGTGTAGGTCAGCCGGTAGCCGCCGCGCTCCAGACCATCCAGAGGCGCGCGGGCGTCGGGGCCGACGGCGTCCAGCCGCTGGCGCAGGAAGGCCGCCCAGTCGTGCGGATGGACCGCGTTCAGGGCCGTCGCCACATCCTCGAACGTATAGCCGCGCGGCGCCCAGGAGCCGTCGTCGCCGCCGAAGAAGCCCTTGGCGAAGTCGTCCAGCGAGCGCCGCCCGCCGGTCTGCTCACGGATCAGGGTGTCGGCGTCCAGCCAGATCAGCAGGGCCTCGCGGTAGTAGTCGCCCGTCCCGCGCATCCACGAGGCGTACGGATTGCTGGTGCGATAGCCGAGCAGATTGTGGTTGTTGGTGTCCTGCAACGCGCGCCATTCGCGGCCGGGCTGGTTGTCATAGAAGGCCGCGACTTCGGCGAAGCTGGTCAGGATGTCGTCTTTCGACGCCAGGCCGGCGCGCGCCGTCAGGACGTCGCCCCAGTACTCGGTTTGACCCTCATAGACCCACATCAGGGTGTTCTGGGTTGGGATGTTGTGGTTGGCGGTCAGTTCGTCGACCGGGCGGCTGCGCTTGCCGTTCCAGGCGTGGACAAACTCGTGCGGCAGCAGGCCGACAGCGCTTAGGCTGCGGCCCCAGTTGGAGAAGAAGTCGGTCGGCACCGTGTTCTCGGACGAGCGATGGTGCTCAAGGCCGATCCCGCCCATTCGCGAGGTCAGGCCCACCAGAAATTCGTAGCGGTCGAAGGGACGGGCGCCGAACAGGCGGTCGGCCTGGGTGACCATGTTCTCGAACCAGCCCAACTGCTCGGCCGTTGGCGTGATGTGGCGGGCTTCGTCGGCCACGATGTGCATGTGGATGTCCGAGCCGCGCGGGTCGATATCGACGCGCCGGTAATGGGCGCCGCCGAACAGCGGGCTGTCGATCAGGGTGTAGAGGTCGGTGGGCGCAAAGGTCGCCAGCCCGTTCTCGAAGCTGACGGTGTCCATCGCCACGCCATAGCTCCAGCCTTCGGGCAGCCGGATCGAGGGCTGGAAGGTGATGCCGGTCGAACGATAGCCGGCGGGATAGAGCAGCGCCTTCTCCCACTGCAGGTTCAGCATCTCGGGCGTCATGACCACGCGCCAGGTCGAGTTGTCGGGCTGGGTCAGCCACTGGAACTCGACCTGGATTTCGGACACGCCCTGCGGAATGTCGAAGTGAAAGGCGTAGGGGTCGATGGTGTCGCGCAGCCATTCGATGCGCTGGCCTCCGCCCGTCGCGGTCACGCCCGACAGCAGCTGGATCGGGCCGGTGGCGGCGTGATTGCCGGGCAGGAACTTCGGATACAGCAGAACCAGCGGCCCGGCGGCGACGGGGATGGTCTGGCGCACGCGCACGATCTTGCGCTCGACATCAGTGGCGTCGACCTCGTAGCGGATCACGCCGGGATAGGTCTCGGCTGTCGGCTCGGGGATCGGCGGCAGGGCGCGGGGCAGGGCCAACGGCGTGTTCTGGGCCGTGGGCGCGGTCGGCGCCTGGGGGCCGCTCCAGTCCTGGGCGAAGGCGGTCGGAGCCGCGGTCAGCATGAGCAGGGCGAGCGGAGCGGCGCGCAGGGCAGACGTCATGAGGCCTCGAGGGTCTGAAAGCAGGATTTGCCCAACCCTAGCGGCTGGCGGGGAAACGCCAAGCCCGCGTTTCCCCTGATCTGCGTCTAGCGCCGGCGCGGCGCGAGGATGTCGCCCAGCCGGTCCGGCGTGCCGGGTATGCGCTCCAGCCGCGGGTAGCGCAGGCCTTCGTGGTAGTCGAAGCGCACGGTGCGGAACTCGCTGCCGTTCTTCATGATCAGCTCGATCGGCTGGGTCGCGCTCTTGGCGGCCGTGATGGCGGCGGCCAGGCCAGCCGGGGTGGCGGCGCGGCCGCCGATGGCGACGATCTCCCAGCCCGGCGTCAGGCCCTGCTCGAAGGCCGGCCCGCCCCAGACGACCGAGGTGATGCGGTTCTGGGCGTTCGTCATCAGGCCCAGCGAATAGATGAAGTCGTGCCGTCCCAGCTCGCCGTACAGCGTCTTCATGTAGTCCGAGGGCGTCTCGGCGAAGACCAGGCGGTAGCCGCCGCGTTCGATGCCGGCCAGCGGACCTTGCGATTGTGGGCCGACCGCGTCCAGGCGGGTCCTCAAGAAGGCGGCCCAGTCGTTGCGCTCGACCGTGTTGAGCACGCCGGTCACGTCATCGAACGTGTAGGGCGCGGGGTCCCAGTTCCCGTCCTCGACGCCGAAGAAGCCCTTGGCGAAGTCATCCAGCGAGCGCCGCCCGCCCGACCGCTCGCGGATCAGGGTGTCGGCGTCCAGCCAAATCAGCGAGCCTTCGCGATAGTAGTCCTCGCTGCGCTGCTGGCTGGGCCAGGGCTGGGGTCGGCGCTGGGCGATGATCGGATCGTTGGTGGTGTCCTGCATGGCGCGCCATTGGCGACCCGGCGGGTTCAGATAGGTCGCCGCCGTCATGGCCAGCACGTCCAGCGCCTGCTGCTTGGACATCAGGCCGGCCCGCGCCGTCAGCACCAGGCCCCAATACTGGGTCTGGCCCTCATAGACCCACAGCAGAGAGTTCTGCAGCGGATCGTTCAGCGTCGGCGTCAGCTGGTCGGCCGGCCGGCGCCACTTGCCATTCCAGCTGTGGACGTATTCGTGGCCCAACAGGTCGCGGTCCACCAGAGTGGCCTCTCGGTCGGTGAAGTATTTGGTGTCGACGCTGTTCTCGGACGAGCGTTGATGCTCCAGGCCTATCCCGCCCAGACGATCCGACACGGCCAGCAGGAAGTCATAGTGGTTGAAGTGCCGAGCGCCGAACAGGCGGTCGGCCTGGCGCACCAGTTCGCGGTGCTGGGCCAGATGCGCGTCGTCGATCTCCAGCATCGCGGCCTCGTCGGCGACGATGTTCAGCCGCACCGGCGACCGGCCGTTCGGATCCAGGTCCACTTGGCGATAGTGACGGCCTGCGAACAGCGGGCTGTCGGCGAAATGCTCGAGCGTGATGGGCGCGAAGGTGGCCACCCCGCCCTGGAAGCCTTCGGTGTCCAGCGCTGTGCCGTAGTTCCAGCCCTCGGGCAGGCGCAGGGTCGGCTTGAAGGTGATCTGGCGGCTGTAATAGCCCGCCGGATACAGCAGCGCCTTCTCCCATTGGATGTTCAACATGTCCGGCGTGACCACGACCCGGCCCTGAGCGGGGTCGAGCGGCGTCAGCCACTGGAAGGCGACGTCGACCTGGCTGACGCCGGCGGGGACGGTGATCTGGAAGGCCCAGGGCTGCAGGGTGTTGCGCACCCACTCCAGCCGCTGGCCGCTGGCCGTGAAGGTCAGGCCGCCGATGTCATCGACCGGCCCGACGGGGCCGTGATTGCCGGGGATCCACTGCGGGTACAGCAGAACCAGCGGGCCAGGGCCGGCGACGGGAATGGTCTGGCGCACCGAGACGATGCGGCGGCCGACGTCGGTCGCGTCCACGTCGATGCCGATGACGCCGGGGTAGGGCGCGTCGCGTGGCGCGGGGATCGGGGCCAGGCCGACCGGCAGGGCCGGCGCGGCGACCTGGGCGAGGACGGGCGCGCCGAGCGGCAGCAGAAGGGCGGCGGCGCAGGCGGCCAGGGCGAGACGCTTCATCGACTGGGGCTTTCCGCAGAACGCGCCGCGTCGGCGCGGCGGCCGCAGATCACAGCGCCTGACGCCCTGCGTCAACCCGCCGCAGCGTCGTCAAGGCTCGGGATTCACATCCAGCAGCTCGACGGTGAAGCGCAGGGTCGAGCCGGGGGGGATCAGGTCTCCGCCGACCCAGCGCTGGCCGTAGGCGAGGTCGGCCGGGATGACGAACTCGAAGGTCTCGCCTTCGCGCATTAGGGCCACGCCCTCGGTCCAGCCCTTGATCACGCGGTTCAGCGGGAAGCTGGTCGGCTCATTGCGCGAATAGGAGCTGTCGAACTCGCGCCCGTCGATGAAGCTGCCGCGATAGTGGACGCGGACGGTGTCGGTTTCGGCGGGCTGGGGGGCGTTGGGCTGGGCGCGGCCCACGCGGCGATATTGCAGCCCGCTTTCGGTGGTGGTCCAGCCGCGGCGCGCGCCGTTCCACTCCAGATAGGCGCGGTTGCCGGCCTCCCAGCCCTCCTGGGTGCCGGGCGTGGCGACTGCGGCTGCGGCCCGCTCGGCGGCGATCACCGTCTCCGAATAGGTCACCGGGGTGTGGCCGCAGGCGACCAGTGGGAGGATAAGGGCGAGGGGAGCGAAACGACGGATCATGCCGTCACGCTTATCATGCCGCCGGCCACTGTCACGCTCGATTTGAGCCGCGACAATCGCTGCGGCGGGGCCTTTATTTCGCCGGAGATCGGCGTATATATGCGCCTCCCGCAGATTCCATGGAATTCGCGCGCAAGCGCCGAGGCTCGGTTTGTCGCCCTCCGACCGAGCGAAGGCGCTGGCTCCTTTCCCAGGAGCTTCAATGATTTCAGGCGTCCTGATCCGGATCGGATCGAGGGTGGACGCCGAAACCGATGGTCACGGACTTGCCGGTCGGCAGGCCCGTGGCTGCTGCATTTGAAGGCGGCCCGCGCCGCCGATTGGGAAAACAGAATGGCCAAGTCCAACGACGGTCTCGCCCTGGGTAAGATCGCCTCCGCCACCTCGTTCACCGGCAAGAAGCGCATCCGCTATTCGTTCGGCCGCATCCCCGAGGCGGTGCAGATGCCGAACCTGATCGAGGTTCAGCGCGCGTCCTACGAGCAGTTCCTGCAGCGCGACGGCCGTCCGGGCCTGCGCACGGACGAGGGCATCGAGGCCGTCTTCAAGTCGGTGTTCCCGATCAAGGACTTCAACGAGCGCGCCGTCCTGGAGTACGTCTCCTACGAGTTCGAGGAGCCCAAGTACGACGTCGAAGAGTGCATCCAGCGCGACATGACCTATGCCGCGCCGCTGAAGGTCAAGCTGCGTCTGATCGTGTTCGAGACCGAGGAAGAAACGGGCGCCCGTTCGGTCAAGGACATCAAGGAGCAGGACGTCTACATGGGCGACATCCCGCTCATGACGGACAAGGGCACCTTCATCGTCAACGGCACCGAGCGCGTGATCGTCTCGCAGATGCACCGCTCGCCGGGCGTCTTCTTCGACCACGACAAGGGCAAGACCCACGCCTCGGGCAAGCTGCTGTTCGCCGCCCGCGTGATCCCGTACCGCGGCTCGTGGCTGGACTTCGAATTCGACGCCAAGGACATCGTCTACGTCCGCATCGACCGCCGCCGGAAGCTGCCGGCCACCGCCTTCCTGTCGGCCCTGGGCATGGACGGCGAGGAAATCCTCAAGACCTTCTATGAGACCGTCCCCTACGAGAAGCGCGGCGACGGCTGGGTCACGCCCTACAAGCCCGAGCGCTGGCGCGGGGTTAAGCCCGAGTTCGATCTGGTGGACGCCGACACCGGCGAAGTCGTCGCTCCGGCCGGGACCAAGATCAGCGCCCGTCAGGCCAAGAAGCTGGCCGACGGCGGCCTGAAGTCGCTGTCGCTCGCGGCCGACGCCCTGCTGACCAAGTATCTGGCCGCAGACGCGGTCAACATGCAGACCGGCGAAATCTTCGCCGAGGCCGGCGATGAGCTGGACCAGGCCACGATCGAGCTGCTGGAAGAGAACGGTTTCACCACTATCGACGTGCTGGACATCGACCACGTCACGGTCGGCGCCTACATGCGCAACACCCTGCGCATCGACAAGGCGACGAACCGCGAGGACGCGCTGTTCGACATCTACCGCGTCATGCGTCCGGGCGAGCCGCCGACCCCGGAAGCCGCCGAAGCCATGTTCAACTCGCTGTTCTTCGACAGCGAGCGCTACGACCTGTCGGCCGTCGGCCGGGTCAAGATGAACATGCGTCTGGAGACCCCGGAGGTCTCCGACGAGATCCGCGTCCTGCGCAAGGAGGATGTGCTCAAGGTTCTTCAGATCCTGGTCGGCCTGAAGGACGGCCGCGGCGAGATCGACGACATCGACAACCTGGGCAACCGCCGCGTCCGCTCGGTGGGCGAACTGCTGGAGAACCAGTATCGCGTCGGCCTGCTGCGCATGGAGCGCGCCATCAAGGAGCGCATGAGCTCGGTCGATATCGACACGGTCATGCCCCACGACCTGATCAACGCCAAGCCGGCCGCCGCGGCCGTGCGCGAGTTCTTCGGTTCGTCGCAGTTGTCGCAGTTCATGGACCAGACAAACCCGCTGTCGGAAATCACCCACAAGCGTCGCCTCTCGGCGCTTGGCCCGGGCGGTCTGACGCGCGAGCGCGCAGGCTTCGAAGTGCGCGACGTGCACCCGACGCACTACGGCCGCATCTGCCCGATCGAAACGCCGGAAGGCCCGAACATCGGTCTGATCAACTCGCTGGCCACCCACGCGCGCGTGAACAAGTACGGCTTCATCGAGAGCCCCTACCGTCGCGTGAAGGACGGTCAGGCCCAGGACGAGGTGGTCTACATCTCGGCCATGGAGGAGGCGAAGTACACGATCGCCCAAGCCAACATCGAACTGAACGCCGGCCAGATCGTCGAGGACCTGGTTCCCGGCCGGATCAACGGCGAGTCCCAGCTCCTGAACAAGGACGCCGTGGACATGATGGACGTGTCGCCGAAACAGGTCGTTTCGGTCGCCGCCGCCCTGATCCCGTTCCTGGAGAACGATGACGCCAACCGCGCGCTGATGGGCGCCAACATGCAGCGTCAGGCCGTGCCGCTGGTGCAAGCCGACGCGCCGCTGGTCGGCACCGGCATGGAGGCGGTCGTGGCCGTCGACTCCGGCGCCGTGGTGGTGGCCCGTCGTGAAGGCGTGGTCGAGCAGATCGACGGCACCCGCATCGTCGTTCGCGCCACCGGCGACCTGGACGCCGGCCGCTCGGGCGTCGACATCTACCGCCTGTCCAAGTTCCAGCGCTCCAACCAGTCGACCTGCATCAACCAGCGCCCGATCGTGCGCGTGGGCGATCAGGTGAAGGCCGGCGACGTCATCGCCGACGGCCCGTCGACCGACCTGGGCGAACTGGCCCTGGGCCGCAACGCCCTCGTCGCCTTCATGCCCTGGAACGGCTACAACTTCGAAGACTCGATCCTGATCTCCGAGCGCATCGTGCGCGACGACGTCTTCACCTCGATCCACATCGAGGAGTTCGAAGTCATGGCCCGCGACACCAAGCTGGGGCCGGAAGAGATCACCCGCGACATTCCCAACGTCGGCGAGGAAGCCCTGCGCAACCTCGACGAGGCGGGGATCGTGGCGATCGGCGCCGAAGTTCAGCCGGGCGACATCCTGTGCGGCAAGGTCACGCCCAAGGGCGAAAGCCCGATGACGCCGGAAGAGAAGCTGCTGCGCGCCATCTTCGGCGAAAAGGCTTCGGACGTGCGCGACACCTCGCTGCGCCTGCCGCCCGGCGTCGCCGGCACCATCGTCGACGTGCGCGTGTTCAACCGTCACGGCGTCGACAAGGACGAGCGCGCCGTCGCCATCGAGCGGTCGGAGATCGAGCGTCTGGGCAAGGACCGCGACGACGAGCTCAAGATTCTCGAGCGCAATGTCTACAGCCGTCTGAAGCCGCTGGTTCTGGGCAAGACCGCCGTCTCGGGTCCGAAGGGTCTGGGCCGCGGCGAAGTCACCGAAGAGAAGCTGGGCGAGCTGTCGCGCGGCCTGTGGTGGCAGATCGCGCTCGACGATGAAAAGGCCATGGGCGAGCTCGAAGCCATGAAGAAGCAGTTCGAGGACGCCCGCAAGGCGCTCGACCGTCGCTTCGAGGACAAGGTCGAGAAGCTGCAACGCGGCGACGAACTGCCTCCGGGCGTGATGAAGATGGTCAAGGTCTTCGTGGCCGTGAAGCGCAAGCTTCAGCCGGGCGACAAAATGGCCGGCCGTCACGGCAACAAGGGCGTGATCTCCAAGATCCTGCCGATCGAGGACATGCCTCACCTCGAGGACGGCACCTCGGTCGACGTGGTCCTGAATCCGCTGGGCGTGCCGTCGCGCATGAACATCGGTCAGATCTTCGAAACCCACCTGGGTTGGGCTTCGGCTGGTCTGGGCAAGCAGATCCAGAACCTGATGGAAGCCTGGCAGCACGGTGGGCAGAAGCAGGCCTTGGTCGAGCGGCTGACCGAAATCTACGGCGCGGACACCCCGCTGCCCGACGATGAGGACGACCTGGTCGAACTGGCCCGAAACCTGTCCAAGGGCGTTCCGTTCGCCACCCCGGTGTTCGACGGCGCGCACATCTCGGACATCGAGGACCTGCTGGCCTCGGCCGGACTCGACCGTTCGGGTCAGTCGATCCTGTTCGACGGCCAGACCGGCGAGCAGTTCAAGCGTCCGGTCACCGTCGGCTACATCTACATGCTGAAGCTGCACCACCTGGTGGACGATAAGATCCACGCTCGCTCCATCGGCCCCTACTCGCTGGTCACCCAGCAGCCGCTGGGCGGCAAGGCGCAGTTCGGCGGACAGCGCTTCGGTGAGATGGAGGTGTGGGCGCTCGAAGCCTACGGCGCGGCCTACACCCTGCAGGAGATGCTGACGGTGAAGTCCGACGACGTGGCGGGCCGCACCAAGGTCTACGAAGCGATCGTCCGCGGCGACGACAGCTTCGAGGCGGGCATTCCCGAGAGCTTCAACGTGCTCGTCAAGGAAATGCGCTCGCTGGGCCTGAACGTGGAGCTGGAGAACAGCTGAGTTGGATCAAGGCCCTCTCCGCGAAGGCGGGGAGGGCGGTCCGCCTGTTCGCCCCTCTGAATGATTTGCGCGGCGTCTGCCGCAGAAGGAACCAAGATGAACCAGGAAGTCCTGAACATCTTCAACCCGGTCCCGGTCGCTCCGACCTTCGACCAGATCCGCATCGCTCTGGCTGCGCCCGAGAAGATCCGGTCGTGGTCGTTCGGTGAGATCAAGAAGCCGGAAACCATCAACTACCGCACGTTCAAGCCCGAGCGTGACGGCCTGTTCTGCGCCCGTATCTTTGGCCCGACCAAGGACTACGAATGCCTGTGCGGCAAGTACAAGCGTATGAAATACAAGGGCATCATCTGCGAGAAGTGCGGCGTCGAGGTCACCCTGGCCCGCGTTCGCCGCGAGCGGATGGGCCACATCGAGCTGGCTGCTCCGGTCGCCCACATCTGGTTCCTGAAGTCGCTGCCGTCGCGCATCTCGCTGATGCTGGACATGGCGCTGAAGGACGTGGAGCGCGTGCTCTATTTCGAAAACTACATCGTCACCGAGCCGGGCCTGACCCCGCTGAAGCAGAACCAGCTGCTGACGGAAGACGAATTCTATCGCTATCAGGAAGAGTTCGGCGATGACGGCTTCACCGCCGAGATCGGCGCCGAGGCCGTGCGCAATCTGCTGATGGGCATCGACCTGAACGCCGAGGCCGAGAAGCACCGCGCCGAACTGGCCGACAGCCCCTCGGAAATGAAGGCCAAGAAGGCCTCCAAGCGCCTGAAGCTGATCGAGGCCTTCCTCGAAAGCGGCAACAAGCCCGAGTGGATGATCCTGACGGTCGTGCCGGTGATTCCGCCGGAACTGCGCCCGCTGGTGCCGCTGGACGGCGGCCGCTTCGCCACCTCGGACCTGAACGACCTGTATCGCCGCGTCATCAACCGCAACAACCGCCTGAAGCGGCTGATGGAGCTGCGCGCCCCTGACATCATCATCCGCAACGAAAAGCGGATGCTGCAGGAATCGGTCGACGCCCTGTTCGACAACGGCCGTCGCGGCCGGGTCATCACCGGCGCCAACAAGCGTCCGCTCAAGTCGCTGGCTGACATGCTGAAGGGCAAGCAGGGCCGCTTCCGTCAGAACCTGCTGGGCAAGCGTGTCGACTATTCGGGTCGTTCGGTCATCGTGGTCGGACCCGAGCTGAAGCTGCACGAGTGCGGCCTGCCCAAGAAGATGGCGCTGGAGCTGTTCAAGCCGTTCATCTACGCGCGCCTGGACGCCAAGGGCCTGTCGGGCACCGTCAAACAATCCAAGCGCATGGTCGAGCGCGAGCAGCCTCAGGTCTGGGACATCCTGGAAGAGGTCATCCGCGAACACCCGGTCATGCTGAACCGGGCGCCGACGCTTCACCGTCTGGGCATCCAGGCGTTCGAGCCCAAGCTGATCGAGGGCAAGGCCATCCAGCTGCACCCGCTGGTCTGCGCCGCCTTCAACGCCGACTTCGACGGCGACCAGATGGCCGTGCACGTCCCGCTGAGCCTTGAGGCCCAGCTGGAAGCGCGCGTGCTGATGATGTCGACCAACAACATCCTGTCGCCCGCCAACGGCAAGCCGATCATCGTGCCGTCGCAGGACATCGTGCTCGGCCTCTACTACCTGTCGCTGGTCAAGGACGGCGAGCCGGGCGAGGGCAAGCTGTTCGCCAATATCGGCGAGATCGACGCGGCGCTGGATGCCGGCGTGGTCAGCCTGCACACCCGCATCAAGGCCCGCTGGACCGAGATGGATTCGTCGGGCGAGCTGGTCACCAAGGTGATCGACACGACGCCAGGCCGGATGAAGCTGGGCGCCATCCTGCCCAAGAACCCGAACGTCGGCTATCGCCTGCTCGAGAAGAACCTGACCAAGAAGGAAATCGGCAATCTGATCGACGTGGTCTATCGCCACTGCGGTCAGAAGGCGACGGTGATCTTCGCCGACCAGATGATGGGGCTGGGCTTCCGCGAAGCGGCCAAGGCGGGCATCTCCTTCGGCAAGGACGACATCGTCATTCCAGCCAAGAAGGTCGAGTTCGTCGCCGAGACCCGCACCCAGGTCGAGGAGTATGAGCAGCAGTATGCTGACGGTCTGATCACCAAGGGCGAGAAGTACAACAAGGTCGTCGACGCCTGGGCCAAGGCCACGGACCGGATCGCCGACGCCATGATGGCCGAGATCGCGCAACCCCGACAGCTGATCGAAGGCCAACGGCCTGACGTCAACTCGGTGTTCATGATGGCCAACTCCGGCGCCCGCGGTTCCCAGGCGCAGATGAAACAGCTGGGCGGCATGCGCGGACTGATGGCCAAGCCGTCGGGCGAGATCATCGAGACGCCGATCGTGTCGAACTTCAAGGAGGGCCTGACCGTCCTTGAGTACTTCAACTCGACCCACGGCGCCCGCAAGGGGCTGGCCGACACCGCGCTGAAGACCGCCAACTCGGGCTATCTGACCCGCCGTCTGGTGGACGTGGCGCAGGACTCCATCGTCACCGAGGAAGATTGCCGCTCGACGCGCGGCATCACCCTGCGCGCGGTGGTCGAGGGCGGCGACGTCCTGGTCTCGCTGGGCCAGCGCGTCCTGGGCCGTTACGCTGCCGAGGACATCAAGGAGCCGGGCGGCGACACCGTCCTGTTCCCGGCAGACACCTATCTTCAGGAAGAAGAGATCGAGGTTCTGGACTCGGCCGGCGTCCAGTCGGTCAAGGTCCGCTCGGCTCTGACCTGCGAGGCGGAAGCCGGCATCTGCGCCATGTGCTACGGCCGCGACCTTGCACGTGGCACCCAGGTGAACATCGGCGAGGCGGTGGGGGTCATCGCGGCTCAGTCGATCGGCGAGCCGGGCACCCAGCTGACGATGCGGACCTTCCACATCGGCGGCACCGCTCAGGTGGCGGAAACCTCCTTCTTCGAGGCGACCAACGCCGGTGTGATCAAGATCGTCGGCCCGACCGTCAAAGCGGCGCATGGTGATCTGGTGGCCATGAGCCGCAACGTCGTCGTGACTGTGGTCGTCGACGGCAAGGACCGCGAGACCCACAAGGCTCCCTATGGTGCGCGCATCCGCGTGGCCGAGGGCGCCGAGGTCAAGAAGGGCCAACGTCTGGCGGAGTGGGACCCCTACACCACCCCGATCCTGACCGAAGTCGGCGGCTTGATCCGCTTCGAGGATCTGGTCGAGGGCCTGTCGGTCAAGGAAGAAACCGATGAGGCCACCGGCATCGCGCAACGGGTCGTCTCCGATTGGCGCGCCAGCCCTCGCGGTTCGGACCTGCGTCCGGCCATGGGCATCACCGTGGGCGACGCCTACGCCAAGCTGGCTTCGGGCTCCGACGCTCGTTACCTGCTCCCGGTGGGGGCGGTTCTGTCGGTGAACAACGGCGACGAGGTCAAGCCGGGCGAGATCATCGCCCGTGTTCCGACCGAGGGCGCCAAGACGCGCGACATCACCGGGGGTCTGCCGCGGGTGGCCGAACTGTTCGAAGCTCGTCGTCCGAAGGACTGCGCGGTTATCGCCGAGATGGACGGCCGCGTCGAATTCGGCCGCGACTACAAGAACAAGCGCCGCATCAAGATCACGCCAGAGCCGGACGCGGACGGCAACCAGGCCGAGCCGGTCGAGTTCCTGATCCCCAAGGGCAAGCACATCTCCGTCCACGACGGCGATCTGATCCAGAAGGGCGACTACATCATCGACGGCAACCCTGATCCGCACGATCTGCTGCGCATCCAGGGCGTCGAGGCGTTGGCCGAATACCTGGTGAACGAAGTGCAGGAGGTCTACCGACTGCAGGGCGTGCCGATCAACGACAAGCACATCGAGGTGATCGTTCGCCAGATGCTGCAGAAGGTCGAGATCATCGACTCGGGCGAGACCACCCTGATCCGTGGCGACACGGTCGAGGTGGCCGAGGCCGTGGCCGAGAACGAGAAGGTCGAGAAGCGTGGCGGCCGTCCGGCCATCACCCAGCCCGTCCTGCTCGGCATCACCAAGGCCTCGTTGCAGACCCGCAGCTTCATCTCGGCGGCGTCCTTCCAGGAGACCACCCGCGTCCTCACCGACGCCTCGGTCAACGGCAAGAAGGACACGCTGGAAGGCTTGAAGGAAAACGTCATCGTCGGCCGTCTCATCCCGGCCGGCACCGGCGCCTACCTGCGCGCGATGCAGAAGATCGCCAACGAGCGCGACGCCGAACTGACCCAGGCCCGTGAGGACGCGGTCGAGCCGCTGCCCGCCGATCTGGCTCTGGAGCTGGAGCAGTCGGAAGGCTGATCCGGATCTTTCGAACCCAAGAAGAGGGCGGGGTCGAAAGGCGCCGCCCTTTTTCTTTGCGCGACAAGCTGCGCTCCTGTGAGCAGGATCTAAGGAGGGGGCTGTCCTGCTGGTTCTGGATCGTTCGGATCGTCGCGCATTGATCCTGCCGGCGCGCGCTGGCGGTGTTTTCGGCGACGCTGGCCGTGAACGGCCTGATCGACCTCGGCGCGATGCTGCACGACCTGAACTGTCGTACGCACCGGTGAAATCGGCTCAGTCCAGTTTGTTGCTGCGCTGGCGAATGTTGATCGTCGCGCCCTGGCGCATGTCGACGCCGTGTCGATCGCTCAGATGGGCGCCGGCGCATCCTGTCCCGAAGTTCGAGCCTACACAGTCCGCCGGGCCCATCACGCCCACGCCGCCTGCCAGGGGCTGTCTCTGAGCTTCCCGCGCGGCAAGGGCGCGGCGTCCATCGGCGACGAAAGGCGCGTCGGTCGCGGGATTGCGCATCTCCGGACCGTCGGCGCGCGCCGCCAGCCGGTCGTCGCAGCGGTCGCGCTGCCCTTGAGACAGACGAGCGCGGTCGCGGCAGCCGAACAGTCCGGCCAGTCCTCGCGCGATGGCGTCGTGGTCCGGCCCCGTCGCAGCGGGCGCTTGTTGCGTCGCCAGGGGCGGCCCCGGCTCAGCGGCTGCGGTTTGGGAGGTGATGGCGTGCGGCGCTCGCGGGATCGGCGGCGCCAAGGGGCTTGAACTCTCGGCTGAGGCTTCTGCGCCCTGCCTTTCCGGCGCCGGGCTAGGGCGCGGTTGCAGTTCGATCAGCATGACTGGGGTAGGCACGGGTCTGGAGGGCGCGGCGACCCGCCAGGCCATCGGCCCCAGCACGGCCAGATGCAGGGCGGCGACCAGGGCCGCCACGCCCAGTCGACGGCCGCTGCGATTGAGTTCAGCGGCGCGGATTGCTCTCGTCCAGCTGATAGTGGCCGGGAAGGTGTGCGCCGGCGCAGGTGCCGCGCAGGTTTCCGCCGGGGCAGTCCGGCGACATGCCGCTGACGCCCACCCCGCCCGAGGCCGGGCGTCGGCGTGATTCGTAGGCGCCCAAGGCGGCGGCGCCGTCTCTTGCGAAGCGACCGTCGCGCGCGGCGTTTCCGCTTCCGGTGATCGGGGCGGCCCGGTCGGCAGCCTCGCCCAGTCGCTCGGCGCAGATCGCCTGTTCGACGCTGTTCAGCCGGCTGGGGTTGGCGCAGCCGATCGGGCTGGTTCTCAAGGACCGAGCGACGGCCTGGCCGGTCGTCTCGGGGCGCAGCCGCCACGCGTCGTCCGTGGCCGGGGCCAGCGTTCCGCCGGGCGTCGAGGCGGCCTGACGCGGGGCGGGGGCGCTGGGGCGCTCGTCCTCATCCTCCCGCGGGCGCGGCGGCGCAACGGGGTTCGTCAGGCCCGACACCGCTGGCCGAGTGGCGGGCGTGGGAAGAGGGGGGGCGAGCCGTGGCCGGGGCGTTTCCTCCCGGATCAGCGGCCTGGGCTCGATCTCGATCAGGATGACGGGCGGCTGAACGAGAGGCGGCAGGATCGCCTCCTGACCCGCGCGCCAGACCAGCAGGGCGATGAGCAGGGCATGCGCCAAGGCCGAGGCCATGATGACGGCCGCGCCCCTCTGATGGTCGATCGCTAGCCGGGCCGCCGCCATCCGCCCTCCCTAGGCTGGCTGCAAGCTGAGCGGGAAAGCGTGGCGACTTTCAGGCGCTGGGCGTTTCGTCTTTGCGCGTGCGCCGCGCGGCGCGTTCGGCCTGCCCCTTCCAGCCGTATCCTTCTCCATGGCGGCCCACGCTCTCGAACTCGGGCGGGGCGGCCTTATGGACATATTGCTCGGCCACCAGCCAGCCCTTCAGCGGCGGCAGCACCGCTAGGCAGCTCAGCGCCAGCAGGGGCAGCGTCACCACCATATGCACCCAGATCGGCGGCTGCACCGTGAATTCGAACGCCATGAAGGCCATCATGCCGATCACGCCGACGATCGACATGCCGAAGAAGGCCGGCCCGTCCGCCGGGTCGGCGAAGCTGTAGTCCAGGGCGCATTCGGGGCAGTGGTCGCGGATCTTCAGATACCGATGCAAGAGCGGGCCCTTGCCGCAGCGTGGGCAGCGGCAGCGCAGTCCCGTCGACCAGGGGCTGAGGCGCGGGTACTCGGGGTCGGAAGCCATGGACACGATGTCGGCCTCCGCCCGTCCGAATGCAAGCGGCCGATCGCCGCGCTCACCAACCGTTAACCGCGATGAAAGGCGACCTCGGGCAGGTTCGGCGGGCATGTCCGGGGCATTGGCCAGAAAGCGCGTTCTGAAGACGACCGTGGCCGCCGCGGCCGCGGGGGCCGTCGTGTTCACGCCCCTGGCGCCGCTGGCCCAGGCCGTGCGGGGCCCCGAAAGCGGCGCGGCTTCTCTTGATCCTGTCGCCATCCGCATCGGCGCCAACGCCGAGTTCACGCGGGTCGAGTTCGCGGGCGTCGTCGGCTCCCGCGCGCGTGTGCGGCAGGACGGCGATCAGGTCATTGTCCGAATCGGAACGACCGCCGCACCCGATGTTTCGCGCCTGCGCGTCGATCCGCCCGCCGGCGTGGCTTCGGTGCAGACGCGCCCGACGCCCGGGGGCGTCGAACTGGTCATCAGCCTGGCCGAAGGGGCGGGCGCGCGCTGGGGCTCGGCCGACGGCGCGGTGTGGCTGAACCTTTATGAGAGCGCGGGCGCTGCGCCCGCTCGGGCTGCCGTGCAGTCGGCTGTCGTTCCCGTGCGCGCCGAGGTGTCGGACGACAAGGCGGTCTTGAACTTCCAGTGGGCCACGCCGGTGGGCGCAGCGGTCTTCCGTCGCGGCGAGGCCGTCTGGATCGTGTTCGACGCCGCCGCCCGGCTGGACATGGCCGGCGCGCGGGCGCTGGGCCCGGCCGGCGATGCGCGATGGGCGGCGGGGCCCGACTATACGGTTCTACGCATCGCCGCGCCCGAAGACGTGGCGGTCGAGGCGTCGGGCGAAGGCGGCCGCTGGACGGTGACCCTGGGGGGTCCGCGCAGCGGCGTCGGCGGCGCGGCCTCGACGGGCGTCGATGTCGGTCGAGATGACGGCGCGCGGGTGGCTCTGGTGGCTCGCATGGCGGGCGCGACCAAGACGATCTGGCTGACCGACCCGCTGGCCGGTGATCGGTTTGCCGCGGTCACGGCCCTGGCGCCCGGAAAGGGCTTCGCCGCGCGACGGCAACTGGTCGACCTCACCCTGCTGCCGACGGCCCAGGGCCTGGCTGTCGAGACGCCGACGGACGATCTGACGATCCAGCCTGACGGTGATCTGGTGACGATCGGCCGTCCGCGCGGGTTGAACCTGTCGGCGCCCAGCGCCGCCCTGGAGCGGGCCGTAGAGGTCGATGCGCCGCGCCGCGCGCCGCGCCCGGCCCTGATCCTGACCGAGTGGAGCGACTTCGGCGACGAGGGCTTCATGAGCAGCCACGCCCGTCTGCAACAGGCGGCGATGCAGGAGAGCGAGCGGGCCGGCGACGATGTGCGCGCACCCGCGGAGGCGCGTCTGGCTTTCGCCCGCTTCCTGGTCGGTTCGGGCCTGGGGTTCGAGGCCGTCGGTGTGCTGAACGCCCTGGCCAAGCAGAACCCGGCGATGCAGGGCGAACCCGAACTGCGCGGCCTGCGCGGCGCGGCGCGCGTCGCCATCGGGCGGCTGGACGAGGCGCAGGCGGATTTCGCGGTCGGCGCCCTGTCGGGGGATGCGGCCACTCAGGTCTGGCGCGGCTATATCGCCGCCGAGCAAGGCCGGTTCGCCGAGGCGCGCCAGGCCTTCGCCGCAGGGGCTCCGGCCATCGACGCCTTCCCGGCCGTGTGGAAGGCTCGCTTTGGCGCCGCGCACGCCCTGGCGGCGCTCGAGACCGGCGACCTGCCGGCTGCGCGGGCGCTGCTCGCCTTCAGCTTCAGCCAGCCGGCCCCGGCGGCGGACCAACTGACCGCGCGTCTGGTGCAGGCCCGCCTGTTCGAGCTGGAAGGGCAGGGCGATCGAGCATTGGCGGTCTACAAGGCCGTCGCCCGCGCGCCACTGGACGGCGTCGCGACGCCCGCGCGGCTGGGCGTCATCAAGCTTCAGATGGCGCGCGGCGAGATGAAGCCCGACGCCGCCGCCGGCGAGCTGGAGCAGCTGAAGTGGCGCTGGCGAGGCGACGCCACCGAGCTGGCGGTGATCCGCAGCCTGGGCGACATCTATCTGTCTCAAGGGCGCTACCGCGAGGCGCTGGACGCCCTGCGCGGGGCCGGCAAGCGCATGGCCCAGCTGCCGGGCGCGGTGGAGATCCAGACCGACCTGTCCAACGCCTTCCGCGCCCTGTTCCTGGACGGCGGGGCCGACGGCCTGCAGCCGATCCAGGCATTGGGCCTGTTCTATGATTTCCGCGAACTGACGCCCGTCGGCGCGGACGGTGATGACATGGTGCGCCGGCTGGCGCGCCGGCTGGTGGACGTGGACCTTCTGGGCCAGGCGGCCGAGCTGCTGAAGTATCAGGTCGACAATCGCCTGGAGGGCGTCGCCAAGGCCCAGGTCGCGACCGACCTCGCCACCGTCTATCTGATGAACCGTCAGCCCGAGCAGGCGCTGCAGGCGATCTGGAGCTCGCGCACCACCCTGCTGCCCACAGCCATGAATGTTCAGCGTCGCGCATTGGAGGCCCGCGCCCTTTCGGAGCTTGGCCGCTATGAGCATGCGCTGGAGGTGCTGGATCGCGACCAGAGCGCGGCCGCGCGCGCCGTGCGGGCTGACATCGCCTGGAAGCAGCAGCAATGGCCGGGCGCGGCCGGCCTGTACGACAGCCTGCTAGGCGACCGCTGGCGCGATGCGGCCACGCCGCTGACGCCCGAGGAGGAAAGCCGGCTGATACGCGCCGGCGTCGCCTATTCGCTGGCGGGCGACTCCGCCGGCCTGTCGCGCCTGTCGCGCAATTATCAGGGACTGGTCGGCGGCGCCCGTCAGGCGACCGCCCTGCGCATCGCGCTGGACGGCGGGGAACTGGCCCAGGCCCAGGACTACGCCGCCTTGGCGTCAAGCGCTGACACCTTCGCGGGATGGGTCACGGCCATGAAGGCCGACCTCAGACAGAAAACGGGCGGAGACCGTCCTGCGGCCTCCGCCCGTCAGCAAGCCGATCAGGCGACGCCGGCCGCTGGGCCTGCGGCCGCCTGATCCATCTTGTCGTGAACCCGGCTTAACCGTTCACGGCGTCCTTCAGCGGCTTGGACACGCGGAAGCGCACGGCCTTGGAGGCGGCGATCTTGATGGTCGCGCCCGTGGCTGGGTTGCGGCCTTCGCGCGCGGCGCGGTCGGCGGTGTCGAACACGCCGAGGTTCGAGATGCGCACATCGCCGCCCGACTTGAGCGACTTGTGGATGTTCTCGACGATGGAAGTCAGAACCTTGCCGGCGTCGGCTTGCGACACACCGGTGTCCTTGGCGACGGCGGCGATGAGTTCGGCTTGAGTGGTCATGAGGGTCGTTTCCCGAATAGGTCGCCCGATTCCCGGGCGATGACCCGGGGATCAACACGCTTTTCGGGGGTCTTGGCAAGTCGCGGCGCCGAGGAAAGCCTTTGAGGCTGGGGATTCACCCTGATCCCGAGCCCCTCTGGAAGCTCTCGACCAGGCTTCCCGCGACCAGGCGCCAGCCGTCCACCAGCACGAAGAAGATCAACTTGAACGGCAGTGACACAATCACCGGCGGCAGCATCATCATGCCCATGGACATGAGCACGCTGGCGACGACCAGATCGATCACAAGGAACGGAACGAAAAGGAGAAATCCGATCGTGAAGGCCCGCTTCAGCTCGCTGATCATGAAGGCCGGCGTGACCACGCGCAGCGGCAGGTCCTGGGCGTTCTGAGGCGCCTCGATCTGGCTCAGGCGGGTGAACAGGGCGAGGTCAGAACGGTCCACCTGGGACAGCATGAAGGTCTTCACGGGCTCGGAGGCCGCATCGAACGCCTGAGGCAGCTCCATCTGCTGATCCAGCAGGGGGCGGATGCCCGAATCATAGGCGTCCTGCCAGGTCGGGGCCATGACGATGGCCGACAGGAACAGGGCCAGCGACACCAGCACGGCGTTCGGCGGCGACTGCTGCATGCCCAGGGCGGTGCGCAGCAGCGACAGCACCACGACGATGCGCACGAAGCTGGTGGTCATGATGACGATGGACGGCGCAAGGCTGAGCACTGTCATCAGCCCGACCAGCTGCACGACTCGTTCGGTCAGTCCCGCGCCGGTGCCCAGGTCGATGTTGATGGCGGATCCTGACGAGGCCACATCCTGCGCCAGGGCTCCGAGCGGCCAGACCAGACAGAGCAGGGTGGTGATCAGCGACAGGATAGCCGCGCGCTTCAGTTCGGCGCGTGAAGGCATCTTGAGCAGGCCGTCGCGGGCCGACTTCATCGCGGCGCTCCGGGACTGCGGGGCTCAATCAGCTCCTTGCCCTCGCCCAGCAGAATCAGGCGTTCCTCGTCATCGACGCGCACCAGAACGAGACGGCGTGCGGGGTCCAGCACCAGGGTTTCGACGACCTGCATGCGCCGCGCGCCGCGGTCAGCCTGCAGTTTGGCCATCAGCTGCGGCGCGTAGCGGCGGGCGGCCCAGGCGGCCAGGCCGATGATGCCCAGGGTGATGGCCAGGCCGAACACCGCGCGGGCGAGATCGAGGAAGTTCATGAAGGCCCCGTGCCGCAGGGCCTCACTGTGAGGCCGCCGACCGGAAGAGACTGTCTCAACATCCTTAACGGCGCGTTTACCATGCACCCGGCATTTTCGACCCAGTGAGAATCGAAGGTTAGATTCGCCGGAGCGAACCATGGGCGTCGCCGACCTGCCGCTGCTGCAACAGATCAAAGGCCGCCTGGGTTGGCTGGACGAGCGCCAGCGCGTGGTGGCCCAGAACGTCGCCAACTCCGACACCCCCGGCTATGTGGCGCGCGACCTCAAGGCGCCGACCGATTTCGCCCGGGCGATGGCGGAGGGCGGGGGGCTGCGCATGACGCGGACCTCGGCCGCCCACATCTCGCCCCCCGGGCCGGTGACGCGCTTCACCGCATCGGATGCGCCGGATTCCGAGACCACGCTGGACGGCAATTCGGTCGTTGTCGAAGAGCAGATGCTCAAAATGGCCGAGAGCCGCATGGCCTATGACGCCGCCATCGGCTTCTACCAGAAGTCCATGCAGATGATCCGCATGGCCGCCAAGCCCCCCGGTCGCTGAGAAGGACTGAGCCATGCCTGATCCGGTTCCGCCGAGAAACAACGCCATGGCCGTGGCCGCTTCGGCGCTCAAGGCCCAGCAGTCGCGCATGCGCGTGATCGCCGAGAACATCGCCAACGCCCAGTCGACCGCCCCGACCGCCGACGGCCAGCCCTATCGTCGCCAGGTGCCGGTGTTCCAGGCCCGCGAGATCGACGGCGTGACCGGCGTCACCCTGGCGCAGGTGCGGCCCGACATGCGTCCGTTCCGGGTGGAGTATGACCCGTCGCATCCGGCCGCCAACGCCGAGGGCTATGTGCAGCGTCCCAACGTCGACACCCTGGTCGAGGCGATGGACATGCGTGAGGCGCAGCGCGCCTATGAGGCCAATCTGAACGTCATCGAGACGGCGCGGTCGATGGAGACCCGCACCCTCGACATCCTGAAGCGCTGAGGAACTAGGCCATGAATCCGATGATGGCGGCCAAGGCCTATGCGGCGGTTCAGGGCGGCGCCCTACCGTCGGCGACAAACGCCGCGCCGCCCGCCTCGGGGCCGGATTTCTCGCAGATGCTGTCCAGCGTCATGGGCGATGTGACCCAGGCCACGCGCGGCGCCGAGACCCAGATGGCTCAATCAGTCCAGGGGCAGGGCAGTCTGATCGACGTCGTCACCGCCATTTCCTCGGCCGAGGCGTCGCTGGAGACGGTCATGGCCGTCCGCGATCAGGTGATCCAAGCCTACCAGGAAATCATGCGCATGCCGATCTGAGGCGGAACCGCGCAGGCGCCGGCCGGTTAGGCGGACAACCGAAACGGAGAGCCGCCATGCTCAAGGACCGCAACTCGTCGGCCATCGTCGCCGTATCCGACCTCGGTCGAGCGCGCCGCTTCTACGAACAGACCCTCGGGCTTGCCGTTGTTGAGGACGGCGGCGAGGTGCTGGTCTTCGTTACTGGCGGAACCCATCTGGTGCTGTATCGCTCCGACGAGGCCGGAACCAATCGCGCAAATGCGGTAGTCTGGGGGGTGGGCGACGAGCTCGAAGACATCGTCGCCGACCTGCGCGCCAAAGGCGTGAATTTCGAACGCTACGAGATGGACGACGTGGACTTCGCCGACGGCGTGCACCGCGCCGGCGATTTCCGGATGGCCTGGTTCAAGGATCCGGACGGCAACATCCTTCACCTGAACAGCGCGGATTAGCCTTCAAGCGAGACCACAGGCTGGCGGACCCGAATGGCGCGGCCTTTGCGTTTCAACCAGCTCTTGATCCGGTTCTGCAGGGGCTGATCGATGACGTAGTGAAAGGCGAAGGCGAAGACAAAGGCTGACACCACGCCCGCCCCCCACAGCGCCCATTGGACCGGCTCCGACAGCGAAAATCGCGCGCTGGCGACATTGGCCGCGCCGAACCAGGCGATGCGGACCACTTCATTGGTTATGAACATCGAGAACGACACCACGGCGGAAAGCTCGATCAGCCGCGAGGGCTTTCTGACAGGCACGGCGCCGGCGGCGAGTATGATGAGGCTGATGCAGGTCAGCGAGATCAGGGCGTTCTTGTCGAAGTATTGCGCAACGGCCAGACCCACGGCGGCGATCAGGCCGGCCCATCCCGCCAAGCGCGGCGCGATCCAGACCTTCTGGGCGAACCAGGCCAGGCACATGCCCAGGAAGAACAGCGGCAGGGCGCGCCAGAAGCCGAGCCTCAGCGGCATTTGATACACGGGCAGGTCGAAAAGCGCCCAGGTGATCTGATTGGCCAGCAGATAGACGGCGACGCCCAGCGCCAGCACCGACCAGGGCCCCAACCGCATCAGGCCGCGCAGAATCCAGGGAAAGGCCAGATAACAACCGATCAGGGCCGAGATCGACCAGCTGGGGGCGTTCCAGCCTAGGCCGCCGTGGACGCCGAACGACTGCACCAACGCCAACTGCGCGGGCAGTTGATCCCAGGCGAACCATTCCGGATTGCGCGGCGGCGCGCCTGCGGCCGTTCCCATCAGCACCAGCGCGGCCAGGCTCAGCCCCATGATCAGATGCGCCGGCCAGACGCGCAGCGCGCGTTTCAGGAAGAAGTCGGCCGGAGACAAGCGGCCCTGGCTGATGGCGCCGCCATAGACGCGCATCAGCACATAGCCGGAATCGATCAGGAAGAAGTTGGTCAGCAGGAAGCCGCCCCGCTCGAACACCGGATGGATCGTCTCGGCCAGAGCATGCGGGCCGGCGGCCTGAAAGTGGTGCAGGATGATCAGCGAGGCCACGATGAAGCGCAGCGCGTCCAGCCAGCCGCCCCGCATGATCGGCGGCGGTTCATTACGGGACGAAACGGCGCTCCAGGCCATGGCGATCCTCCATCGGCCTCCGCTGGCGCAAGGAACGGGCCAGCCGCCAGGCAACGAAATCGACGCTGAACGATTGTCAGACCACACGTAAAACTGGAGGAACACCATGCGTATCGTCACCAGCCTCGCCGGCGCCGCCGCCTTGTCCCTTCTGGCCGCCTGCGGGCAACAGGACGGTTCAGACGCCGTCGGCGCGGCCCAGGACGCCGCTTCGGTTCCGGTCGGTCAGGCGTCCGCGGCCCTGATGGGCTCGAACATGGTCAGCGCCTATGTGCCCAACGCCGCCATGGGCGACATGTACGAAATCCAGGCCGCCGATATCGCTCTGGAGCGCAGTCAGAACGCGCAAATCCGCGAACTGGCGCAGATGATCAAGACGGATCACACCGCAGCCAGCACGGCCATGAAGCCTCTGGCCGCCCAGAATGCGCCGGATGTGGAGATTCCGACCTCGCTTGATCAGCGACGCCAAGGGCTGATCGACAACCTGCGTTCGGCCTCGGCCGAGGCCTTCGACAAGACGTGGATCGATCAACAGGTCGCCGCCCATCAGGAGGCGCTGACCCTGCATAGAGGTTTCGCCGACAACACTGACGCTCCGGCGCTGGCCGAACACGCTCGGACCGTCACGCCGAAGATCGAGGCTCACCTGGAAGCCGCTCGTCGCATCCAGTCAGCCTTGTAGGCGCAAGAGCCGCCTGTCGCGCCGGCTCGTTCGGCGCGGCAGGCCTCAGGCCGCGCCGGGCGCCAATGCCCAGCGCTGCGAGCCTTCGCCGAAGGGCCGGAAGAACAGGTCGCGGTAGCGTTCAAAGACTTCGACGATCCGCGCCGCCAGATCCTGAGTGATCGACTCGCCGCGCTGGCGTTTCATGGCGGCGACGCAGTCCACCACCACGGTCTGATGCGCCGACCCGCCCATGCTTTTGAGCACCGTGGCGACGTCGCGAGCCAGCGGATCCAGCCCTGCGCTGCTCCAGGGGCCCTTCTGGCCTTTCTCGTGCGTCAGAGTCATTCGGGAAACCCCTCGTTCTCGACAGACGGGAAAGGGGTCGCAAAATGCGAGGAAAAGTGCAAGCGCCGAGGCCGATTCGGACAAGTCTTTTGCTCAGGCTCGCTTCTCGACGAACACCGTGCCGGCCGAATAGCCGGCGCCGAAGCTGCAGATCAGCCCCTTTTCGCCCGGCGCGAAGCCGTCCTGGTGCAGGTGAAAGGCGATGATCGACCCGGCCGACGAGGTGTTGGCGTAGTCGTTCAGGATGATGACGTTCTCTTGCGGCGTCGGCTCGCGGCCCAGCACCTTCTTGCCGATCAGCTCGTTCATGTTGATGTTCGCCTGGTGCAGCCACAGCCGCTTCAGGGACGGGGCCTCGATATCCAGGTCACGGGCGTGATCGACGATCATCTCGGCGACCATGGGCACAACGTCCTTGAAGACCTTTCGGCCCTGCTGGACGAAAAGTTTGTCCGTTTGGCCTACCGCTTGGCTACTTGAGGCCTCACTCCGGTTCAAAAAGCCGAAGTTATTTCGAATGTTATTCGAAAACACCGTCTTCAGCCGCGTGCCCAGCACCGTCCAGCCGCCCGGTCCGGCCTGATCCTCGGCCTCGACGATGACGGCGGTCGCCACGTCGCCGAAGATGAAGTGGCTGTCGCGGTCGGTGAAGTTCAGGTGAGCCGAGCAGATCTCGGGGTTCACCATCAGCACCGCCTTGACCGAGCCCGAGGCGATGAAGTCCGCCGCCGTCTTGATGCCGAAGGTGGCCGACGAGCAGGCCACGTTCATGTCGAAGGCGAAGCCGTCGATGCCCAGCGCCTGCTGCACCTCGATCGCCATGGCTGGGTAGGGGCGCTGCATGTTGGACGCCGCGCACAGGACCGCACCGATCTCGCTGACCGGCTTGCCCCAGGCCTCGATCGCCTCACGGGCGGCCTTCACCGCCATCTCGGCCAGGACCGACAGCTCGTCGTTGGAGCGTTCCGGCAGGTTGGGGGCCATGCGCTCGGGGTCGATGACGCCCGCCTTGTCCATGACGAAGCGGCGCTTGATGCCCGAGGCCTTTTCTATGAACTCGACAGAGGACGGCGTCTTGGCCTCGGCCTCGCCCGCCGCGATGGCGTCGGCGTTGGCCGTGTTCCAGCGCTCGGCCCAGGCGTTGTAGGCGGCCACCAGTTCGGCGTTGGAGATGGACTGTTCCGGCGTGAACAGGCCGGTGGCGGCGATCACGGCTCGAGTTTGAGCCTGAGGCTGAGGTTGGGTCACGCGGGCGCTCTGTCCATTTCGATGGCGAACCCTCTCAATAGGACGGCCGCGGGGCCCGGTCGAGGCTCGCCATCAAGCCACGCCACCAACGGCGCACGCGTCCGCGCGGCGGCGGCGGCAGGGGGCGGTCGCGCGCCGCGATCAAGGCCTCGACAAGGTCCTCGGCCTCGCACGGCCAGCCGTCCGGCGTGACATAGATGGGGTAGTCGATCAGGGCGGCGTTCACGAGGGCGTCCAGGCTGGCGGCGCGCCCCCGGCGCGGGAAGTCCAGCTGATCCTCCGTCAGCCCCCAGCCGGCGTAGAAGGGCCGGCCATAGACGCTGACCCGCTTGCCCCGCAGCAGGGCCTCGAAGCCGGACAGTGAGGTCAAGGTCGCCAGCCGGTCGCAGGCGTTCAGGCAGTCGACGATGTCCAGCCCGTCTGCCACCGCATCCACCTCGGACATGGCCGAGGCGTCCAGCAGACCCGGCCGGTTGCCCGCCAGCACGTCGGGGTGGTTGCGCCAGATCAGGAAGGCGTCGGGATGATCGCGCCGCGCAGCCTGGACAAGGGCGGAGTTGGTGCGGATGTCCGGCCCGCAGCCCAGCAGGATCGAGCGGTCGTTCTCGACCTGGCCGACGACCAGCAAGCGTTCGCGGTCGGTCGGCCAGTCGGCGGGCGCGCCGTCGCCCTTCAGATTGTATTTCGACAGGCCGGCGTCGACCACGCGGGCGCGCAGGCGGGCGGCGCGGGCCAGACGCTCGGCCGCGGGCTCGCCGGCCGCGATCAGGCTTTCCAGCCGGCTGGGCTGGGACGGATCGTAATAGACGCCCTGATCGTCCAAGGCGACGGACAAGGCGCCGAAGAAGTCGGACCCCAGGCCGCGCGAGCGGATGAAGCCGTCTTCGATCCGCACGGTCGGTCCGTCAAAGGCGGCGGCGGCTTGGCGCGTCGTCTCGCTCTCCTTGCCCGCCCACCAGACCAGGCGGCCGGTGTTGTCCTGTGCCGCCTTCACCGCCGCCGAGGCGCGCCAATAATAGCGCAGGTCGGTGCGCGGCCCGTTCAGCAGGCGACGGATCGCCGGACGCTTGGCCGGGGCGAAACCCACGCCGGCCCAGAAGCCCTCCAGCCGCCGCGCCCGTCCCTCCAGGGCGATCAACCGATCCAGCGCCTGCTCGGGCTGGCAAGGCTCTCCAGTGACTGGATCGACATAGCGCGGCAGGCGGATCAGGGCGGCGGCGGCTACCGTCTCGATGTCGCGCGCCATCCCGCGTCGGGTGATAGGCGCCGCGTCCGTGGTCAGGCCCCATCCGGCATAGAAGGGCGCGCCGAAGCTGCGCACCGGCAGGCCGCGAAGCAGGGCCTCGAATCCCAGGCCGCTCGTCACGCACCAGACCGCGTCCACCTCGGCCAGCAGATCAGCGGGGCGCACGTCGGCGTCGATCACGGTCAGGCCGTCCAGCAGGCGGTCGGGAATGCAGCCGCGCTTCTTGCCCGCCGCCACCGCCGGATGGCGTTTGACGATCAGTTGAGCGTCCGGCTCCTCGCGCCGGGCGGTCGCGACCATGGCGACAAAGCTTTCGGGCCCAGCCAAGCCGTTCGAGATCGAGGCGTCGCCGAGGGTTTGATCCACGATCAGGACGCGCCGTCCGGGCTTCAGGATCGACCGATCCAGCGGCCCTCCCATATTGGTTTTGGACAGACCCGAGGCGACCAGCCGGTCGATCAGGGCGCGCGACCCGGCGCGCATCTCCGCATCACACCAGTCGGGTCCGGAGGCGATGGCCTCTTCCATGCGCGAAGGACGCGTCGCGTCGTAGTAGACGCCGAGGTCGTCGGGCAGGACGCTGAGGCTGGTCGCACCGGCCTCGCCCAGACCGATGGAGCGGATCAGGCCGTCTTCCAGCGCCACATAGGGCAGGCCGCGCGAGGCCGCCCAGCGCCGTCCCGCCGCTGCGGTGGGCTTCAGCCCCCAGCCGATGACGGCGCGCACGTCCGGGCCCGGCGCGACCCGCAGTTCGTACTCGGGCAGGAACCGCTCCAGGAACGGCACCTTCAGCACCCCGGGCGCGCACACCCAGGCCGGAATGGGCCGCTCGGTCTGAGGGGAGGGGATCGTCAAGGTCTGTCCATGCAGGCTTTGAATCCGTGTAAGGCAGGCCATCACCTCCATACAACCCGCTCATCCCCGCGAAGGCGGGGATCCAGTCGGCGCCGGTCTCGACTTGGATTGTCTGGACCCCCGCCTTCGCGGGGGTGAGCGGGTGGGAGTTACGCCCGCCCGGCCTGGCCCGACAGCATGGCCGCATCAACGCCCAATCCGGCCAGGGCGCGGCTCCATTTGGCCTCGTGGTCGCCGTCGAAGATCAGGCCGACGTCAGCGTCGGCGGTCAGCCAGACATTCTCGCCCAGCTCCTCCTCCAACTGGCCTTCGCCCCAGCCGGCGTAGCCCAGCAGCAGCACCGAACGGCGCGGCCCGGCCACGGCGTCGGTCATGGCGATCAGGGCGTCGCGCGTGCCCGTCATGGCCAGGCCCTCGCCAAAGGGCAGGCTGGCCTCGTCATTCATCCAGTCGTCGGTGTGGAGCACGAAGCCGCGCTCCTTTTCGACCGGCCCGCCGATGAGCACAGGTCGAGCCTCTGCATCACCCAGCGCGGGCGTCTCCAGCTTGTCGAGAACAGTCTTCAGGGTGACGCCGGGCGCTGGCCGGTCCAGGCGCAGGCCCATGGCGTGATCCGGCCCATGGGCGCAGATCAGTATGACTGCATGTTCAAAACGGGGATCGCCGATGCCGGGCATGGCCACCAGGACCCGACCCGTCAGGGATTGAAATTCAACCATGCTCCTATCATCGGGTCGCGGCCGCCGTTCCGCAAGGCGACGCGACGTCTCGCGGGCGCTTGGCGACGGAACCGGACGGGCCTATCTCCGCTGTCGACCTGCAACGGAGACATCTCATGACGATCAAGACCGGCGACCGCATCCCCTCGGCCACCCTGACGACGATGACCGGCGAAGGCCCCAAGCCGATCACCACCGACGAGCTGTTCAAGGGCAAGACCGTGGCGGTGTTCGCCGTGCCGGGCGCCTTCACCCCGACCTGCTCGGCGCGCCACCTGCCGGGCTTCAAGGATCACCGGGACGACTTCGCCGGCAAGGGCGTGGACACGGTGGCCTGCGTTTCGGTCAACGACGCCTTCGTCATGGGCGCCTGGGCCCGCGAGAACGAGCTGGATGGCGAGAAGGACATCGTCATGCTGGCCGACGGCAATGCCGACTTCACCCGCGCCCTGGGTCTGACGCTGGACGCCAAGGGCTTCGGCATGGGCGAGCGCTCGCAGCGCTATTCGATGCTGGTCAAGGACGGTGTCGTCGAGCAGCTGAATGTCGAGCAGGGCGGCGAGTTCAAGGTCTCGTCGGCCGAGCACCTGCTGGGGCAGCTTTAAACGGGCGCTACGCTCGGCTCACGGAGCCTCGCGGCCTGGGCGCTTGAAATGACCGACGTCTTCAGCCCCGAGAAGCGCAGCGCCGTCATGCGGCGCATCAAGGGGCGGGACACGTCGCCCGAGCTCCATGTCCGTCGCCTTCTGCGGGCGGCGGGCGTGGGTTATCGGCTGGGCGGCTGCGGCCTGCCCGGCCGGCCGGACCTAGTGATGAAGGGGCGCAGACTGGCGGTCTTCGTCCACGGCTGCTTCTGGCACGGCCACGACTGCCCCCGCGGTTCCAGAAAGCCCAAGGCGAACGCCGCCTACTGGGCCGCCAAGATCGATCGCAACCGCCACCGCGACGCCGCCTCCGTCGCCGCGTTGGCGAAGACCGGCTGGCGGGTCGAAGTGATCTGGGAGTGCGAGCTCAAGGAAGGGTCGCAGAGGTTGCTGGCCTCGGTTGGCGTGAATCAGGCCGCCTCGGCTTCCGCGCCCTCAGAGAGCACCTGATTCAGCGCGCCGATCAGGGCGGCCGGCGTCAGGGGCTTGGAGACGAAATAGTTCATGCCGGCGGCCGTGCAGGCGGCCACGTCCTCGGGCGCGGTGTCCGCAGTGACGGCGATCACCGGGGTCGCGGCGTTGATCCCGCCGCCCGCGCGCAGCCGTCGCGTCGTCTCGCGGCCGTCCAGCTCCGGCATCCGCACGTCCATGAAGATGACGTCGAACGGCTCCGTCGCCGAAATCTCTAGCGCCTTCAGCCCGTCCACCGCCGTCGCGATGTCGCAGCCCAGCGGCTGCAGGATCAGCTGGACGGCGCGCCGGTTGATGTCGTGATCGTCCACGACCAGCACCCGCAACGGACGTTCGGCGTCCTCGATGTCTTCGTCGGCGGGCTCAGCCGGGCTGTTGATCGCTGCTGCGACGTCTTCGCCGGGCAGGGACTGGACCGGCGGCGGCGCCGGCCGAGCGGCCAGGGCTTTTGCGACGTTGGCTCGGCGCTCGTCATGTGCAGGCGCCGCGATGACGTCGCTCTCGGCGCTGGCCAGGCTCACGGCGACGGTGAAGCTTGCACCCCGGCCGGGGCGGCTCCGCGCCGTCAGCCGGCCGCCCATCAGCTCAACCAGGTCGCGGCTGATGGCCAGCCCCAGGCCGGTGCCGCCGAACTGGGCGCTGACGCCGTCGGCGGTCTGGTCGAAAGGTTTGAACAGGCGCGCCAACTGGGAAGGCGTCATGCCTGGGCCCGTGTCGGCGATCTCGACCACGATGGCGGTGCCAGACGGCTCCTCGGCCCAGGCGCGCAGCCGTAGG
Source organism: Brevundimonas sp. MF30-B (assembly GCF_004683885.1). Lineage (NCBI taxonomy): Bacteria > Pseudomonadati > Pseudomonadota > Alphaproteobacteria > Caulobacterales > Caulobacteraceae > Brevundimonas > Brevundimonas sp. MF30-B. Next base: position 2,494,196 of record NZ_CP038440.1, on the reverse strand, counting down.
GTTATGGAGCCGTCGACTGTGAACTTCATCGCGTTGGAGATGAGATTGTTCAGCACCTGACGCAGACGCATGGCGTCGCCCCGCACCAGTCGAGGGACAGTCCTCGCGCCCTCGATCCGCAGGCGCAGACCCTTGTCCCTGGCCACGCCTGTCCACAGTCGGACCGTCTGCGCCAGCAGTTGACGCAGATCGAAATCCGCCGCCTCGACCCGCATGCGCCCTGCGTCCAGCTTGGCGTGGTCAAGCAGGTCGTCGAGCAAAGCCTTCATCATCAGACCAGCGTCCGTGATCAGCGCGGCGTTGGCTCTCGCGCCCGCGTCGCCGTGATTCAACTCGCTCGCACCGGTCAGAATGGCGCCGATCGGGGTTCGCAGATCATGCCCCACCGCCGCCAGGAAGGCGCTGCGCTCCGCGAGCACGCGCTCGGCCTCCTGGCGTCGTCTTTCGGCGTCAAGGCGAGCCTCGGCCTCGGCCAGATAAGCCTTGTTCAACTTCCGCCAGGTCGAGATGCAGAACATCGCATAGACGGCGACCGCGACGGAAACGGCGGTGACGAAGCCGGGCGGCGCCGCGTAGATCTTCATCATGACCGGCAGGCTGCCGAGATAGACGAAATGCGGCGCCGTCGTCAGAACCAGCACTCGAGGCGAGGCTGGAGCATTGATCATCGAATAGATCGAACCGGCGCAAAGCAGGATAGCCGCGCATATGCCGCCCATGGGCCCGCCGGCGATCCACAGCGGGATCGCTAGACTACCGAAGAACACGGAGTTCAGGGCCAGCATCGAGCCGCCCAGGATGGACCGCACCGGGCCCATTTCGTCCGTACGGCCGCTCGTGATGGGCTGGAATATCCACAGGTCCAGGAGTTGGATCAGAAAATAAAGACCGACCCAGACAGCCGCATAGGTCCAGCCGATCAGCGGGCTGAAGACCAGGGCGCTGGCCGCCCCCATGCACAGCCTTTGCAGCAGCGCCTTGCGGCGCTGGCGAAGAGCGGGGGCCCAGCCTTCCTGTCGAGAGGTGTAGGTCTTCGGCATCGGTGTTCCAGCGGGCAGGGTCGCCCAGGTCCGCACCATCCACCAGCGGCCCTAATGCTCCGTCAACGGCCGGCTCCGACGGCCTCCGCCACGCTGGAGAAACCCTCGGAGCGCAGGCGTTTGGCGAGGTCCGCGTTGATCCGCCGCACCAGGCCGGGTCCGCTGTAGACCAAGGCTGAGTACAACTGCACGGCCGAGGCGCCCATGCGAAGGCGGGCCAGCGCTTCTTCACCGCTGTCGATCCCTCCGGCCGAGATCAGCGGCAGACGGCCCTGCGCGGCCTCGACGGCGGCGGCCAGGGCGCGACGCGCGATAGGTTTCAGCGGCGCGCCCGACAGGCCGCCGCTCTCCGCGCGCTGGGGCGAGGTCAGCTCGGCTGGCCTCTCCAGCGTGGTGTTCGACACGATCAGGCCGTCGACGCCCCAGGCCAGGGCCGCCTCGACGATCAGGCGGATCTCGTCGGGGGTCAGGTCCGGCGCGATTTTCAGAAAGACCGGCTGCGGTCCCCGCGCCTCGGCCACTCGCCCCAGCAGGTCGTCGAGCGTCTCGCGCCCCTGCAGCGCACGCAGGCCGGGGGTGTTGGGCGAGGAGACGTTGATCGTGAAATAGTCGGCCAGTCCCGCCAGCCGTTTCAGGCCGGCGACGTAGTCGGCCGCCCTGTCCTTCGTATCCTTGTTGGCCCCCAGATTGGCGCCGACGATAACGCCGGGCGGCCGGCGGCTCAGCCGCGCAGCGAAGGCCTCCAGCCCGCGGTTGTTGAAGCCCATGCGGTTGATGACAGCCCGGTCTTCGGTCAGCCGGAACAGCCGGGGCCTGGGATTGCCGTCCTGAGCTCGAGGCGTGACCGAGCCGCACTCCACGAAGCCGAAGCCCAGTCGCGACAGGCCGCCGATGGCCTCGCCGTCCTTGTCCAGACCTGCGGCCAGACCCACCGGCGAGGGCAGTTGCAGCCCCGCCAGGCCCGTGGCCAGGATTGGGTCCGGCCTGGTGTTCGACGCCGGGGGCACGAGCGCCAGACCACGTACTGCGGCGCGGTGCGCCGTCTCGGGGTCGAGCCGACGCAGCAGGTCGGTTCCCAGGTCCAGAAGGCTCACGCCGGTTCGCCCCAGACGATCTCGCCGTCCACGACCTCGGCCGCCCGCGCCTGCGTCACCGCCGTCCGGGGCAGGTCGGCGAACAGGTGCGGGAACAGGGCGCCGCCGCGCGACGCCTCCCACTTCATCGCTTCGCCCAGCGGCGCCAGGTCCACGGTCAGGATCACCAGGTCGCGTCGGTCGGCGTAGTGGCGTCGCGCGGTCTCGGCCAGTTGGCCGGCGGTCGACATGTGGATGTAGCCGTCGGCCCGATCGACCTCGGACCCGCAATAGGCGCCGGCGGCCTGGAAGGCCGTCCAGTCGTCACGGCCCATGATCTTGAAGGCCTCGGTCTCGCTCACGCCGCGCCTCCGCCCAGGTCTCGCGGGGTCAGGAAGCCTTCGCAGGTCGGCCGGCCCGCCGCGTCGACCGAGAAGATGGCCGCCGCGCCGGTCGGAAATCCGGCCAGCCGCTCCATCATCGCCGGCGAGGCGGCGCCCTCAACCAGATAGTCGTGCGCCAACAGATGGACGCCCGGATTGTGCGCCAGGATCAGCAGGCAGCCGGCCTCCTCCTCTGCGGCCTCGACATGGCGGCGCAGGGTCTCGCTCTCGGCGTTGTACAGGGCCGGCTCAATCCGCACCTCGACATCGCCCAGCGCCTCGTGCGCGGCGTCCCAACTCTGGCGCGTGCGCATGGCCGAGGAGATAATGGCCAGGTCCGGCTTCAGGCCACGTTCGGCCAGGGCCCGGCCCATCAGGGCGGCGTCGGCCAGGCCTTGAGGCGACAGGGGGCGGGCGCGGTCTCCGCCGTCTCCGCCGGAGGCCTCGGCGTGGGCGTGACGCATCAGGATCAGTCGGTGCATGGGCCCCGCTTAATGCCGTTCGCGCGCGCTATCCAGCGCCCCTCTGGTCGCGGGCGACAGGACCGGCGCCGACAGAGCGGGCTTGGCCTGGGCGGACGGGCGAATGCGGGCGTAGGCCTGACGCGTCGCTTCCAGCAGGATCACGCCCGAGGCGCCGGGGGCGACGCGGCGTCCCACCTGCTCGAAGGTGTCAGCGAACCGCAGCAGCGGCGACCAGGGCGGGGCGTACAGGGTCTGGGACCAGGCGGTCGGCTCAAGCCCGGCGGCGCGCACCAGCTTTTCCAACTGCCCGCGCGTGAAGGGCCGGCCGTGGCCGAAGGGCGTGTTTTCCGACCGCGCCCAGAAGCCGCCGCGCGCCGCCGCCGCAAGGATGATCCGCCCCGCCGGGGCCAGGGCGCGGACGGCCTCGTTCAGCAGGGCTGCAGCGTCGTCGGCTTCTTCGAGAGCGTGGATCAGCAGGATGCGGTCGAAGGAGCCGGCCGGGAAGGGCAGGCGGCGGTCGTCGACCAGCAGGGTGCGGTTTCGCCCGACGCCCGGCCAGGCCTCGACCCCCTGGCCCGAGGGCATGGCGGCGACGATGCGCCGTGCGCCAACGAAAGCGTCCAGCCACGGGGTGGCGTAGCCTATGCCCAGCACGTCGCAGCTCGGCGCCTCGCCCCAGGCCTCGGCCAGGCGTCGCGCGAGCATGCGTCGCGCCAGCGCGCCGGCCGGCTCGCCGTAGAAGGCCCGCAACTCGTCGATGGAGCGCCGCATTGCCGCCAGTATAGGCCCGATGCGGCCCGGCCTGCTAGGATGCGCGAATGACCCTGGATGTGCGCCTCTTCCCCTGCCTGTCGGACAACTACGGATTCCTGATCCGCGACGCCGAGACGGGGCTTGTGGCGGCGGTCGACGCGCCGGACGCAGACGCGATCCTGGCCGATCTGCACGCCAGCGGCTGGGGCGGGCTGGACATGATCCTGAACACCCACTGGCACCCCGACCACACCGCCGGCAACGAACGGCTGAAGGCCGAGACCGGCTGCGAGATCGTGGGGCCGGAGGAGGTTCGCCGCGCCGCGCCGCTGGATCGCGTCGTGGCGGGCGGAGACGGGGTCGAACTGGGCGCGACGCGCTTCGAAGTAACCGAGGCCCCCGGCCACACCCTGGGCCATGTGGTCTATCGCTCGGAGCGGGATCAGGCCGCCTTCGTGGGCGACGTGCTGTTCGCCCTAGGGTGCGGGCGGCTGTTCGAGGGTACGCCCGAGCAGATGTGGACCAGCCTTCAGTCCCTCGCGGCCTGGCCGGACGAGACGGCCGTGTGGTGCGCGCACGAATACACCGCGTCGAACGCCCGGTTCGCCCTGAGCCTGGATGACAGCGCGGCGATGCAAGCGCACGCCGAGGCGATTTTCGCGGCGCGGGACCGGGGCGAGCCGACGGTGCCGACGACGATCGGGGTGGAGAAGCGCCTCAACCCCTTCCTCACGGCTCGCGATGTGCAGGAGTTCGCTGCCCGACGCGCCGCCAAGGACGCCTTCAAGGGCTGACTATTCGGCGAAGGCTTCGATGATCCGCGCGGATGAAGGCTTTCCGGCCGCGCCGCGCGAGGGGTCTGTCGTCACGCGCAGTTCGCCATTGCTGTAGGTGACGTTTGCGCGGTTGCCTTCCACGATGGTGATGACCCGGAGCCGCGACAGCCGGCCCCGCGCCGTGACCGATCGGGCCATGCGTAGCACAGCGTCGGTGGTCACCATCAGCGCATCGACCGCCAGGGCCTCAGAGCGATCGCCCGACAGGTTCACCTGCACCAGGTGTCCCAAGGCCTCGTTCAGCATGGAGGATCGGCGCAGCATCAGGCTGTGGAGCTGGAAAGGGCCGAGCGCCGGCGGCTCCAGGCTCTCACCGGGACCGACCATGGACACCGGCGAGCCCTGCGGCGCGCGCGGGCCGTAAAGGGTCATGCCGCCGTCGGGCGTGACGCGCAGGACCAGCTGTCCCGCATCGTTGCGATACAGCACGTCGCCGCGTGGAGCGGTCGAGGAGCGCAGCGCCCAGGTCTCGAGGCTGCGGTCGAACCGCAGCAGCGACGTCGATCCCGAGCGGTCGAGGACGAAGGTCTGGCCGTTCTCGGCCGTGTATCGGCCAACGGGTGGCAGGTTGCGGCTGAAGAAGCGGTCGCGCAACGAGCGGCTCTGCTGGGCCTGGGCGTTTGATTCCACCTGAGCAGAAGCCGGGGAAGGGGCGAGCGACAGCCCGCCGGCGATGACGACGAACGCCATCGCGGCCCAGAACGGCGTCGACGCCGACCTGTGCAAGCCCCAGAACATCATGATCGACTTGGTGAAACTCCCGCGCGGCGGATTTTGGGCGGGAGGAGCCTTAGCCGACCAGGTATTGACCGCCGTTCAACGACAATGTGCAGCCTGTGACATATCCGGCACGCTCGCCCGACAGCCAGCTGACCATGTCGGCGATCTCCTCACCTTTGCCGAGCCGTCCGACCGGGATCTGGGCCACGATGCCGGCAAGCACCTTCTCGTCCATGGCGCCTACCATCTCCGTGTCGATGTAGCCGGGCGCTATGCAGTTCACGGTCACGCCCTTGCGCGCGTTTTCCAGCGCCAGGGCCTTGGTGAAGCCGATCATGCCGGCCTTGGCGGCCGAATAGTTGGTTTGGCCGATCTGACCCTTCTGGCCGTTGATCGAGGAAATGTTGACGATGCGGCCGAAGCCGCGGGCGCGCATGCCCCCGATCACCTGGCGGGTCATGTTGAAGACCGAGTCCATGTTCACGCGGATGACGTCAGACCACTGGTCGTGGGTCATCTTGTGAAAGAAGCCGTCGCGGGTGATGCCGGCGTTGTTGATCAGCACGTCGATAGGGCCCAGTTCGGCCTCGACTTCGCGCACCGCGCGCTCGCAGTCCTCGAACGAGCCGACGTTGCCCTTGACCACCATGACGCCCAGCTCGCGGGCCGTCGCCTCGGCTGCGTCGACGTTGCCGGAATAGCCCGCAGCCACCGCCATGCCGTCTTCCTTGAGGCGTTGGACGATCGCCTTGCCGATGCCGCGCGTTCCGCCGGTGACGAGGGCCACTCGTGCCATGGTGTTTCCTTTTCCCGCTAGAGCCGCGTCTGACGCGCGGCCTTCGTCTTAAGACTTAGACCGGGGAAGGGTTCGGCCTCAACCGTCCAGGCGCGACATGTCGATGACGAAGCGATAGCGGACGTCGGACTTCTCCAGCCGAGCGTAGGCCTCGTTGATCTGATCCGGGGCGATGACCTCGATGTCGCAGGCGATGTCGTTGGCGGCGCAGAAGTCCAGCATCTCCTGGGTCTCGCGGATGCCGCCGATCAGGCTGCCGGCGACGCTGCGGCGACGCCACAGCAGGGGCATGGCGAACACAGGCAGGCCCTCGGTGGTCAGACCCAGCATGACCATGGTCCCGTCCTTGGCCAGCAGGTTCAGGTGGCCGGCGATCTCGTGGGTAGCCGAGACGGTGTTGATGATCAGGTCGAACTTCTCGGCGGCCGCCGCCATGGCCGCCTTGTCGGAGTTGATCAGGAAATGCTTGGCGCCCATGCGCTCGGCGTCGGCCTTCTTGCGGTCCGAGGTCGACAGCACGGTGACCTCCGCCCCCATGGCCGCAGCCTGTTTGACCGCCATGTGGCCCAGCCCGCCCAGCCCCACCACGGCGACCTTGGAGCCTGGCCCCACCTTCCAGTGGCGCAGTGGCGAATAGGTGGTGATGCCCGCGCACAGCAGGGGCGCGGCGGCGTCCAGCGGCAGGCTGTCGGGGATGCGCAGCACGTAGTTCTGATCCACCACGATGGCGCTGGAATAGCCGCCCTGGGTGATGGTCTGTCCGACCGCTGCGCCCTTGGGATCGGCTGAGCCGTAGGTCTGGGTCATCCCCGGCACGCAGTACTGCTCCTCGCCTTCCTGACAGGGGCGGCACTGGCGGCAGCTGTCGACCATGCAGCCGACGCCGACGCGGTCGCCGACCTTGAAACGGCTGACGTTCGCACCGACTGCGGTGACCACGCCCGCGATCTCGTGACCCGGCACGATGGGATAGCGGGTGCCGCCCAGATCGTTCTTCACGATGTGCAGGTCGGAATGGCAGATGCCGGAAAACTGGATCTCGATCGCCACATCGTCCGCGCCCGGATCGCGCCGGTCGAAGTTGTAGGGCGTCAGCGGCTTGTCGGCGGCGGTGGCGGCGAAGGCGCGGGCGGCGATGGGCATGACGGGCCTTTCGAGCGGGGTTCAGACGAAAAAAAGAGCGTCCGAATGGTGTGAATAGTCTGAAATCAGATGCGGCCGAGCAACGAACCTGGCGCCGCCCGGCGTCGGAAGCGGTCTGGAGTGTAGTTGCGCACGCATCGAACCCGGCGCAAGTTCGCAAGGGAGAGGAATGTGCATGACTGACCAACGCACTCGACCGATCGTGCTCGGTCCCGGTGAGGGCCGCACCTATGCGATGGGCGCCATGCGCGCCGTGTTCAAGGCCGACGAGGACGAGACGGGCGCGGCCTACTCCATTTCTGAATGGTGGCTGGAGCCGCATAGCGAAGGGCCTGGCCCGCACAGCCACGAGGCCAACGACGACATCTTCTACGTCATCGAAGGCGTGATGAGCTTCCGTCTCGGTGAGGACTGGATCGACGCCGAAGCGGGATCCTTCGTGCGCGCCGCGCCGGGCGTCACTCACGACTTCGCCAACCGGACCGGCAAGCGAGCGGGCGTGTTGAACCTCTATGTGCCAGGCGGCTTCGAGCGCGACATGCCGGCCATTGTGAAATGGTTCGCTGACAACGAGAAATAGGCGTCGACGGCGGTGCAGGGTGATCCAATGGTCAAGCTGTGCGTTCGGACGCCATGACAAAGAAAAGCCGTCCCGCCGTCCTCACAATTCGCAACGCCCGCCTGTCGGACATCGACGCCATCAGCGCGCTGGTGGCCAAGGTCTACAAGGACATGCCGGCCTATACGCCTGGCATGCTGCGCGGCCAGATATCGGCCTTTCCCGACGGGCAGTTCGTCGTGGAATACGAAGGCGACATCGTCGGCTATGCGGCCGGCTTCCGCATCGATGAGGCGGCCGCCATGGGGCCGCACACCTGGACCCAGATCACGGGCGGCGGCTATGCGGCGCGCCACGATCCGACCGGCGACTGGTTTTACGGCATGGAGGTCTGCGTCGATCCGGACCGACGCCGCCTGCGCATCGGCCAGCGCCTGTATGACGCGCGCCGCGACCTGTGCGAGGCCCAGAACCTGAAGGGCATCGTCTTCGGCGGCCGCATGCCCGGTCTGTCGAAGAAGAAGAACCCCTATCCCGAGCCCGAGGCCTATCTGGACGCGGTCACGGCCCGCAAGGCGAACGACCCGGTCATCGGCTTTCACCTGCGTTCGGGTTTCGAGCCCATCGGGGTGCTGAAGAACTATCTCGGCTCGGACAAGGAATCGCGCGGCAATGCGGCGCATATGGTGTGGCGCAACCCGTACTACGCCGAGGTCACCGGCAAGGGCGCGGCCTTCGCCACCAAGGAGACGGTGCGGGTCGCCACCGTCCAGCTGCAGGCCCGCAAGGTCGAGAGCTTCGACGAATTCATCTCCAACATCGAATACTTCGTCGATGTGACGTCGGACTACCGCTCAGACTTCGTGGTGTTTCCCGAGCTTTTCACGCTCCAGCTGCTGTCGCTGGAGTCCAAGAAGCTGACGCCGGCCGAATCCATCGAGGCGCTGACCCGCTACACGCCGCGCTTCACCGAGGCGCTGCGCAAGCTGGCGGTGGAGTACAACATCAACATCATCGGCGGCTCGCACCCCACGCGCACCGACGACGGCGACATACAGAATGTGGCCTATGTCTTCCTGCGCGACGGCTCGGTCCATGCGCAGGAGAAGATCCACCCAACGCCGAACGAGCGGCATTGGTGGAACATCAAGGGCGGCGACAAGGTGCACGCCATTCCGACCGACTGCGGGCCCATCGGCGTGCTGATCTGCTACGATTCGGAGTTTCCGGAGCTGGCGCGGCGCCTGGTCGACGAGGGCGCGCGGATGCTCTTCGTGCCCTTCTGCACCGACAACCGTCAGGGCTATCTGCGGGTGCGCTATTGCTCCCAGGCCCGGGCGATCGAGAACCAGTGCTACATGGCGCTGTCGGGCAATGTCGGGAACCTGCCCAACGTCGAGAACATGGACATCCAGTACGCCCAGTCCTGCATCCTGACGCCGTGCGATTTCCCGTTCGCGCGCGATGGCGTGGCGGCCGAGGCGTCGGAAAACGTGGAGACGGTCACCGTGGCCGACCTGGACCTGTCGGATCTGGCCTGGGCCAAGTCGCAGGGCACGGTGCGCAACCTGCGCGACCGCCGTTTCGACCTCTACAAGACCGTGTGGACCGATGGCGGCTAAGCCGTCGCGGCGGGTCGCTCGGGTTCGATCACCCGGGCGGCGCCGCTGACGCCCAGCGCCAGGATCAGGCTGATCGCGGCGGCGACGGCCATCGGCCTGGCGAAGCGCGCGGACGCCGCCAGCGGGCGCAGGGTCAGCAGCATCAGCAGGCCCATCAGGGCCAGTACGCCCGGCAGGTCCATGCCGACGCCCAGGAAGGCGCTGTGGCCCAGGCTCATCAGCCAGCCGCCGGTCAGCACCGCCAGCACGGCCGCAGGCATCAGGGCGAGCCAACGCTCCAGCCGCACGTCGATCAGCGCCGCCAGCGCCGCGGCGAAGGCGGCGGCCACCAGCGGCCAGATCAGCAGGAAGGCGGCCTCGGGCGCGACGGCCTGCAAGGGCGCCGCAAGCAGCAGAACGAGACCGATCAGCCCGAGCCAGCCGCCCCACGTCGAGGCCGGCCCACGCGGCCACAGCGACAGGCCCACGGCCGCCACCGTGGCGCCGGCTATCACCGGGCTGAACCCGCCGAGGCCCAGGGCCAGCACCGCCAGAACGGCCAGCACCAGCGCCGTCAGCCGGGAGGACACGCCCCCACGACCGCCCAGCAGCATCAGCGCCGCCGCCAGCACCGCCAGAGCCGCGCCAGCCTCCATCCACGGCAGTCGCCGCAGCAGGGTGTAATAGGCGTCCGCTGATCCGATCCGTCCCGTCAGCGGCCCCGCCAGCACGCGCGCAGCCTGGGTCGCCACCAGGCCGGCGGCCACCAGCCAAATCCCCGTAAGCGCGCCCTTGCCCAGGTCGGCCAGCGTCAGGCCTGAGCCTCGGCGCGCGCGCCAGGCCGCGAAGCCCCCCAGGCCGGCGGCCAGCGCCCACAGCGCCCAGCCGACGTTGACCGGATGGCGCACGAAGACTTTTCCGTACAGGTCCGAATAGACCACATTGGGCGTGGCGGATGGCAGGCGCGGGGCGTTGGCGTGCAGGTCCGCCGCCTCCAGCGCCTGAGAGCCGATGTGCTGGACACTGCCTTCGTCCAGCGCCTCCGCCGTGGAGACCGGCGAATGATAGTGCGACGGTCGACCGATGAAGGCGAAGTTCAGACCGCCGATTCCGCGATCCTTGGACACTGTGAAATCGGTGCCGTTGGGCATGTTTTCGTACATGAACACGGCCAGGGCGTTGGAGATGACCCCGCCCGTGGCGCGAGGCGCCGCGCGGGCCAGCAGGGCGACCGTCTCGCCGTTGCCGCGCCCGGTTTCGAACATCAGGGCGCGTCCGCCGCCGCCGCGCGCCTCCAGATTGATCACGGCGCCGATCCGGTCGCGCAGCGGATGCTCGCTGAAGAAAACGCGCGCGCCGTCCAGGTTCAACTCCTCGGCGTCGGTGAACAGCACCACGACGTCGCGCGCCGTCTCGCCGCGCGCACGCAAGGCTCGGACGATCTCAAGAATGGCGGCGACGCCCGTCGTGTCGTCCGCAGCGCCCGGAGAACCCGGCACAGTGTCGTAGTGCGCCATCAGCAACAGGGGCGGGGCCTGACGGTCCCGACCCGGCAGCACGCCGATCAGATTGGTCACGCCGGCCAAGGCCGCCTCGGGCCGACCGTCGCGCTCCAGCCGCCGCACGGCCGCCGGCGACAGCACCCCCGTCTGCGTCTCTGGGGACAGGCCGAGCTCATTCATTCGGATCAGGAGCAGGTCGCGCACCCGCGCGTGATCCGCCGAACCGACAGGGTGAGGGTTCCGCGCGATCTCGCGGATGTCGACCATGGCGCGCGCGGCCGAAAACTGGGTCGCGGGCGCGTCGGCGGGCAGGGGGCGCGGCGTCTGCAGGCTGACGATCGCCAGCGCTAGCGCCAGGAGCATCGCCCCGATCAGAAGTCCCAACCGCGCCATCGCCGCCTCCCCCGAAACAGAGGCCGCAGTCAGCCTCTCATCCCACGGCGATGCAAGCGATGATCGTCGCGGATCAGGCCGCGCGGCTGAAGCGGGTCGGCGCCTTCACATACAGGCCCTCGCGGCCGACCACGGGGCGGAAGGCCACCGTCTCGCCGTCAGGCCGCTCGCCTAGACCCAGGAAGAGGCAGCCGTCGTCCATCAGACGCGCCTCTATTGAGTCCAGCACCTGCGCCCGGCGCGCGGGCTCCATGTCGCTGAGCACATAGCGGCAGAAGATCACGTCGTAGCGCGCGGCGTCGGCCGTTTCATCCAGCAGGTTCGCGCGATCGAAAGCGATGGAGGCGCGCAGTTCGGCGCGGGCGCGCCACTGGTCGTCCTCGGGGCGGAAGCCGCGCAACATGGTCGCCGCCGACAGGCCGCGCTGAATCTCGAAGGCGGTGTACAGCCCGCTGCGCGCCTTTTCGATCGCGCGCTGCGACAGGTCGACGGCGGTGATTTCGGCGCTCACGCCCGCGTCGGCCGCGGCCAGGGCGAGGGAATAGGCCTCCTGACCGGTAGAACAGCCAGCGGCCCAGATGCGCACCGCCCGGCCGCGCGCCTGGCCCAGGGCCGGCAGCATCTCGCGCGCCAGGGTGTCGAACGGCTGTCGATCGCGCCGGAACCAGGTCTCGGCGTTCAGCAGGGCCTCGACCACCGACCAGCCCAAGGTGTCGGCCTGTCGCTCCCACAGGACGGCCAAGAGGGCCTCGACACTGGCGAAACCCTCGCGGCGTGCGATGGGTCCCAGGCGGTGCTCGGCCAGGTGCATTCGGTCGCGCGTCAGCCGCAGGCCGGCTCGGGCGGCGGTCAAGCTCTGCAGACGCGCGAAGTCCTCGGGTGTCATGCAACCCCCGCCTCGGCCAGCTTGGATTGCAGGATTTCGCCGTCGAAGGGCTTCATGACGTAGTCGTCAGCCCCGGCTTCGAGCGCTTCCTGGATGCGCTCCACCGCCGTTTCGATGGTGCAGAACAGCACCTTGGGGCGCTCGCCGCCCGGCTGGGCGCGCAGCCGGCGCAGGAAGGTGATGCCGTCCATCACAGGCATGTTCCAGTCCAGCAGAACCAGTTCGGGCATCATGGCGGAGCAATAGGCCAGCGCCTCGGCGCCGTCGCCGGCCTCGTCGACTTCGAAGCCGAGCCCTTCGACGATCCGCCTGGACACCTTGCGGATGATCCGGCTGTCGTCGACGATGAGACAGGTTCTGACGTTCACGAACAACGATCCAGGGCGCGGACCGGCGCCCGCGATACTCGATTCAAGGATCGCACCCTAGGCGTTAACGAGCGGTTGGAATCAACCCTGTTGCGGCAGATCGGCCAAGATGGTCACCAGCCCGTCTTCGACCGTCGCCGCCAGCCGCCCGCCGGCTTCGCGCGCGGTCAGCCACAGCCAGTAGGGCTGGATCCACTGACCCTGCAGCCCCTCGGTCAGCGCCTGGCCCTTGAATCCCGCCACAGCCTCGGGTTTGAGGCGCGCGCGGGGGCCCTCGGCGAGACCAGCCAAGACGAGACGGCCGTTCTCGCTGCGGGCCGTCACCGTCGCGACGCCGCCGGTCGGCAGGGCGGCGAGTGTGAGCCAGGCGAGATTGACCAGGGTCCGCGCCGCAGACTTGTCCACAGTCTGATCGTCGATGCGCCAGCGCAGCTCGGCGCGTCCACCCTCGTTCAACCCTGCGACAAGATCGCGCAAGCTATCGGTGCGGAAGCTTTCGCTGGTTGTGGAGGCGCCAAAGGCGACCCGTGCGAAGTGCACCAGGGCCACCATCTTTCGCGACGACTGGCTGATCAGGGCCAGGGCGTCGTCGCGCATGTCGGCCGCCGACGGATCGTCCAGCAGGTCAAGGCCAGAGGCGATCGCGCCGGCCGGGCTGATGAAGTCGTGGCACAGCTTGCCCGCGACCAGGGCGGCAAGATCAACGCCTTCGGGCAGGGCGGAAGCAGCGGCGGCGGGCGGGGTCTCAGGCGTGTCGAGCATGGCGCGGACCGTGCCCTGATTTGTCGTTTCGGGGAACCGGGCGAATGGTCTATCCAGCGAGGATGAGCCGCTCTCTGTCACAGGACCTCGCCTCGGGCGAACTCGCCGAGCTTCTCTCAGAGATCGCCGAGGCCGCCGCCGAAGTCATACTGCCCTATTGGCGATCGGGGGTGACAGCGCAGGCAAAGGCCGACGACAGCCCGGTCACCCAGGCCGACCGAGAGGCGGAGGCGCTGATCCTGTCGCGGCTGCGCCAACTGTGGCCGGCCGTGCCCGCCGTGGCCGAAGAGGACTGCGCCGCCAACGGTCCGCCGGCGCCAGGTCCGCTCTTCTGGCTGATCGATCCGCTGGACGGCACCAAGGGCTTTGTCCAGGACCGCGAAAGCTTCACCGTCAACATCGCCCTGATCGTGGACGGCGCGCCTGTAGCCGGGGTGGTCAGCGCGCCCGCGACCCGCATCACCTGGCGCTCGGGGGCGCCGGGCGGCGGGGCGTTCCGGCGAGCCTACGGCGAGGCCTGGCGGCCGATCCGGGTGCGGCCTCGACCGGACGAGGGCGTGGCGCTGTTGAGCCACAGCCTGACCGATGACGAGGCGACCCGGCTTGCGGCGAGGCACGGCTGCCGCCGCTGGCAGGGCATGGATTCTTCGCTGAAGTTCTGCCTTCTGGCGGAAGGTCGGTTCGACGTCTATCCGCGTGTCGGCCCCACGTCGGAATGGGATACGGCGGCCGGCCAGGCGGTGTTGGAGGCCGCCGGCGGGCGCGTGGTGGTCGAGGACGGCCGGCCGCTTCGCTACGGCAAGCCCGATTGGCTGAACGGCGCCTTCGTCGCCATGGGCGGCTAGGGGACGACGGCCGAATCCAGCAGGCGTTCGGCGCGCCAAGCCAGAAGGGGCGCCGCCTGTTCGCGCGCGCAGAGCGCAGCCTCAGCCAAGATCAAACCCAAGGCGTGCGGCTGCGCGCCGGTCAGCCGCTGGCGCGCCAGGGCGGTCTCGGCCACGGCCACCTGGGCGCCTGCCCAGTCCAGCGCGCTGGGGCCCGCGCGCAGTCGATCCAGAAGCCGGGCTTCCAGCGTCGCCAGCCCCGCCAGATCGCCGTCGGCCTCAGCGAGCCGGGCCTCCTCGCGCCAGCGGGCGATGGCGGCGAGGGCGCCCACCACCAATCCAGAGCCTGCGGTCAGGGCTTCGGCGCGCGCCAGGTCCAGCAGGTCCGCCCCGCCCGACTCGGCTCTAACGACCTGGATCGCCGCCCAGTCCAGAGGGCTGTGGTCCGGCGTGAACTGCTTGGCTGCAGCCTCGAACAGCGCATCCGCCTGGCGGCGCGCTTCGACATGATCGCCAAGGTTCGCCAAGGCGCTCATTCCGGCGGCGCACAGAACCAGGGCGCGGGCGCGGGTCAGGGGCCGATAATCCGGCGACGCCGCCTGCACGAGATCCCGAAGGTCCTGACCGGCCCTGTCCAACAAGCCCGTGTCTCGCGCCTCGACGCCAAGTTCGAGCGCCAGCGACGCCCGATCCAGCCGCAGGGCGTCTTCATCCATGCCCTGCGCGGAGCCCAGAGCGGCCACGGCGGCGTCGAGCGCGCTGAGAGCGGCGCGCTTCATCTCCGCCGAGCCTTCAAGCCGGGCCTGTCGCGCGGCGGCGGCGGCCCGTGCGGCGGCCAGGCTCAACGCTGTCTGACCGGACTTGGGCTCCGCCGCCTGATTCAATCCTCCTAGAGCCCGAGCCAGGGCGCCGAGCCCGCCGCAGAGGTCAAAGCGAAGCAGTTCGACCCGCGCCGCCTCGATCGCGGCCCGCGCCGCCTCATCGCCCGTCTTTGCCGCCCGAGCGGCGTAGGCGGCGGCGCGCTGGGCTCGCTCCAGACTGCCGTTGCTGCCGGCGCGACGCGCATGCTCCCGCCACAGTCGGGCCGCGCGAAGTTCGGCTTCGAACGGGCGCGGGCACGAGACGCGTCCGGCGTCTACAGACTGTTGGCGCGCTTCGGTTTCCAGAAGATCGACGCCGATCAGCTCGAGCCACGCCAGATCATCGCTTTCGCGCGCCTGAGCGAACAGCTTTCGCAGATCGCGACCGAACTCAAACATGGGCGCTGCAGTCTCCATCGTCCCGTCGCGGCACAGGTCGCCGCGCTCCGGATCGTTCATGCAAACGCAGAGCCGCCGAGCCGGTTCGGCTTGGCCGTAGATCGATTTCAGCCCATGTCGGGCGTCGCAGCCCGGCACCGGGCCAGGGTGGCGCGGGCCTCCGGATCCTCACCGGAGAGGCGAGCCGAGGCCTCTGCGCGCTCGCGCTCCTGATCGGCGGCGACACGCGCGGGGTCGAGACCGGCCAGCTCGGCGGCGCGGGCGGCGGCCAGCGACCAGTACAGCCCCGCGTCGTAAAGCGCGTCGTCGGGAGCATCGGCCGGACTCAGCCGCGCCGCTGCTTCGACCA